>NZ_CP022221.1:3527275-3833314 GCF_004114935.1 Bradyrhizobium zhanjiangense
AGGTCCTTCTGCATCTGGACTCCGTAAATCACGAGAAGATCATGGAAGCGATCGAAATGGTCGGGCGCTACGTCATCCCGCACTTCAATGACAGAAACAATGTCGTGCGGCCGACGGAGGAGATCCTCGGTCAGATTCGCGCCATGCGGCCGCAAAAGTAAAGTGTCCAGGAAAACACGGGAGCAGACCAATGTCGAAGCAGGGCTACAAATATCTGATTGTCGAGCGGCGTCCGAGCGGTGTTGCCGTCGTAACCATGAACCGCCCGGAAATCCTGAATGCGATCAACTGGGATATGCACCACGAGCTGGAGCGCGTCTTCGTCGAGCTGGACGACGACAAGGCGACACGCGCAATCGTGCTGACGGGCGCCGGGCGCGGCTTCTGTTCCGGTGGCGATCAGAAGACGCTCGACAAGAGCCCGATTCCTTCGCCGACCCGAGGTGGGCGTCATCTCATTCGGAATATGCTGGAAGTCGAAGTCCCTATCGTTGCTGCAGTCAACGGCGTTGCCGTTGGTCTCGGCGCGACGCTCGCTCTCTTCTGCGATGTCATCTTCGCAAATCCAACAGCACGGTTCGCCGATACGCATGTCACGGCGGGTGTCGTCGCAGGTGACGGAGGGGCTGTGATCTGGCCTCTCCTGATGGGGCCTGCCCGTGCGAAACACTATCTCATGACCGGCGAATTCATTTCCGCGGAAAAGGCGGCTTCCATCGGAATGATCAACGACGTCATTTCCGACAGAGACGTCAAGGAGGCCGCGATCGAATACGCTGAGATGCTCGCGAGCGGTCCGAGGGAAGCGATCATTTGGACCAAATACAGCGTCAACAAGATCATCAAGCAATATTCGCACCTATTGCTGGATACGTCGACTGCTCTGGAGACTATCACTTTCGCATCGCCTGATCGGAGGGATGCGGTCGCCGCGTTCGCCGAAAAGCGCAAGCGTTTCGCGGAGCGGTGAAATGGACGTCGAACACTTCACGTCGGGGGCTCAGTTCGCGGATGTAACCATTCCGCAGCTTCTGAGTTCTCGACGAGCAGCGCGGCCGGACGAGATAGCATTCAAGCAGAAGCGCCGGGGCGAATGGACTGCGACAACCTGGAGGCAGTATTCAGATCTGGTCGCTAATTTGGCCGCGGCTCTGCAGAGAGCCGGATTCAAACACGGTGACCGTGCGGCCATCATGGGAGACGTGTCCCAAGAGTGGCTGCTTGCGGACATGGCGACGATCTGCGCCGGCGGAGTGATGGTCGGCGTCTATTTTACGTCATCGCCAGAAGAAGTTGGCTACTACCTCAGCGATTCCGGAGCATCCTTCGTCTTTGTCGGGAGCGAACTTCAACTCAATATTGTCCTGGCGTCAGGCCTGGCCGACAAGTTGAGTAAAATCATAGTGCTCGACCCGGAGTGGAAGGGAGCGGGCGGCTCCGCAAATGTTGTCCCGCTCCAGGAGTTCTTGAGAGGAATCGCGGTCGACGCTGATTTGTTCCTTAGGGAGCAGATTGCGAAATCAAAGGCAAGCGATCTCGCGAGCATTGGGTACACATCCGGTACGACGGGGTTTCCGAAAGGTGCGATGCTAACCCACCTTTCGCTACTCGCTGGCGCGCACTCAGTAACAACCTTCAATTCGAGTTTGCCTTCCGATGCGCATCGCGTCGTGGTGCATCTTCCGATGTCCCACACGGTTGCGCGCGCGCAGGCAACGACGTTGCCGTTGCTAATCCGGCTTGTGCCGTACTTTGGGGAATCGAGCGCTGATTTCGCTCAAACGATCAAGGAAGTGAAGCCAACCTACTTCATGGCTCCGCCGAGGTTCTATCAGAGGTTTGCCACCCAGATCCTCAGTAAGGTTCATTCGGGGTCTGAGAAGCAGAAGCAAGACTACCAATTCGCAATGACGATCGCTCGCAAGGCGCTCGACGACCGTCAGGCCGGCGGTGTGCCCAACCCGTTCATATCCGCCCTGTTCGCCGTCTGCCGGGAACGGATTTTCCGTCCCTTGCTTGCCGAGGTCGGGTTTGAACATCTCACCGTCACCTATACGTCGTCGGCCGCGATGCCTTCCGAACTCATGTCTCTGTGGCAGCTGTGGGGACTGCAGCTAAAGGAATGCTACGGGCAGACCGAGCTGGTTGGAGCGAACCTGGTCCAGATGGCTGAATGGCCGGAAGCGGGAACCGTAGGCGTCCCCGTACATGATGCGGCGTGGGAAACTGCCGTTCTTGAAGACGGAGAAATGATCGTCAAAGGTCCTGGGCTCTTTGTCGGATACTGGAATAAGCCAGAGGAAACGAGGTCGGCCCTCCGCGATGGCTGGCTTTATACCGGCGATATCGTGGAGATTGGGCCGACAGGCCTGTTCAAGCTGGTCGATCGAAAGAAGGAGATCATCAACACATCCAACGGCAAATCGATCAGCCCCACGCAGATCGAGAATGAAATCCGGCACAGTCCCTTCATCTCTGAAGCGGCGGTGATCGGAGAAGGAAAGAAGTATCTGACCGCGTTGATCGAAGTAGATGCAACCGCGACAATGGAGTGGGCCAAATCGCGTGATCTTCGCATTGCGCACTATTCGGATCTGGCGGAGTCAGAGATCGTCGTCCGGATGGTTGAAGGCGAGATTGCCAAAGCGAACGGTCGGCTAGCGAGGGCCGAGCAGATCAAGGCCTTTCGAATACTTCCGGAGGAGCTCTCTCCGGAGAATGGCGTGATGACGCCAACGCGGAAAAAACGCCGCAAGCAAATAATGGAGCGGTACCGGTCACTGATCGATTCGCTCTATGACGATAGTGAGGAAAATCTGATCAAGACCGAGGTAGGAATATAATCTGATGCGTTTCCGCTTACTGCGATCATCAAGCGTGCTCGTGTTGCAGCTGTGTTCGCGCTGCAGCGCGCTGTCATTCTTAAAGCTTCCCACCAAATCGCCGCAATTTCCATTGTAGTCAACTGAAAGAGACTTCACATGAAGAATCGCATCGGAAAAAGGTTTACTCGCCGGGCCGTACTCGGCAGCGGTGCTGGCATCGCCGCCGGGCTTGTATCGTGGCCGGTCAGGGCGGTAGGCCAAGTCAAGGTTAAGATCGGCGCGATCATGCCCAGCAGCGGCGTGTTGGCGTTCCCCGGACAGGCTTGCGTGCGGGGCATTGATCTCGGCGCGAAGTTCGCCAGACAGAAGTACGGTGATGACATTGAGGTCAGTCACGCCGATACGCAGAGCCGGCCGGAAAATGGCCGCATCGCTGCGGAGAACCTGATCCGCCAGGGTTGTACGGTCCTCATAGGCGCCTGGGACTCAGGCGCGACCATCTCGGCGCTTCAGGCCTGCGAAGCAGCGAAGGTCCCGATGGTCGTGCATATCGCCAGCGCGACCCAAGTGACCTCGCAGGGGTTCACTCAGGTCTTCCGCTACTATCCGACGTCGCTGATGATCATTCGTCAGTCGCTTGTCGATTTGAAAGCTCTGTTGCCGACCCTCAACGGTGCGCCAGCCAGCGCGGTCGTCCTCCACCTCAACAACGTGATGGGGCAGTCCAGCGCAACGAGCATAGCACAGGCCTGGAAAGAGGTCGATCTCCCGATCAAGCTCACCGAGTTCATTCCATACGATGAGAAGGCCAAGGATCTCTCGGTCGAAGTTGCAAAGGCAAAAGCGACCGGCGCTGACATGCTTTTCCCGATCACCCGGGTCAACGACGCCATCATGATCACACGTGAGTGTGTAAAGCAGGGATGGAGCCCGAAAATGATCTACTCGGCGAATTCGAACGGCGTTATCGACAAGGCATATTACGACGCGCTCGGCAAATACGCTGACGGCGCGATGGCGTCGGCGCTCTACTACAATCCGAAGGCGCCCGACGCGCACAAAATTCTCGAGATGTTCGCGGCCGACTACCCCAATGAATGGCTCGACGCAAATGCGGCATGCGCTTTCGAGGCCGTGCAGATCGTCAGGGATGCGGTAAAGCGTGCGGGCTCGTCGGAATCGGGGGCAATTCACGACGCGCTCAAGCTGACGGAAATGCAGCCAGTCTTGATGTCGTCTGGGACGATCAAATTTGACTCAAGCGGCCAAAACGTGAATTCCGCCGTGGCTCTGCTTCAGGCGCAAAAAGGCAAGCCGCGCGTCGTTTCACCGAGGGCAATTGCCGAAGCAGACCTGGAATATCCGCTGGTGCCCTTCAGCTCTCGATAAGGCGTCACGAACCACAGCCCCGGTTCAATGCCGGGGCTGTGGTTCTATACGTGCTATGTGAAGGGCTGGTGGTTGCTGAAGCTCGACCGTTCGGCGAGGAAGCGGCGGGGGCTCTTTCCCATTGTCTTCTTGAACATAGTGATGAACGCGCTCGGGGTCTCATAGCCCAGATCGAGCGAAACGGCCTGCACCGACGATCCAGCCGTCAAGCGTTGCAATGCGACCAAGATATGAAGCCGCTGCCGCCAGCGTCCGAATGTCATTCCGGTTTCCTTCAAGACCAGGCGGGCGAAGGTCCGCACACTCATTGCATACCGGGCGGCGAGTTCATCGATGGTGCTTCGGTCGCCGGGATCATTGAGCAGTGATGCCGCGAGATGTTGAAGTCGGCTGTCCGTGGAAATTGGCAAGTACATCTGTTCCGTGGACATCTGCACCAATTCGTCGAGCAGCACTCGACCGAGTCGGCTCGTCGGTCCTTCAACGGGATAAAGTGGCGGAAATACGGATAGCCGGTGTATCAACTCGCGAACGAGCGACGATATCGTGAATGTGCAGCAAGTGTTTGGAAGCATACTTGCCAGCGGATCGATGAAGACGAGGTAGACCTTTCCATTGTCTGATACGCAATTGCTATGCATGACCCCAGGAGGTATCCACACGGCTCCTTGCGGAGGAACGATCCATAACCCACCAGGGGCACGACACATGACTGATCCATGTGAGGCGACGACCAATTGTCCCTTCTTATGCGAGTGCAGCGGGAGCTCGTCACCATGTTCACCAGTCTCAATGCACATCGAGACGATTGGGCGATCGAACTGATCCGGATCTATCGGGTCGTAATTGAGCCTAAGATCCGGCAAATTCATTCTGGCCAGGCTATGATCCATTTCAGATGCGGGTGACGTGCTCATTGAGTTCACTCGTTAATGGATACGGTTCCATCCGTCAGGTGCCGCGAGTGGAGTTCGCTTCGAGGGCCTGCGGGCGACAATAGCCCTTTGGAAAATGATCGTCACGAAAAAGTAACGTGGTCGAAACGGGTCTAACCCGTCGGCTATGCCTTTTCCAAGCGCGACATGAGTCGGCTGGGCGGGCAGCCGTGCGGCGCGATCCAGCCAGCCGCGACAAAGTGTGCTTTCCGGGTACCTCATTGCCCTCTCGCGCGCGACACGGCAGAGAATGCCAAAATCCGCAACAGCTGGCTCGTCCGATCGCGTGTTCAGCCCGAAATGCCGGAGTTTTCGGCGAGATATGCCACGACATCCAATGCTACCAAGGAGGGAGTTCGAAGGAGCCTGACGACAGTGACTATTCGCATCGACGCGCCGATCAAGTCAGCCAGTGGACAATCGCTTGACCAAGACGAAAACGAAACGGCCGATTGGCTTGCATCCCTCGGCTCTCTCCATCGAAGCGCGGGTGCTGAACGTGTACGCTTTATTCTCTCGGCACTGGATCAGCGAGCCAAGGAGCTCCGCGTACTTTCAGATGTGCCTCCCTACTCTCCTTATCGAAATTCGATACCTCTCGAGTCGCAGCCGCCCTATCCGGGTGACATCCAGATGGAGACCCGGATCACTGCGATTATCAGGTGGAACGCCCTCGCCATGGTTGTTCGGGCCAATAGGGCCTACGGGGAACTCGGGGGCCATGTCGCTAGCTATGCGTCGGCGGCAGAAATATTTGAGGTCGGTTTCAACCATTTCTTCCGCGCGTCAAGTCCGGAGGCGGAAGGCGACATTGTGTACTTCCAGCCGCATTCCTCGCCGGGCGTGTATGCGCGCGCGTATCTCGAAGGGCGCCTGTCAGAAGAGAACTTGAGATACTATCGTCAAGAGCTCACCGGGGTGGGCCTGTCCTCATATCCGCATCCTTGGCTCATGCCGGACTTCTGGCAGATGCCAACAGGCTCGATGGGCATCGGACCAATCAGCGCCATCTACCAGGCGCGTTTCATGAAATATCTCGACAACAGAGGTTTGGCGCGTACCCAAGACCGCCACGTGTGGGGCGTATTCGGTGACGGAGAAATGGATGAGCCGGAGTCGATCGCCGGCCTGTCTTTGGCGGCGCGTGAGAACCTCGACAATCTGACGTTTATCGTCAATTGCAATCTTCAACGGCTCGACGGTCCAGTGCGCGGGAACGGACAGGTCATCCAAGAACTGGAGATGATCTTCCGAGGGGCAGGCTGGAATGTGATTAAGGTGCTGTGGGGATCGGAGTGGGATCAGATCTTCTCGCGCGACACAGAGCACGCATTGTTGCGCAAATTCGCTGCGACGGTTGATGGGAAGTATCAGACGCTCGGTGCCAAGGACGGAGCGTACAATCTCGCAAACTTCTTCGGTGAAGATCCGGAGGTGCGGGCTCTCGTCTCGCATATGTCCGATACTGACATCGATGCGCTGAAGCGAGGCGGCCATGATCTTCGGAAGCTATTTGCCGCCTTCGCTGCAGCAAAGGCGACCAAGGGGCGGCCGACTGTTATCCTGGCGAAGACCAAGAAAGGGTATGGAATGGGAGGCGCCGGGGAGTCGCGCATGACGTCTCATCAGGCGAAAAAGCTCGACATCGATGCGCTCTATGCGTTCCGCGATCGCTTCTCTCTTCCACTGACCAACGAGCAGGTTGAACGTCTCGAGTTCTTCCGTCCCGCGAACGACAGCGCCGAGCTTCAGTATCTACGGTCGAAGCGTGAGGCACTTGGCGGCTACATGCCGACCAGAAGGCGGACGGCGGCGGCCGTTGCCGTCCCCGCCCTACAGTCCTATGCCGAGTTCGCGCTCAAGGGCGAGGGCAAAGAGACGTCGACGACGATGGCGGTGGTTCGGCTGTTCTCGAATCTGCTTAAGGACAAAGTGCTCGGTCCCAGAATTGTGCCAATCGTTGCCGACGAGGCGCGGACGTTCGGTATGGCTAACCTGTTCAGGCAGGTGGGGATCTACTCACCGGTCGGGCAGCTCTATGAGCCGGAAGACGCGGGCTCGATGCTCTACTACAAGGAGGCGGCGGACGGTCAACTTCTCGAGGAAGGCATTACAGAGGCAGGCGCGATTTCTTCCTGGACGGCCGCGGCGACGTCTTACAGCGTCCATAACTTCGCATTGCTACCGTTCTATATCTACTATTCGATGTTCGGATTTCAGCGGATCGGCGATCTTATCTGGGCGGCCGCGGATCAGCGCGCGCGGGGCTTCCTGATCGGCGCGACCGCCGGCCGCACGACTCTCGGCGGCGAAGGACTGCAGCATCAAGACGGCTCTAGCCATGTCATCGCGGCGACGATCCCGAACTGCCGAGCATACGACCCGGCGTTTTCCTACGAAGTCGCCGTCATCGTGGACCATGGAATGCACGCCATGCTCGAAGAGGGGCGTGATGAATTCTACTATCTTACGGTGATGAACGAGAACTACGCGCAGCCAACCATGCCTGTGGATGTTCGCGACGACATAATAAAAGGTCTCTATCGCGTCGTTTCGAGCGAAAATGGACCTGCGAAGGTGCGCCTCGTCGGTTCCGGCGCAATCCTTCCAGAGGCATTGGAGGCTGCAAAGATGCTGGAGAGGGATTGGCAGATCTCCTGCGAAGTATGGTCGGCCACCAGCTTCGCAGAGCTGGCGCGGGAGGCTCGAGAAATTGAGCGCAAGAACCGTCTAAACCCGCTCTCCAAGCAAAAGGAGAGCCACGTTTCAAAGTGTCTCTCAGGAAGCGTGCCGGTCGTGGCGGCCTCCGACTACGTGCGTGCCTATCCGCAGCTCATAGCGTCGTATTTCGAGGCGCCGTACACCGTTCTCGGTACTGACGGCTTCGGACGGAGCGACAAGCGTTCCGCGCTAAGGTCGTTCTTTGAAGTCGATCGCGCGCAGATCGCTATCGCTGCACTGACATCTCTGGCGCGGTCGGGGGCGATCGATCGCAGCCGGGTGGCCGAGGCCATCGCGCGCTATGACGTCCCGGCGGACGCAAATTCCCCCTGGTCAAGGTAACGCAGGTCAAAGCGAAATCATGGTTGATTCAATAGAAATCGTCCTGCCGGACATCGGGGACTACAAGGACGTGCCGATCGTTGAAATCAACGTCGCGGTTGGCGATGATGTCGTAATCGATACGCCATTGCTCTCGATCGAATCTGACAAAGCAACGATGGAGGTGCCGTCTCCCGCGGCAGGAAAAGTCAAGCAGTTGATGATCGAGGTCGGTAGCTTGGTATCTCAAGGATCAATCTTGATGATTCTAGAGGCAGGATCGGCATCAGGTGACTCACCTGCTCAAGAGATGAGTGCGAAAGCGGCTTCATCAGCGAAGGATGCCGGTGCTGTGGCGCAGGGAGGGTCTGCGTCAATCAAGGTACGAGAAAGGCCTGAGCCAAGTGGATTAGAGGACCGGGGCGGACGGCCCGAGGTCAGTCAGGCGCATGCATCACCGTCGGTTCGCGCATTGGCGCGGGAACTCGGCGTGCCGTTGGCCCTCGTCGTGCCAAGCGGAGCCAAGGGCAGGGTGCTGCACGATGATGTTACGAGCCACGTGAAACAGGTGATGGGGTCGACCCAGTTGCCGCCATCTGCAATCGCTCCAGCGCTGCCAAGGGCAGATTATGAAAAGTTCGGCGCGATCGAAAGAGTGCCTCTCTCGAGAATTCAGCAGATAACCGGGGCAAATCTTTCACGAAACTGGAACACGATCCCGCACGTCACAAACTTCGACAAAGCTGATGTGACCGAAGCGGAGGCGTTCCGAAAGAATATCAATGGAGAGGCGGGGGAGGCCTCAGCGAAGCTGACGATGGTGTCGATCTTGATTAAGGCAGCAGCCCTTGCGCTGAAGAAATATCCCCGCTTCAATTCGTCCTTTGATCAAGATGCCCTAATTCTCAAGAAGTACATTCACATCGGATTTGCAGTCGACACTCCCAAGGGTTTGGTGGTTCCGGTCATCAGAGATTGCGATAAGAAGGGACTGATAGAGATCGCCTCCGAAATGCGTGCGCTCGCGGACAAGGCCCTTGGAGGTCAGTTATCCCCGGGGGACATGCAAGGAGGCTGCATCTCTGTCTCGTCGCTGGGAGGCGTCGGCGGTCATGGGTTCACGCCGATCATCAACGCTCCCGAAGTGGCGATCCTGGGAGCGGGGCGCGCTGTCACCGAGGCAGTCTGGGACGGAAGTGGATTTCAGCCGCGTCAAATGCTTCCGATAACGCTCTCGTGGGATCACCGGGTGGTCGACGGTGTCGCTGCCGCGCGGTTCTTGAGCTTCGTCGCGACTCTGCTGAACGATCTGCGGCGATACGCGTTGTGAGGCCCCCATGGAGCGCGTGATCGATATATTGGTCCCCGACATTGGAGACTTTAAGGACGTTCAGATTGTGGAGGTGCTCGTCAAAGACGGTGACATCGTTGACAAGGAGCAGGGGCTTATTGTTGTTGAATCTGACAAGGCCACGATGGAAATTCCTTCGCCGATCGCGGGTCCTATCAAGGAGGTGCTTCTGAAGGTTGGCGATAAAGTGTCGCAAGGCACCGTCATTGCCAAGGCGCAACCGATTGCGCCGGATCGGGCGCCATCCAAGGCTGTAGTCCAGAATGGCTCGGCCGCATCTGGCGGAGGCGAGGAACGCTTCGATCTCGCCGTGATCGGTGGTGGACCAGGTGGATATTCTGCTGCATATCGCGCCGCGGATCTGGGTCTCAGGGTCGCGATGATCGAGCGATACCAATCGTTGGGTGGCGTATGCCTGAACGTCGGGTGTATTCCATCCAAAGCGTTGCTTCACATCGCGGCGGCCAAGGAAGAGGCCGAAAGGATCGCTGACAAGGGAGTGCGATTCGGCGCGCTGGAATTGGATCTGAATGCACTCAGATCATTCAGGGACGGAACGATAAAGAAGCTGAGTGACGGGCTCGGTCAGATGGCGCGGGCGCGGGACGTTAGAATCATCAACGGATTTGCCAGATTTGTCGCGTCGAATTGCTTGGCAATTGATCTCGATACTGGTGCGTCTCAATATGTTGAGTTCGAGAAGTGCATCATCGCCACGGGTTCCTCGGCGAATAAGTTAAGTGTGTTTCCGAAAGACGAGCGGATCGTCACGTCGACCGGAGCTCTGCAGCTAAAGACGATTCCGAAGCAAATGCTTGTCGTCGGGGCGGGCATTATCGGACTCGAGATGGCCACGATTTATAGCTCGCTTGGCGCTCAAATCGATCTCGTTGAACGATTGCCAAGTATGCTCGCCGGCGTTGATCCGGATGCTGTGAAGATATGGCGAAGCAGGAACGCTCATCGGTTCCAACATATTGATCTCAATGCGGGTGTAGTGAGCGCCACGGCAGATAGTAAGGGCGTATCGGTCGAGATTGAAGGCGCAAAGCCGGGGCGTCGAACTTACGATCTTGTCCTGCAGTCCGCAGGCAGAGTGCCGAACAGCGCAAGTATTGGCTTGGAGAAGATTGGTGTAAGACGCGACGCAAAAGGTTTCGTTGCAGTCGACAGACAAATGCGGACGAATTTGCCTCATATTTTCGCGATCGGCGATGTCGCGGGCAACCCCATGCTCGCCCATAAGGCGGTTCACGAGGGGCATGTCGCGGCCGAAGCGGCTGCCGGGCTCAAGAGCTTCTTTGACGCGAAGATCGTCCCGAACGTTGCTTACACTGATCCCGAGGTGGCCTGGGTTGGCGTCATGGAGCATGAGGCTGCCTCTTCAGGCAGGCGCGTTAGATCCGCGAAGTTTCCGTGGGCCGCCTCGGGCAGAGCGGTCGCCTCGGGCGCGTCTTATGGCATGACCAAGCTGATCATCGACCAAGAGACGCACCGCATCATCGGCGGTGTGATCGTTGGCCCGCACGCTGGCGACATGATCGGAGAAATCTGTCTGGCGATCGAGATGGGCGCCGATGCAATTGATATCAGCAAGACCATTCATCCGCATCCGACGTTCGGAGAAACAATAGGCCTGGCTGCCGAAGTTTATGAAGGCGTTTGCACGGATGTGTTGCCGGGTGCGAAGAGGTCGACCAAGCGCGCGAGCTACTAGAAATTCAAAACCTGCGCCGGCACCAGGTCTCTCGCTGCCGGTCGTTCATATGGGACCCGAATATGGCGGGAGATTCTCGGACGGGCGTCAAGGTACCTTTGAGCGTTCAAGAGGAGGAATTTGCCGCGGCATGTCGAGACTTCGTCCTGGAGAGAAGACCTGATCTGGCGGCGTCCATCATCATTGTAGACAACCAGCTCAGGATTGCGAATGATCCGCATGTTCGGGTCTCATTTGTAGAACTCGGTCTTGCCAGATTGGTGCGAGTTCTACATCTCGCAATCGAAGGCAAGGCGATTACGCTGAAAAGAGTGCCAAGGCTCCTGTTCGACCTGTCGAGATTCAGAAGAAAGATTCTCCGCGCGCTAGGTAGAGATGATCGAGGACAGCGCGTCGGAAAATAGGCGCGATTTCTTCAGCGCGCAGTTTCAAGGAATGGACATTCATCAACGCGAGCGGACCCGGCAGTCATCCTTGGCAGGACCGTCGGCGATTGGAACCTCTGAATTGCAAATGCGGGTACGGCGGTGCGGGCATTGCGAGATCTGAGCCGGGCGATGAAATGAGCTGTTCCGGACGTGCGGAGCCAGTGCCTTCCAGGTCACGCGCCCGTTCTTTGTGTGCTGTCGAAATCATACGACGCGTCAAATGCCGGAAATAGCACTGAGAGGTGCCGACTTCAGCACAAAATGCGGTCTGATGTGTACGATCGTATTGCTGCTGGAAGTCGTTCGCTGAGTTTCTGCGATCGAATTCCGCATTCGGCGTTTGCGAAAGGTTTCCGATCTTTCGCTTCCTCCCTCTACTTGGCCCGGCGCGATCGCCGGGCCCTTTTCTCGACACTTGGCTACATCTTGTGTCGCTCGAAGCCGGTTGATCAGCGTTGTATGATCTTCTTCAAGATTTCGGTAGCGTTCGAAATTCATCCCGGGTCAGGGGGCGAAGGTCTCGCCAGAAATCTCAGTTTCAATCGCTGCGCCCGCTATCCGTCTTCCCTTCTCGGTCAAATCGATCTCGCGTCGCCGCGGATCCAGAGGGTCTTTTGAGCTCTTGATGAGGCCGCGTGATTTCAGACGATTGATTACGACGCCTTCGATGGTCGTGATCTCATGCTGGTCGATATCGACTGCGAGCGTGGTGCAGCTCGAAATCGGCTCGCCGTCGAGCAGAACTGTACAGGCGCCGCAAACCTCCATGCCCGGCGATCTATACGGGCTTCTAAATGGCTGTCTACTCTGAATGTCCGATGGCCGGCATAGATCAGACAAGATCTGGAGTCTTCGGCTGACCATGTATGACTCTTAATGCACTCGAAACGTCGGCAACCAGCTTGCGTCGTCTCCAACTTCCATGACGATTGGGTGGGAAGTTCTTAAACGATGATCGCGCGACCATTGGAGGTTCTTACGCGTCCAGCTACTGTTTTTGAGAGATATTTTTCTTTTTGTCTCTCTGAGTTGACAGTTTTATCTCGTGCTCCATAGGAGAGCGTCGGCTTTAGGGACGCGAGCCAGGCTCAACGGAACTTTCAGATGAGAAAAGTGCTGGCCGCAAAGCTGCATGGCATCCACGTTACAGAGGCCAATCTTCATTATCACGGCTCGATCACGCTCGATCCGGATCAGTGCCATGAGGCGGGGATTCTGCCGATGGAGTTCGTGGAGATCTGGAATAAGAACTCCGGGGCGCGAATTTCGACGTACGTGATTTTTGGCGAGCCCGGCTCGCGTTGTTGTGTTCTTAACGGCGCCGCCGCGCGCACTTGCCAAGTCGGCGACCAGATCATCGTCTGCAGTTCGATGTACGTGGATGAGACCCAAATCGCTGGGTTGAGACCAAAAATTCTCGCCTTTGATCGCAACAACCACATTATCGATCGCCTGACTTATTCGGTCACTCGGGATGGTGCGGAGCGCTATGGCTTCGAGATACTAGGTGAGGCAGGTGACGCGAAACCAATACCACTTCGATCCGCGGAATCGAACTAAGGCCGGCTCACGGGATAGGGGGCGAGAATGAGTTACACCTCAGAAGCCACGGGCGAGCGAGTCACGCTTCCAAAGCTGCAACGGTGGAAGGAGGAGGGGCGGCGCCTCGTGATGACGACCGCCTATGATGCGGTTACGGCGCGCATTGCGG
Organism: Bradyrhizobium zhanjiangense; assembly: GCF_004114935.1. Taxonomy (NCBI): domain Bacteria; kingdom Pseudomonadati; phylum Pseudomonadota; class Alphaproteobacteria; order Hyphomicrobiales; family Nitrobacteraceae; genus Bradyrhizobium; species Bradyrhizobium zhanjiangense. The sequence goes on from NZ_CP022221.1 coordinate 3,540,674, forward strand.
ATCCCGTCGTGGATATGATCCTTGTCGGAGACAGCGTCGGTAACGTCTGCCTCGGATTCGACAATACACTGCCGGTCAGCCTCGCGATGATGAATCACCATCTCGAGGCGGTTGCGCGTGTGAGACCTCGCGCCTTGCTCGTGGCCGACATGCCATTTCTAAGCTTTCACCTCAGTCCAGAGGACACGATCCGCAACGCCGGAGGCTTCTTGCAGCGTGGCGCCGACGCCGTAAAGCTCGAGGGCGGATCCAAACGCGTCGAAATGATACGCGCCCTGGTCGATTGCGAGATTCCGGTGATGGGCCATCTCGGTCTCACCCCGCAGAGCGTCAACGTCCTGGGTGGATTCAAGGTGCAGGCCCGGAAAGTTGATGACGCCTTGCGCCTGCTCGACGACGCCCATCGCCTGCAGGAGGCCGGCTGCTTCGCTCTGGTCATGGAAGGCATCCCGGCCGAACTCGCTGCGCGGGCGACGGAAACGCTGACCATACCTACCATCGGGATTGGCGCAGGTCCTGGTTGTTCGGGGCAGGTATTGGTGTTTCACGACGTGCTTGGCTTGATTGAAGGCCACGTCCCAAAATTCGTTCGTACTTACGCCGACGGCTTTCGGGTGTTGCAGGAGGCGCTGTCGCGTTGGGTTGCCGATGTCCGGGACGGTACCTTTCCGGCACCGCAGGAGTGCTATCGGCTTCCCGAAGCCATAGGTGAGACGATCGCAAACTGGGCGCCTTCCAACCGAACTCGATGTGAAGCGTAAAAATGCAGACAATCACGACGGTCGCCGAGCTTCGCCGCGCTCTCGCAGAGGATCGCAGAGCCGACAAATGTGTCGGATCTGTACCGACAATGGGCTATCTGCACGACGGCCACTTGGCGCTGATCGAGGCCAGCCGGGCGCAATGCGACGTCACGGTGGTTAGCATCTTCGTCAATCCCACTCATTTCGGGCCAAACGAGGATCTCAGCACCTATCCACGCGACTTCGAGCGCGACGGGAAGCTATGCCGCGATGCTGGTGTTGCAATCGTCTTCGCGCCCGCTGCGCAGGAAGTCTATCCGGCTCAATTCGAGACCTTCGTGGAACCAGGCGAGCTCGCGAAGCCGCTCTGCGGCGCTTTCAGGCCCGGACATTTTCGTGGGGTCGCGACGGTCGTATGCAAGCTGTTCAATTTGGTACAGCCGGACGTTGCGTTCTTCGGGCAAAAGGATTTTCAGCAGTGTGCGGTCGTGCGTCGGATGGCCAACGATCTCGATCTTCCGATCGAGATCGTGACCGTTCCGACCGTTCGGGAAGCGGATCGTCTCGCAATGAGCAGCCGCAACCGGTATCTCAGCGAGGAAGACCGAGGGCGGGCCCTCGCCATCAGTCGTGCGCTATTTGCCGCGGCGGAGGAGTTCGGCTTGGGAGAGCGGAACGTGGACAGGCTGATTGCAACTGCCAAGGGGCATTTGGAAACGGTCGATCGGCTGCAGTACCTTGAGCTCGTCGACGGCGACACGCTCAAGCCCGCCGTAAGTCCGCTGGACCGCCCCGCGGCACTGTGCGTGGCGGCCTATGTCGGCTCGACGAGGTTGATCGACAACGTGATACTTCAGCCAACTCCGTAGCGCGACAGAGGCGAAAGAATCGTCTTGATTGAAGCTGCCCGACGCGAAGCGCCTCCCGCAAGCCGTCCTCACCTTCGTGGGGTGGCCGAGGGGATTATTTTCGAAGACGTGCAGTTTCGGCGCGCAGACCGTCAGGTTCTTGCCATTTCCGAGCTTCGCCTGGCTGAGCGCCGGGTCGGCCTGATTGGTGACAATGGTTCAGGCAAGAGCACTATGCTGCGGCTGATGAACGGGTTGCTTCTGCCAACTCGCGGGTGCGTCGAGGTGGAGGGGCTCGATACGGTACGGCATCGCAAAGACCTTCCGGCAAAGGTCGGCTTTCTGTTTCAGAATCCTGATCACCAGCTCATTTTCCCGACCGTTGCCGAGGAGGTCGCTTTCGGACCGGCGGAGCGCGGAAAATCGGCGCGGCAGGCCAGGCAGCAGGCGATAGCGTTGCTGGAGCGGCACCGCTGCGGCGAGTGGGCGGACCGCAACGTCAACGAGCTGTCCGGCGGCCAGAAGCAACTCGTCTGCATCCTGGCGCTGCTCGCGACGGAGCCGTCTATCCTGCTGATGGACGAGCCGTTCTCCAGTCTCGATTTGCCAACACGATTGTTGTTGTACCGAAGGATCATGGCGCTTCCGGAGCAGGTGGTGATGGCGACTCATGATTTTGAGCTGCTCCCCGCGTTCGATCGCGTGATCTGGCTGGATGAGGGCCGCATCCGTCTCGACGGCCGACCGGCCGAGGTCCTGCCTGCCTACCGGGCGCATGCAACGATCGTCGGGGCAGGGGACGCCCTAACGTCATGATGACCGACGGCCTCGCGCCACAGACCTGGCTGCACCGCGTACCGGCCGGCGTCAAATTTGTGGGCCTCGCCCTCCTCAGTGTGCTTTTGCTGCCGGTCGGCGACTGGCGAATTCTGGCGGGCGCATTGGCCGTGATTGCCATCGTCTATGCCGGCTTCGGCCGCGCCGGCATGGCGCGCCTCAGCTTGCTGCGGCCGTTGGTGCCGCTGCTTGTGGTCGTCGGCGGCGTGCAGGCCGCATCGGGTGGTTGGAATGCCGGCGCCGTCGTCACCATGCGGCTCCTGGCGATGCTCTTGCTCGCCGATCTCGTCAGCATGACCACCACGATGAGCGCTCTGATGGAGGTGCTGGCACCAGTGCTCCGCTTGCTCCGCCCGCTTGGGGTCAATCCGCGCAAGATGGCGCTTGCCGTGGCACTTGTTCTGCGTTTCGTGCCCGTCCTGATGACGCGGTGGCGCGCACGCGAGGAGGCCTGGAAGGCACGCACGCACCGCCGCATTCCGCCGCGACTGGTGGCCGCTTTCCTCGCCGACATTCTGCAACTGGCCGACCGCGTCGCCGAAACGCTCGATGCACGCGGCTTCGACCGCTCCGCCGCCGATCATCACTCACCCCCGTTGTAGGAGAAAATCCCGTGGAGTCCCGCGCCATCGTTCGTATCGCCCTGCTTGCCGCCGTCATCGCAGCGCTTGGCATGGTGCCCAGCATCGTCTTGCCGATCGCCATGGGTGTGCCGATCACGGCCCAGACTCTCGGCGTCATGCTCGCCGGGATCGTCCTCGGCCCTCGCCATGGCGCGCTGGCGGTGCTGCTATTCCTGTTCGTGGTCCTGCTCGGAGCGCCGCTGCTATCGGGTGGACGCGGCGGGCTCGGCGTGCTTTTCGGGCCGTCGGTTGGCTTCCTGCTAGGCTGGGCTCCCGCTGCCTTTGTGTCGGGTCTTGTGATGGCGCGGCTGAGGACCTTGCCGGTATTCGCGGCGGCGCTCGTTGCCGCGATCGCGGGCGGCATTGTGGTGGAGTATACCTGCGGTATTCTCGGCCTGATGGCGATGGCAAGGATGAGCTTGCCGCAGGCTTTAGCCGCAACCGCCGTGTTCGTGCCGGGTGATCTTTTGAAGGCGCTGGCCACTGCCTTTGTCGCGGAGGCATCCCACCGGAGCTATCCGGCCACAATTGTCAGCCGTTCATGATCATGGCCTCCACGATCACCGCAATGCTGTCGCGGCATGCCCGCGAAACGCCGAGCCGACCGGCTGTCGTTTGCGAGAACCATGTGGTGAGTTGGAAAGACCTCGATCAGGCCGTGAATCGTCTTGCCGGACATTTGGCGAAGGTGGTGCCGGCGGGCCGCGGCGTCGCCTTGCATCTGCCGAACGGGCCGGCGCTCGTTCTGCTGTTTCTCGCCGCCTGCCGCTCGGGGCGCGAAGCTCAAATTCTCGATCCGTCCTGGCCGACGGAGACGGTGCGGCTCGCGCTCACGGCGCTGGCGCCGGGGATCGTCGTGAGTGGAGATGTAACATTGGCCGGCGAGACGGAAGTGCTGGCGGTTGTCGATCCTCACGGCCCGTTCGTGGCCGTCGCAGATGCCATCGGCGCCAGTCCATTGTCCGCGGCGATAGCCGAGCCAGATCCGCTGACGCCGTTCTATGTCGGGTTCACCTCGGGATCGACCGGAACACCGAAAGGATATCGCCGCCATCATCAATCGTGGATCGAGAGTTTTCGGGCGGGGGACCGCGAGTTCGATATCGGCGCCGGCGACATCGTTCTCGCACCGGGCGCGCTGACACATTCCCTATTCCTCTACGGCCTTGCGCATGGGCTCTATGTCGGGGCAACCGTCATTCTGTGCCGCCTGTTCCGGCCGAATCTCGTCAACCGCCTGATCGCGGTCCACCAGGTAAGCGTGATTTACGGCGTGCCGACCCAGCTCGAAATGATGATCGAGGCCGCCATGCGCGATGGCCTGCCGCCGTTCCTGAACGTGCGGTGGATGCTGTCGTCAGGTGCCAAATGGCAAGGTCGCGCACTGGCCGAATTGCGGCAGCAATTTCCGGCAGCGCGCTTTGCCGAATTCTACGGCGCCTCCGAGTTGAGCTTCGTGACCGTGGCGAAGGACGACGAGGATGTCCCATCGGACTCCGTCGGGCGTCCGTTCGCAGCCGTCAGTCTCACCATCCGCGACCATCTCGGGCGTTGCCTTCCACCTGGAGAGACCGGTCAAGTGTTCGTGGCAAGTCCTTTCCTCTTCATAGAGTATGCCTGCGGAAGCGAAACGGTGCTGCCACGTCATGGTGACGCGGTGTCGGTCGGTGATATCGGCATGCTCGACGCGCGCGGCTTCCTGAGGCTCGCCGGCCGTGCCAGCCGCATGATCATCACGGCCGGCAAGAACGTGCATCCGGAGGAGATCGAGCGTGTGCTCGAGGGGCATCCCGCCGTGGCCGCAGCTGGGGTTCTCGGCGCCGTCGACGAACGTCGGGGCGAGCGGCTGGTGGCTTTGCTCAGGCTGGGTCCGGATGGGCGCATAGCGTCTTCCGATCTGATCAGCCACGCCCGCCTGAGCCTGCCGCTCTACAAGATCCCGCGCCGGTTTGCTGTGCCACCGCACTGGCCGATGACCTCGTCCGGCAAGACCGATTTCCATGCGCTGCGCCGACTCTGGGAATCCGGCGACTGCGCGGTGCTGCGGTGAGCGCCGCATATCTCGTCGCTGCACGCCGGACGGCGGTCGCCCCTCGCGGGGGCGCGTTCAAGGCGGTGGAGGCCGACGAACTCGGCGCGGCGCCAATTCGGGCCGTGCTGGCCGACACCGGTGTCGCGGCAGAGGCGATCGACGACGTCATTTTCGGCAACGCGCTGTATGGCGGTGGCAACCCGGCGCGGCTCGCCGCGCTGCGGGCGGGTCTTCCGGATCACGTCCCAGCCTTGACCATCGATAGCCAATGCTGCGGCGGCCTCGACGCGATCATGCTCGCCGCCGAGCGCATCGTGAGCGGAGGAGCGGATGCCGTTATCGCCGGCGGTATCGAGAGTTTCAGCCGCGCGCCATTGCGCGCGCGGCGGCCACGCCACGCCGGTGAGGCGCCGCAACCCTATGACCGTCCTCCGTTCGCGCCATGGCCGGAGCGGGATCCTGACATGATCGCTGCCGCCGCGACGCTGGCTGAAAGGTTCGGCATTTCGCGTGCACGACAGGATGAATTTGCGATCGGAAGCCATCGGAAGGCGCTGCAAAATCCGCCCGGCGCGGCGGAGATCGTGCCGCTCGCCGACCTGTCGCATGATGCCTTTCCCCGCGCCCTGACGGGGGCGACCTGCGCACGCCTTGCGCCGCTCGCGGGTGATGCTGCATTCGGCGTGACGCGCGCGACGGTGGCGGTTGAAGCCGATGCCTCGGCCGCGGTCCTCGTGGTTTCCGAGGCGATGGCCCGACGACTCAACGCGAGGCAGCCCTTGCGGATCGTGTCGGCGACCCGTCGCGGTGGCGACCCTGCTATGCCCGGCACGGCACCGATCGCGGCGGCTGAGAGCGTCCTTGCGGCGGAGCGGATTGCGCCGGCGCGGATTGCCGTGGCGGAGGTCATGGAGGCCTTCGCCGCTCAGGCGATTGCCTGCGGCGACGGCATCGGGGTGCCGGCGTCGTCGCTCAATCGTGGCGGCGGCGGACTCGCGCGCGGGCATCCGATCGGTGCATCGGGCGCGATCCTGGCAGTGCGCCTCTGGCACGAAATGCAGTCGGAACCATCTGGTGCGATCGGGCTTGCGGCGATCGCGGCTGCGGGCGGACTTGGCAGCGCGCTGCTTGCGACGGTCTAAAGAGACGGGAACTGTTGCGATGAATCAGATGCAACCGGACGCAGAATCTCCAACAAAGGCGACCGCACTTCGCGTCGCACGGGCGATCGATCTTGCAGCCTTCGTGGGCACCGAACTTGCTCCGGGCCGCTGGCGATCGGTAACGCAGGATGAGGTCGACCAGTTCGTCGCACTGACGGGCGATCGGAACTGGGTTCACACCGATGTGGAGCGCGCCAGGCGCGAACTCGACGGAGCGACGATCGTGCCGGGCCAATTGCTCCTGGCGCTCGTTCCTGCTCTTTTGCAGGAGGCCTATGTGGTCAGCGGTGCCGCGCAAAGCCGAGCTGCGGCTCTCCGCTCGGTTCGGTTTCGTTGCCCGGTGCGTCCGGGCGATAACTTCCGGCTAAGGGCGCGATTGACCCTCGTGGAGCAGCGGCCGCGATTCGTGCAGGTAGACGTATCGTGTGATCTCGAACTGAACTCGGGACAGTGTGCGTTGACGTCCCAACGCACGGATGTCTTTTTCGACTGAGCCCAAGGGATCGCGATCTCGGCCTCGTCGTTGAGTTCATACCTCGCGCGGCACAGGGCGACATAGAGTACCTTGCGCAGCCCTTCATTGGGCGAGCATTCGCGCTTCGCTCGCAAGAACCCGCTTCGGTCCTTGTTCTGCGCGCCTCAAGTCGGCGCTGGGAGATGGCCGAACTCCGCTTGCTCGTCGTGCACCTGACGAAACGCGCCCTCAGAACTGGGCGGGTTGAGCAGGCGGACCGGGCCAATCGCCTCGCAGGTTGTTCATGTCGTTTCGATCGAACAAATCCTGCCGGTAGGCAAAGACGTACCTACAGCCGCATGCCACCGGTGCCATCTGTGGGGCGGTGGCAATCGCCTTTTGTGGGGGTACGTAAGGGCGATGAGCCTTTTGTGCGGATGCCGTGCCCGTCACCGCGAAAGCGGCCGCCGCAATGATGAGGACACGCGATGCATTCAAGAACATGTGAGCTCTCCTGCATTCGGTAGTCGTTCAGGTATGGAGCCACGGTGCCCGGGACAAGTTTTGATTCAGGTCAAGCTGGCCCGCGGGCTCGCCCCGTCATCGGGCGTTACGCCAGGTAGACTTGACCACCGGTTGCGTATCGGAACCCCGTGAATGAGTGGCGATCAAGGTGGTCAATTCCGCGCGAACTTGATTGTTTTTATTGATCTTTTCGTTCGCTTCTTGCATTCGAAACAGGGAGGCAGCCGCGCTCAGATCGCAACTTGAACGGAATGTCGGTATCGGTGGTTGCGCCTCCCCGCTTTGAACTTACTTGCCGACCATTTTCGCCGGTGACGGATCGCGCACGAACGGCGGTCCGGCGGCTGGTATCCAACACCGTGTCGCGCATCAGATCAGTCCACACAGCGGCCAATCGTGAGGAGTTCGGCAGCGCCAGAGTTCCTTCATGCGGTCCATTGTCGTCTCGATGTGCTGTCGAACGAAATCGAAGTACTCGCGTGACACGCCATTCATTCCTTCGTCTGCGGTCGTAGAGTACATGATTGTTTCGGCGGAGGAGACCGAGCGTTCCGTTGCCCGCTCCGCTTCATTGCCCGGGGCCATAATCCAGCTTTCGGTTGCAAGCCAGCAATCAGGCAGCTGTCAAAACGTCTCGGTAATCTTGCTCAGGCGAGGGGGACGATCCGGGTCAAACCCGCAGGCGCGCGCCGTCTGCTCGATCATCCGATAGGCCGGAACCAGCATGGTGATCGGGTCAGTCGCAGGGTCATCCTCCGCCAACCAGGGCAGCGACCCATATGGTCCGCCGCAGAGATGCAGCGCGATCTTTTGCTCGCGCATTTCTGCTGCCAGTGCGTCCACCGTGGCCGCCGTTTCATCCATGAGGCGCATCATGACAACCGGCGTGCGCGACGATAGCGCGGCGCGCGGCCCATGCTGCAGCTCTGCGGCGCTTAGACCAATCGAAGGCAGGCGCAGGATTTCCGAAAGTTTGAGCGCGATCTCCTTCGCCGAGCCTAGGCCAAGGCCCCTCGCCGCCACAAACACGGCTGCCGCCTTGGCGAGATCAGCGGAAATCTCAGACCAGTCGAGCGCCAGCGCGCGATGCAGGCGCTCGGGTAGCCTCTCGAGAGCCGACCGCAGCGCCTGATCTTCGGCCAGCTCGGCAACGAGTCCGGCACTGGCAGCCATCGAGCCGATCACGGTCTTGGTCGCAGCTACGGAATGCTCCTGGCCGGCTTCGATCGGAACGACGAACTCCGCTTCGTCAGCCACCGGCGACGACGCCGCATTGACGATGGCGATGGTGCGGGCGCCCGCGGCGCGCGCCGACCTGGTCGCTGCGACGAGATCCGGGCTGCGCCCGGATTGCGAGATCACGATGAACAGCGCATGGCGCAGCATCAAGGGCGTGCGAAATGCCGTGATCACCGAAGGAGCGCTGGCTGAAACAGGAAGGCGCAGCCGCGTCTCGACAAGGTATCTCAAGAAAACCCCGGCATGCCCAGAGCTTCCCCGGCCGCACACGACGCACAGGGGGGCGGAGCCGATCCCAATTCGCTGTGTGATGTCGCGCGCGGCGGGGCGACTGCGAACGATGTTGGCGACAACATCCGCGCTTTCTCCGATTTCGCTCGCCATCGCGGATGTCGTCACGGGTCAACCGCTCCGCCTCGATTGCGCGCCGCTCGGGTGGGATGCTGGTCACGATTCCTGGCGAGCTCGGCAAATACGCGCCGAAGATTGCCGTCACAGTTTTTGAGAACGGTCTCAGCATCAACCCTATCGACACCCAACGCCAGAAGGACAGCCGTCTTGATGTCTCCCTCGGCCTGCTCAAGCGATCGCGCGGCGCGCAACGGATCGCAGTGCGCGATTTGTGCGACCATGGCTTCCGCGCGCCGCTTCAGCTTGGCATTGGTCGGCGGCATGTTCACCATCATGCCGCGATACACCCGGCCAAGGCGCAGCATGATTCCCGAGGAGATCAGGTTGAGAACGACCTTCTGTGCGGTGCCGGCCTTCATCCGCGTGGAACCGGCGATCAGCTCGCGGCCGGTCTCGATCAAGATCGGAAACTTTGCCGACTCCAGCAGTGCGGTGCCGCGATTGTTGGCGACACCGATCGTCACTGCACCGAAGGAGCCTGCCTGCTGCAGTGCCGCGACTGTGAATGGCGTTGTCCCGCTGGCGGCTACCGCAATCACCACGTCGCGCGGCGTGAGCCGGGCGGCATTGATCTGCGTGACCGCATCATCGACAGCATCCTCAGCGCCCTCGATGCTGGTGATGAACGCGCTGTCTCCGCCGGCGACGATGAAGCGGACGCGCTCGCGGGGCCAGGCGAAGGTCGGCGTCAGCTCGGCGCCGTCCTGCACCGCTACGCGGCCTGAGGTGCCGGCGCCGACATACACGATGCGACCGTGATCGCCCAGCGCCACCTTGGCCGCTTCGGTCGCCGCGGTGATCGCCGGAAGGGCATGGCCGATCGCGGCGACTGCCGCAAGCTGGCCCTCCCACATCGCTTCCATCGCTGACATCAGCGGCCAAGCATCAAGGTCGGCAAAACGGGGATCGACTTCTTCCGTAGCCATATTGTTGATCCAAGCGCCATCAAACGCGGAACTTCGAAGCCTGTTCATGCTCAGTTTCTCTCTTGGGCAGGTCAAGCCGTCCTCGCGCCACCAGCAAGGCGCCAGCCGCGGCGTCGGCGTCAGGACGCCTCAGGCGGGCGCGCAGATCAGGCGTCAGCCATGGCGTAATGGGATCCGCGAGCCCGCCCACCAGCGAGAGCCGGTCAATTCCTCTCGCCAGGAACAGATCGAGCAGATCGCCAATGGCATCGGCCGCGCGTTCGACGATGCGACGGCCGACCGGATCGCCCTGATTGGCGTGCCGCATCACGATTGGCGCGAACGCAGCGTAGTCCGTGGCCTTGGCTTCTTCAGACCAGGCCACCGCTTGATAAGGATCATGATCGAATGCCCCCAGCACCTCTGAAAGCAATGGGGTCAGCTCGCCGCGGCGATCCGCGGCCCGCAGCGCCAGTCGAACAACCTGCAAGCCCATGTCGGCGCCGCTACCTTCGTCCGAGACGGGAAAGCCGTAGCCGGCGAGACGGATTTCGCGGCCGTCGAGGAGGCCGACACCCACTGAGCCTGTGCCGGCGACCACGATGGCCCCATCCGCGCCGCCGTGGGCGCCGAGACAGGCCGCGAAGCCGTCGCTGATGAAGATGAGGGACGCAAAGGGATGCGCGATGTTCTTGAGCGCCGCTTCCGCGCCCCGGCGGCCAAGTCCGGCAAGGCCAATTCCGGCGTGCATCCGCGCGAAATCCTCTTGCGTCAGGCCGGACTGTGCGGCCGCCGCTTCGGTCGCTTCAATGATGGAACGCCAGGCCTTTTCGACGCCAATCCGCGTCGTCGCAGATCCCGAGCTGGCTTCGCCGAGCAGCCTGCCGTTTTCGTCCTCGATCCGGGCACGGCAACGGGTTCCACCGCCATCAATGCCGAGATACGTGGTACCCTTTGTTCCCATGGAAATTTAACGCAAGGGGGGCAGCTCCGGGTCCTCCGAGGCTCCTGGTACATATAAGGTCCTGAAGGGGACGGGACTCACCTCACGAGCCCGTGACTACTATTCTTGGATCAATTCTGATGGGCCACGCTGGGTCTTCTGTCTCTCTCTCGATTGCCGCGCAGCACATCTTTGATGGTGCCGAGATGCGCGGGCCGGGGTCGGTCAGGATCACGCAGGGGAGGATTGAAAACATCGCCTTCGGCGAGGCGGACGGGCGCGCCTCAATCCACCTTCCGGCAGAAGCGATCCTTGCGCCTGGATTCATCGACATCCAGGTGAATGGAGGAGGGGGTGTTCTTCTCAACGACCAGCCAACGGAGGCGGGCGTTCGACGCATCGTCGCAGCGCACCGGAAGGCAGGAACCACAGGCTGCTTGCCGACCCTCATTACCGACCATATCGAGGTCCTCGAGCGGTTGGCCGCCGTCGCCGAGGCTTGTCTGATGATTCCCGGTGTACTCGGTTTTCATCTGGAGGGGCCGGCCCTCAACAGGTCTCGCAAGGGTATTCATCCGGAAGCCGAGATACGCGTGCCCGATCGGCGCGATCTCGCCGCGATCAAAAGTTTCGGGGACCGCGGCCGCTCTATTGTGACCTTGGCCCCGGAATGCGTGCCCGCGTCCATGATCGATGAATTGATCGGCGCCGGATTGCGTATCGCGGCCGGCCACAGCGACGCCACCGCAGCCGACATCGGGTCGGCGGTCGATCGCGGTATCTTGGGGGTGACTCATCTGTTCAACGCCATGTCGCAGTTGAACGCCCGAGAGCCAGGCTTGGTGGGCGCCGCGCTAGCGGATGATCGGCTCTTTGCGGGGATTATCTGCGATGGCATCCATGTTGACCGCGCCGGTTTGCGTGTTGCCTCCCGCTGCAAGGGACGCGATCGATTGATGCTGGTCACCGATGCCATGCCATTGGTGGGCACGAACGATCGGCAATTCTTGCTGCAAGGAAGGCAGATCGCGTTGCACGAAAATCGCCTGACCGGCCCCGATGGCACACTCGCGGGCGCTCATCTCACCATGATCGAGGCGGTTCGCAACGCCGTTGCGCTGGTCGGAATCCCCCTGGTCGACGCCCTCATCATGGCTTCCCGGACGCCTGCGGCATTTCTAGGCCTTGAGTCCGAGCTTGGACGGATCGCGCCCGGCTACCGCGCGGACTTTGTCGCCTTTAATCCGAACTTCGAAGTCGTCGGAACATGGATAGCTGGTGCCGGCTCGGGCGAGGCGAGCGAGGTTTCTCACCGAGGTTAGATGCGCAACCATCCCATCATCGTGCAGAAATATGGCGGTGTCTGTCTTGAAACGCCGGCGAAGATTCGCGCGGTTGCGCGCAGTCTCGCCGACCTGCACGGCCGTGGTCATCGTGTCGTGGCGATCGTCTCCGCGATGGGCACGACCACCGACCAATTGATGCAGATGGCTTATCAGGTGAGCCCTGCTCCCAATCGCCGTGAACTCGACATGCCGCTGACGACTGGTGAGCGCATCAGCATGTCCCTGATGAGCATGGCGCTTTCCGATCTCGGAGTGCCCGCGATCAGCTTCACCGGCAGCCAGGCCGGTGTGTTAACCGATGACTCTCATTCCTCGGCGCGCATTCTGGATGTACGCCCAATTCGCGTGCGTGAGGAACTCGATCGCGGGCGCGTTGTGGTGCTGGCAGGATTTCAGGGCGTGAACCCGCCGACCAGGGAAATCACAACGCTCGGCCGATCGGCGGATGCTGGCGAGCAATCTCGAAAGCGCTATCACGAGCGCGCGGATCAGTGCGATCCCCGCATCCAACCGTGCTCTTCGCATTCGCAGATGGCGCCAGCTTCCAACAACACCGACCGAGCCCAGCCTTCCAGGGTACGGTAAGTAGGGCGTCGCCCCCGGAACATCAACATCGCACACTCCACTGACGCGGAAAGAATCGCCATCCAAGCCCGTCGTTCCGGTGCTCGGCGGCCGAGATGAAGTGCGAACTCGAGCCATCGGGCCAAGCCACGAACCGAGAGCAAGCGAAAGTACCGACTGGTAAACCTGAAGCCAGCAAAAGGAACTAGAGCCAATTGGCACAGTTATGTTGGGGGGCGATGGAGGTCCATCACCATGAGGACCGAATATCTTGTCGCGATTGCAGTAACCGCTGCTGCCGGAATGGTCGGCTCGACGGTGTATTCTGTCACAACCTCGGACAACTGCCCTAAACCCTCCGCTGCCTCGGTGACTACGCTGTTTGCGCCGTGCCAAGCGTTCGCCGCTGCTACGGGCCCAGGGATCACAATCGAGGAGGTCATGGATGTGGGCCCACTCCCGCCGAGTCCTGGGCCGACGTCAGCCCCGGCTCGAGCACCGACGCCGACCCCGGCACAACTGGCGGAGGAACACGCAACGGTTGGCGTCGCGACGTCCAAGCGGCAGCATTAGGGGACAGTCTGCTAGGTATTGACAGTCGTGGTATGGAAAAGCCGATCGCACAGAAAGCGCAATCGGAAGGCTGGCTGCGCGAGCCGGCGGACGAATGACGGCTTGAGGGTCAAGGCCCTGCGCTGATCTCTTTGAGGAACTCTCCGAATAGTTCGCGGGCCTTTTGTTCGTCTAGGTGATGGTTGAGGTAATCTGCAGTTTCGGCGGTGTAGTTTCCGCTGGTCTCACACTTTCGATACAGATCCGTCAGGTCGTCTGCGAACCGGCGTGCGATGCGCAAATTCGCGTTCGTTCAGCCATTCGCCCGGTCGAGGCAACGCTTGATCTGAATCTTCTTTGAGGTTGTACAAGTTAAGTCTCAGAATGCGGCGCTGCCCTTGCACACGCTTTTCATACGCGCTAATGACCGTTGAATGACTGTCCCTTGCGTCTTCAACGTCCTCCTGCTTGGTCGATCTGGCCCGCTCAACCAAAGCCGAATAGCGCAACTCCGAGTATTTCCGGAGCGTGCTCGTGGAGATGTTGAAAAGATCGATTCCGATCACTAACAACTGGCTGAGTTATCAGAGCGCGCTCTTCAGCAGCTACTTGGAGGTCTGATAACTTGCGATCGATTTCGTCTAGAACGGCTTTCTTCTCCTTTGCCGGCGGCGTACTCATCCTGTTGCCTCACGCAATGGTCAGTAGTAGCTCTGGCGTTTATCTCGGCGAGCCGCTGCAAGCGCTTCATGATCTCGTCGGCCCGATCGAACGTTCTTACGAGGCGAGCCTCGATGCCCCCGGGCCTTCAGAATTTCGATCTGAGGAAGGAACACAATGAGTGTGCAGACCAGAAAAATTGCAGCCAGGAGGCTCGCGGAGGCAATCTCTTTTTGAGCCGCTTGATAGACAGCCAAGATCAACGAAAATATCGCAAAAGCTCCAGCTAGCAGGAGCACAGCCTCTCTCAACTTATTTTCCAGTGTCCTGCTTCGCTTGCGGTAGCATGACGCGCTGAGTGCGCGTTGCCGGCTGAGTTCGCGCTTATCCACCTATTCACAGGGCGGCAAACATGGGCGCCGCGCGAACGCAAGGGGTAAGCTTCAGGCCTAGTGGGCGGTGTCCGGCTTAGGATTGCCGCTCTTTGGTCTCGCTGCTTCTTTTGCCCTGGCCGCCATCCACGCATCGTATTCGGGCGTGCCTGCACGCGGCGGCGCATCGGCAGGCAAGCCACCCATCCAATGCGGTAGGTCCGCCAGCCGCTGCCCGATAGTGGCGTTCACGCCATTGGGATCAGGCACAGTGTAGAAATTGCTCGCGGTGGTGCAGCCAGCTAGCGATAGGCAGGCAAGGAATACGAATAAAGCACGCTTCATGCCGATCTATTTGGCTGCTGATTGTGGCCTAGGCAGGGTGAGGAGGGCGAGCGCAAGGGATGAGGCTAGAAGGTGGGCAAGATTATTTTTTTTAGAGTAAGGCCCATTGCGCGCGCCATTCGCCTCACCGATCCGGTGTGCCGACCGAGCGCCGCCGCTACCTCCGACACGACACGACGGCGCGCCAGCCACGCAAGCCGCTTCCGCTCAGCCTCAGTCCATTCCTTCGGTTTCGACGATCTCATGTCGAAATGATCGAATGAGCACGATGCGAGCGATATTGGGAAATTTACGGGTGGCGGCGAGCGACTAAAGCGACCCGAAGTGCCGCTGGGATGGATTTCAACTGATGGCGATCACTGCCGCTGCCGCCGCCCATGCGTTCACCCGTCCGATCCTTTGAAGCTCCCCGATCATTGTGTCGATGTTATCGAGAATATTGATCCGAGATGCCCAAAGCCACAGCCCAGCGGCAAGCAATGAAACCGCCACGCCGAGGAACGCCGCTATTTTCCATTTCAGCCCCAATGTCGACTTGTATGTTTTTTTGCGACCGGAAAGCGAGCGCAAGAGGAGACGGCCCCAATAATCGGTGGATCGACAATGCCGCCATGCCGCGATCAAAAGTGCTTCATGATTAGCGGTGCGAGATGCTCGCGGGCGTGCCAAAGGGATGCATGCGGTCTGAGGTGCACGGTGTCTGCCGTAATGAGCCCTTCGCGCCGGTTGTCGCCTAAAAAGGCGAGGCATCCTTGCGCGTTGCAGAAGGCCTGCATCTCGTCGATGAACTCGAATGGCTCGTCTTCTCGCAGCTGCGATTGGAATTTCCAGGTCAGCGACATCGCTGGAATGTCCAGATGTCCCGGGATGTAGCGCGGAGTCGATGCCCAGAAGTGGTCGAGGACAGTGCGTGGAAGCGCAAATTTCCAATGCGGACGCATGCCGAGCACAAGCACATGCTTGACGCCGTAGCCTTTCACGCGCGTGGCGAACTGGCGGATGTAATCGATGTCGTAGGAGTTGTTGGAGGAGAGCAGGAGCACGTCCGGTGGATCAATCTTAATCCGCTCCAGGGCGAAATGGTTCGCCATGTTGCAGTGATGTGTGTTGATGATGTGCTCGACCACGACGCTGACCTGACAGCCCGAACTGTAGATCATTAAGATCGAGATCTCCTTCGGAAGCGTGGCTTTGAGGCCGTAGTAGAGGTCAGCGGCGTTTGAATCCCCAAGAATCATGAGGCTCTTGTCCGAATGCCTGATGTAGCAACTTGGGTCGATGGCGTCGCGCGGAACAAGAGTGGGGATCGGGCTATCTACGTTATAAAAGTTACACTGATCCTGCCCGACGTCTCTATGTTCGGTCTGCATAATCGGAGAGGCATTGCCGAAGTACGTGACGTAATCGCGCTTGTCGGCAGACAGTCGCCCGGGAAGTCCGTCGCCCACGAGGGTGATAATTCCAATCGAGCCGATGAGGACGACTGCGGATGCGAGTGCCGGCGCGATCCAGCCCTGACGGCATCCGAACCTGATCGGCTTCTCCACGTAGTGATAGGTGAGCCAGGCGAGGCCGATTGCGGCGACGATCAACGTCGCACGAAGGATCGGCGGTGCGGCCTCGCCATCGAAAAACAAACGCGCAAATGCCAGCAAGGGCCAGTGCCAGAGATAAAGCGGATAGCTGATCAGGCCGGACCAAACCAGGAGCCTGTTCGAGAGCGCGTACCGGTTGAGCCAGGCGTGAGGGCCCGCGGCGATCGTGAGATAGGTCCCGAGCACGGGCAGAAGAGCTGCCCAGCCGGGAAACTCGTTACGCTTAGTGATGACGTAGATCGACGAGAGGATCATCGCCATTCCAAGCGTCGACAGGACATGGCGATAGAATTTGTCGGGATCGATACCGCAGTCGCGTTCAAAAAAGACGGTTCTAAGAGCGGCCGCGATGATCCGCTCAATCCATACAGCCCACGGGGGGGATGTGACGATGACCAGCGCAAGGACGCTGCCGGCGGTAAGCTCCCAAAAGCGACCGATCGGCGAATAGAACGCGGCCACTGGGTTTGGTCCGACCGTCTTGATTCCGTAGACAAACGAGGCGGTAAAGATAGCGGCAAACAATAGGACGCGCCGCAACTTGGCGCGCCACGCTAGCCACAGAAGAGCTGGCCAGATGAGGTAGAATTGCTCCTCGATCCCTAGTGACCAGAGATGGAGCAGAACTTTCGAGTCGGAGGCGACATCGAAATAATTGGCTTCCTGCCAGAGCGCTAGGTTCGCGACGAAACCGGCGCTGGCCGCCGTGTGTTTGCCCAACCGGCTGAAATCGTCGGGCCAGTACAGGACGGCGCCCGCCAGCAGGCATGCGAGCAGGACGATGATCAGCGCCGGGAAGATTCGCTTGATGCGCCGAAAGTAAAACGACGTAAAGCTGAAACGTTGCTCGATCGTCTCATGGAGGATGATCGAGGTGATCAGATAACCGGAGATCACGAAGAAGATATCGACGCCAACGAATCCGCTTCGGACTACACCGGGAAAAGCATGAAAAGCGACCACCGAGAGAACGGCAATCGCCCTCAGTCCGTCGATATCTGGCCTGTACTTTGTGCCGATCTCCGAACTGATTTGCGGTCCCCGCAATGGCGTGTGCATATGCTCGTTCCCCGACTAACCCGCTGAGGAGCTTTACCTTGCACGCATTGCGTGGGCAACCGATGCGAGAGCATTTATAAGCTTCGACTAAAGATGGTGGTCCCATTCTACCGGTTAGCTACATATCACCCGAGGGTGGGCCTGATAACCCGGACCGAGATATAGCCGCGCAATGCCTGGTCAGCATGCATCCTGATTGGCGTCGGGATAACGGTCGGCTGAACGTGATAGCGCATTGGCCTGGCCATTGTGGCCGGGGGGCCGCGCTATGTCCAGAGGGGAAACTCTCGGGTGTTTTCCAACTTCCGGCTGCCGGTCCGTCACCGGCAACGGTCTTGTATAGCCGACAACCGAGAGCACCATCATGTCCAACATCATTGAACTCCGCCCACCCCCGGCGCTACAAGGTGGCGACTGTCCCCTCAGTGCAAAAGACCTGCACAGATTTGCGCGAGCGGCGCGATATCGGATGGAGGGAAGATCTGTGACATCACTTCGTGTCAGACTGCGCGCGAAGGACGCATTCTTTGCAGACCGAACTCAACAGCCCATACGCGGGCTGCAACGGTAAGCGTCGGCGCCGATCTCATAGGGAATGCAACCGTCTGGCGGCACATGCCAGATGGCCAAGGCGATGAATAAGGGGGCGCCAGCTTGGCAGGCTTCTCTATTGCGGCTCTCTCAGGCGACCAGTTTAATGGTCTCGATCAGTGGGAGGATCGCGAATGCAAAAAAGATTATGGTCGTCGCAATGACCGCCGCCCTCGCGCTAGTTGGTTGCGGAAGAGAGCCTGGACCAAAGGGCGATCCGGGACCGCAAGGCCCGGCGGGCCCGCAAGGCGCTCAAGGAATTCAGGGCGTACCCGGTCCACAGGGACCTGCCGGCGCGCAAGGGCCGCAGGGACCGCAGGGACCAAAAGGCGATAAGGGGGACAAGGGTGATCCGGCGCTCGTCAACATCCGCGCCGTGCAAGCGGATGGCGCAGTCAATTGCGATAATAGCGAAGCACTGGTATCCGTATTTTGTCCTAGTGGAGGAGCCGCAGACGGCGCGAAATGTGGGTCCTCGCCGACAGTCGGTCTCTGCATGAAGAAGTAAAGACAAATGGCCCGCCGGTTCACGCTGGCGGGCCCCAAGCTCTCGCTGGTCTTGCAGGTCAGGCGCCAACGAAGGCATGGTTGGAGGTGAGCCAAAATTGGTTTGTAGCCTTCTTTTCGGGCCGGATGGCGGTAGCCTGCTTTCTGGCTGCCATATTGGCTGACAGCGCCACCCGCAGAATCGGGGGCGTCGATCTCGCTCCGCCGGTTCAGGCCGGCCGGCCACGCTGCTACAGCCTTTTAGCGACCGGCAACCGAGGTCGTAATCTACAGTCCAAACTCTCGCCGGCTCACAAGGTCGGCGGGGTTTTTCTTTGCCAAGCGAATCAAGTAGCCTCCGCGCTTTCATAAGAGGCCCTCTGATGTCAATTTCAGATCGTGGGCGCCAGCGTCGGACGGCAGTTCATTGAGGGGCAGCCCAATCGCTTTACTTGGCGTGTCAGCTATGAGCGGGACGGCCGCGGACTTTTCCACTATGAGGTCGACGGCCGAAGAGCACAATCCTCGATGAACACCGTTGAAATCGCCCGGCGCGAACTCGGCGCAGACTAGGCTGTGACGATACCAGCCGCGGGGCTTTGGTCCCACGCTCACTACTTGCGGCCAGTAAGCAATGAAACAATGATCGGCTTGTCCTCAGGGCTCTCTTGGTAGACCAAGACGCTGATAACGAACCAAGCCGCCACGATGCCCAGCGTGATCGCGAGTGGCCGGAGCCAGGAACCGTGTTGGTAATCCATGGCGAGTGCTCCTTTCGCCACGCAACGCCCACCGCTCCGAAATGTTCTTCAGCCGAGGGCATCCATCACGCGATACATTGCCGGATACGTGCGGTTCTTCACCTTGATCCAGTGTTTCTGCCGGCCACCACGATATGGCCGATCGTGGTGCTTGGACACTAGACCCTCTAGGCCCATGCGGCACGCCGCCCGGAATAGGTCAGGGCCGATCTCGCCGCGCTCGAAGGGCGCCACTGTGACCCCGTCCGGCCGGCGAGCCACCAACTGCTCGAGGTTCGCCTTGCGCATGTGAAGGGGCAGGAACCGCAGGTCGTCGCCACCCATGGCGAGGATATCGAACGCGTAGAGCTGCACCTCGTGGTCGTGCTTGCGGCAGTGCAGCGCGTTGAAATCGGAGACGTCATCGACGCCCAGGTTCACCGCTTCGCCGTCGATGACGAATTGCTTCTGCCGGCTCCAGCGCCGCCTCGGCAATCCAGGATAGCGCTTGGTCCAATCGGTGCCATTGCGGGATAGCAGGCGCACGCGTTTGTCCTCCCGAATCCGGTAGCCGTCGTGCTTTACTTCGTGGATCCAGTCCGGCCCGTCCGGGACCTGCTTGCCGGCGGTCGCCAGGCAGAGCTCGTGCGCCATACGCATGGGCAGGAGATGGCGCTTGCCGAAAATTTTACGAATCCTGCCCCATGCAGCCCTATCCGGAAGAGTACTGCCAATGTTCGGAAACGAACAGAACGCGCTTCGATGCTGTGAGTAAGCTCGCAGTCGCTTGAACTTCCCCAAGGTCCAAGCACCCCAAATGGCCCCGGCCACACCCACCCCTAGAAGCCCACTGGCCGGGGCCGTCTTTTTGCCTGCTATCGATATCCGATGGCAACGACCGGCAGTCCTTCCCATTGAAATCCCGCCACCACTTCTGCGCGGTCGGCCTCACAGATCGCCTTTTCAGTACTTCGCGAGCCTGCTTGGCCCGAATTGCGGCGCCCATGATCTGACCGCCCCAGATTTCCTCTCGCAACTGGTGCCCATGGCACATAGACTCCGCGGGAGCGAGCCGAAGGCAAGCCGCTACAAAGTGGCCTCAGCTCAGGGGACGGCGCCAAGCTTGGTCATGCCCTGCCGCCGCGTCTGAACGATTGGCGACCTAATCGACGACATCAGCCACGCTTGACGCATACGCATGATCACTTTAACTCCGCCCGTGACCACGTTGAAGGAGCATGAAGTGGCAAAGAAGACAAAGAGCAAGCGCAAAGAGTATACGAAGGTCGACGTCAAGCTACTCAAGGAACATTCCAAAGCTCGCACTCCAGTGGCCAAGCTTTCTAAGCTGATGAAACGATCCGAGGGCTCGTTGAGGCAAAAGGCGCGTAGCCTTGGAGTTGGCTTGGGCCATCAGCGCTAATCTGCACACAAAGAGATGGCTCGCCAAGTATGATCCGGCGGGCCCGATTTTGCTACCGATTGGCGCGTCTTTCCTTAACCATTCGGCGGACGAATCCTAGCCCGCATTGGCCTTCAACCCCGCCGCCTGGATGCCGGCGACCGCGCAGGCCTCGTCATTGTCGGAGGTGTCACCGGAGACGCCGACGGCGCCGAGCAGCATCGTGCCATCCATGATCAGCACGCCGCCGGGGACCGGCACCAGTGCGCCCTTGGCGATGGTGTTCACGGCGTCGATGAAAAAGGCCTGTTCCTGCGCGCGCTGGAATAGAGCGCGCGAGCCCATGCCCATCGCCAGAGGGCCATAGGCCTTGCCGTGCGCGATTTCGGCGCGCATCAGGCTGGTGCCTTCCTGGGAGGCTGCGAGCTTGAGCACGCCGCGCGTGTCCAGGATGGTGACGACCAGCGGCTTCAGCTTGAGCTCGCCGGCCTTCGCGAAGGCGGCATCGAGGATCTTGCGAGCAATGTTGAGCGTGAGGTCAGCCATGGCTGGTTTCCTTTGCAGCTGGAGAACCGGAATTGGTTTCGGCGCGATCGAGGCTCATTGCCAGCACGCGCGCGACGTGAAGGGCCTCGCGTTGGGCACCGTCGTGGATCTGGTGCCGGCAGGAGGTGCCGTCGGCAACGACAAGCGTCGTCCGGTCCGCGCGCCGCATGGCCGGAAGCAGCGACAGCTCGGCCATCTCGATCGAGGCATCATAGGTGTCGGCGCCATAGCCGAAGGCGCCGGCCATGCCGCAGCAGCTCGATTCGATGGTCTCTACCTTGAGGCCAGGGACGAGGCGCAGCACCTGCTCGACCGGCTTGAACGCGCCGAAGGATTTTTGATGACAATGGCCGTGCACAATGGCTTTGTCGGCGACGGTACCGAGCGGCAATTGCAGCCGGCCGGCCTCGGCCTCGCGCACCAGGAATTCCTCGAAAGTCAGCGCGTGGGCGCCGACGGCCTTGGCATTGTTGTCCTTGCGCAGCGAGGTGAGCTCGTCGCGAAGCGTCAAGAGGCAGCTCGGCTCGAGACCTATGATCGACACGCCACGCGCGGCGAAGGGTGCGAAGGTAGCCACGAGACGATCGAGCTCGGCCCTGGCCTCGTCGACGAGGCCGGCTGATAGGAACGTGCGGCCGCAGCAGAGCGGCCGGCTGCCGCTCGCAGGCTTCGGCAGATGGATGCGATAGCCGCCGGCCGCGAGCACGCGCAGAGCGGCCTCGAGATTTTCGCGCTCATAGATGCGGTTGAAAGTGTCAGCGAAGAGAACGACCTCGCGGCCACTCTCCGGTCCCACGCATGCGGCCGGCGGCACGAAGACATCGTTGCGGAAGGCGGGCAGGGCCCGGCGCGCGCTGATGCCGGCAATGCGCTCGAACAGCTTTCGCAAGAGCGGGCTGCGGTTGCGCAAATTCGCCAGCGGCGCGAAGCGTGAGGCAAGGCCGGCATAGCGCGGGAGGTAGCCGACCAGGCGGTCGCGCAACGTGAGGCCATGGGACTCTGCGCGCGCGGCCAGCACTTCGATCTTCATCTTGGCCATGTCGACGCCGGTCGGGCACTCGTGGCGGCATGCCTTGCACGAGACGCAGAGTTTCAGCGTCTCCATCATCTCGTCGGAGGAGAGCGCGTCAGGGCCGAGCTGGCCGGAGATCGCGAGCCGCAGCGTGTTGGCACGGCCGCGCGTGACATCCTTCTCGTTGCGTGTCGCGCGATAGGACGGGCACATCACGCCGCCCTCGAGCTTTCGGCAAGCGCCGTTGTTGTTGCACATCTCGACTGCGCCCTGGAAGCCGCCGCCGGCGCCGGGATAAGCGGACCAGTCGAGCCTGGTCTTCAGCTCGGTGACGCGATAGTCGGGCCGGTAACGGAACAGCGAGCGGTCGTCCATCCTGGGCGGATCGACGATCTTGCCGGGATTGAGCACGCCGGCGGGATCGAAGCGCTGCTTCACTTGCTTGAAGTCGGCGACGAGGCGTTCACCGAACATGGTTTCGTGGAATTCGGAGCGCACCAGGCCATCGCCATGCTCGCCGGAATGCGAGCCCTTGTACTCGCGCACCAGCGCAAACGCCTCTTCGGCGATGGCGCGCATCGCCTTGACGTCCTTCTCGAGCTTGAGGTTCAGCACGGGCCGCACATGCAGGCAGCCTTCGGATGCATGCGCATACATGGTGCCGCTGGTGCCGTGCTTGGCGAAGACTTCGTTCAGACGCGCGGTGTAGTCGGCGAGGTGCGGCAGCGGCACGGCGCAGTCCTCGACGAAGGAGACCGGTTTGCCCTCTTGCTTCATCGACATCATGACGTTGAGACCTGCGGCGCGGAAATCGGCGATGCCGCTCTGGAGCGCCGGCTCAGTGATCTCGATCACGCCGCCCCATTTGCGCTTGTCGTTGGTCCAGCCGAAGCCGAGATCGCCCATCAGCTCGCCGAGCTGCTTGAGGCCCGCCAGATTGTCGGCCTGGTCCTCCTCAGCGAACTCGACCACCAGCACGGCGTCCGGATCGCCCTTGATCGCGGCGGAGATGATCGGCTTGAACATCGCGATGTCGCGGCCGAGCGCGATCATGGTGCGGTCGACCAGCTCGACGGCAATCGGCTTGAGCTTGACCAGATGCTGGGCCGCGTCCATCGCTTCGTAGAAGCTGCCGAAATGGCAGACGCCGAGCGCCTTGTTGCGGATCACAGGCCACAGCTTCAGCTCGACCTTGGTGGTGAAGGCGAGGGTGCCTTCGGAGCCGACCAAGAGATGCGCCATGTTGTTCGGCGCATTGCGCGGCACCAGCGCATCGAGATTGTAGCCGCCGACCCGGCGCTGCACTTTTGGAAAGCGCGCGGCGATCTCGTCGGCCTCGCGCGTGCCGAGATCGAGCATGTCGCGGAAGAGGGCGCGGGTGCTGTCGCCGGCCTCAACATCGGAGAGATCGCGGGAGACCTCGCCGAAGCGGCTCAGCGTGCCGTCGGCGAGCGATGCCTCCATCGACAGCGTGTTGTCGCGCATGGTGCCGTAGCGCAGGCTGCGGCCGCCACAGGAATTGTTGCCGGCCATGCCGCCGATGGTGGCGCGCGAGGCCGTGGAGACGTCGACCGGAAACCACAGGCCGTGCTTCCTGAGCTGGCGGTTGAGGTCGTCCAGCACGATGCCGGGCTCGACCACGCAGGTCCGGCCCTCGACGTCGAGCGACAGGATCCGGTTCAGATACTTGGAGAGATCGACCACGAGCCCGTCATTGACGGTCTGGCCGCATTGCGAGGTGCCGCCACCGCGCGGTGTGACCTTCAGCCCCTCGTCGCGGGCGATGGCGAGCGACAGCAAGGCCTCGTCCATGGTCTTGGGCACGACCACGCCGGCCGGCATGATCTGATAGAACGAGGCGTCAGTGGCGTAGCGGCCGCGGCTAAAACCGTCGAACAGGACGTCGCCGGTTGTTTCCGCGCGCAAGCGCCGTTCGAGCGAAGAGGCGTTTGTCATCCCTGATCCCGGACCGATCCAGCGAGGTGGTCCAGCCTTGCTGAGTTATTCACTATGTTTCGCGTTCGATTATATTGTGAATTCAAAATGAGCAAGCCGGCCGTCCTCAGGACGAGGCTGCTGCGTTCTCTTGGGGCTCGCTCAGGTGCTCGATCGCGGCCGCGCGTTTGTTGCGCAGGTGCTGGAATAGGATGTCGCTGAGCTCGCTTGCGGCCCGGCGGCGCAGCGCATCGAGGATGGCCTCGTGCTCGCGCATGGCCTCAGCCCAGCGCTGCCGCTTGCGGGCGAAATTGGCGGAGTAGCGGACGCGGCGGATCCGGCCGGCGAAGTTGGCGTAAGCCGTCTTCAGCGTCTCGTTGCACGCGGCCGCGACGATGCTCTCGTGGATGCGCTGGTTGGCCTGGAAGTAGCCGTGCATGTCGCGATGCAGGTAGTGGCCGTACATCTCATAATGCAGCTGCTCGATCGCGGTGATTTCCGCATCGGTAATGGCTTCGCAGGCGAGGCGCCCGGCCAAACTCTCCAGTCCCGCCATCACGTCGAACAGCTCCTCGAGGTCGCGCTGGCTGAGCTGGCGCACCCGCGCGCCGCGATTGGGCAAAAGTTCGATCAGCCCCTCGGCAGCGAGCACCTTCAAGGCTTCGCGCAGGGGCGTTCGCGAGATTCCGAGCATCGCGCAGAGCTGCCGCTCGGGAACGCGCCCACCTTCCGGAATGTTACCCTCGACCACGTAGTCGCGCAGCCGCAGCAGGATCTCGCCATGAAGCGAGGCCTCTTGGCGGTCGCCGCCATTTGTGGCGGGCGGAGCGATCGGAACTCCGGTGTCGGGAATCGTGGATTTCATTTGCAGCACAGTAATTTGCCCATTCGGTCACGTCGACAGCCACAATCGAATACTAAACTTCGATTGAAAGGACAAAAAATGAATGCAAAATAACCGACAGGGCCGGCCAGAATCCACTGAGAGGGAGGTTTTCATGCATCAGGGACGCCATTTCCTCCAGATTCCGGGCCCGAGCCCAGTCCCCGAGCGCGTCCTGCGCGCCATGGACATGCCCGTCATCGACCATCGGAGCGCGGAATTCGCCGAGCTCGGCCGGACCGTGCTGGAGGGCAGCCAGAAGATTTTCCAGACCAAAGCTCCCGTCGTGATCTTCCCCTCGTCGGGGACAGGCGCCTGGGAGGCCGCGATCGTCAACACGCTGTCGCCGGGCGACAAGGTGCTGATGGTCGAGACCGGCCATTTCGCCACCCTGTGGCGGCAGATGGCCGGGCGCTTCGGCATCGAGGTCGATTTCGTTCCGGGCGACTGGCGCCGCGGCGCCGATCCGGCCGTGATCGAGGCCAGGCTCACCGATGACACCGCGCATGCGATCAAGGCTGTCATGGTCGTGCACAACGAGACCTCGACCGGTGCGACCAGCCGCATCGCGGAGATCCGCGCCGCGATCGATCGTGCCTCGCATCCGGCCCTCTTGATGGTCGACACCATCTCCTCGCTCGGCTCGGTCGACTACCGCCACGACGAGTGGAAAGTCGATGTCAGCGTCAGCTGCTCGCAGAAGGGGTTCATGCTGCCGCCGGGTCTCGGCTTCAACGCAATCTCGGACAAGGCCCGCGCCGTGGCCAAGACCAACCGGATGCCGCGCTCCTATTTCGACTGGGAGGAGATGCTCAAGCCCAACGCAAAAGGCTTCTTCCCCTATACGCCGGCGACCAATCTGCTCTACGGCCTGCGCGAGGCGATCGCGATGCTGCTGGAAGAGGGCCTCGACAACGTCTTTGCAAGGCATCAGCGGCTCGCTGCCGCGACGCGCGCTGCGGTCAACCATTGGGGCCTCGAGATTCTCTGCCAGGAGCCGGCCGAGTTCTCGCCAGTGCTCACGGCGGTGCTGATGCCGCCGGGGCATGACGCCGACCAGTTCCGGAAAGTGGTGCTCGACAATTACAACATGTCGCTCGGCTCGGGCCTGTCGAAGGTCGCCGGAAAGATCTTCCGCATCGGCCATCTCGGCGAATGCAACGCGCTGACGCTGCTCGGCGCGCTCACCGGCGTCGAGATGGGCCTGTCGGTCGCGGGCGTGCCGCATCGCGCCGGCGGTGTCGATGTCGCGATGAAGCTGTTGGAGCAGCGCCTGCCGGGCAATGCATCGCCGCATCTGAAGGTCGTCGGCACGTGAGGGCGGGCGCGATGGAAGGGGACGGCAGCCGAGGGCAGGCCGGCCCGTTATGCACGGACGGGCCCTCTTGGAGGAGGGGACAAGCTTGTCAAATGATGCTATTCGGCGCCCACCAAACCAAGGCTAGACCGGGAAGGACGCCGATGACCGTGCATACTGGAAGGCATTTCTTACAGATTCCAGGACCGACCAATGTGCCCGACCGGGTGCTGCGGGCGATGGACATGCCGACGCTGGACCATCGCGGTCCGGAGTTCGCCGAGCTCGGTTTTGCCGTCCTCGCCTCGATGCAGCGCGTATTCCGCACCAAGCAACCCGTGATCATCTTCCCCTCGTCCGGCACCGGCGCCTGGGAAGCGGCGATGGTCAATGTGTTCGCACCCGGCGACAAGGTCTTGATGTGCGAGACCGGCCAGTTCGCCGTGCTGTGGCGCGGCATCGCCGACAAGTTCAAGCTCGACGTCGACTTCATCCCGAGCGACTGGCGCCATGGCGCCGATCTTGCCGAGATCGAGAAGCGCCTCGCCGCCGACAAGCAGCACGCGATCAAGGCGGTCTGCGTCGTTCACAACGAGACCTCGACCGGCTGCGTGACGCCGCCCCTCGACGTGCGCAAGCTGCTCGACCGCGTCAAGCATCCGGCGCTGCTGATGGTCGACACCATCTCCGGCCTCGGCTCGATGGAATACGAGCACGATGCCTGGGGCATCGACGTCTCGGTCGCAGGCTCGCAGAAAGGTCTGATGCTGCCGCCGGGGCTCGGCTTCAACGCCGTCTCGGAGAAGGCGCTCGCGGTGGCGAAGGCCAACCCCGGCATGCGCTCCTACTGGGACTGGCAGGAGGTCATCAGCTTCAACAAGCTCGGCACCTTCCCCTATACGCCCGCGACAAACCTGCTCTACGGCCTGCGCGAAGCGGTCAAGATGCTGGAGGAGGAGGGGCTGGAGAACGTCTGGTCCCGCCACAAGCGCCACAGTGCGGCGACGCGCGCTGCGGTCAAGGTCTGGGGCCTGGAGACGCAGTGCGCCGATCGTGCCGCGCATTCGCCGGCGCTGACCGGCGTGCGTGTGCCGGAAGGGTACGACGCCGACGCTTTCCGCAAGGTGGTGCTGGACAACTTCGACATGTCGCTCGGCACCGGCCTAAACAAGGTCAAGGGCAAGGTGTTCCGCATCGGCCATATCGGCCATTTCAACGATCTGATGCTGATGGGCACGCTCGCCGGCGTCGAGATGGGCCTCGATCTTGCAAAGATTCCGCACCGGAGCGGCGGCGTGTTGGCGGCCATGGACGTCCTGAAGGGACGCGACATGATGCCGATGGCGAAGGCCCAGGTGGCTTGAACTAACTCTAAGAAGAAGTGAGCGCGCGATGAACGCACCGACTGCCAACGAAGACCTGCTCTACTCCGTCCAGGACGGCATCGCGCGGATCACCTTCAACCGCCCGCAGGCGCGCAACGCAATGACCTTCGCCATGTATGACCGCATGGCGGAGATCTGCCAGGAGATCAACGCCGATCGCTCGATCAAGGCGCTGATCCTGACCGGCGCCGGCGACAAGGCGTTCGCCTCCGGCACCGACATCTCGCAGTTCCGCGCCTTCAAGTCCGCGCAGGACGCGCTCGATTACGAGGCCCGTATCGACCGCGTGCTCGGCACGCTCGAGCAGTGCCGCGTGCCCGTGATCGCGGCCATCGCCGGCGCCTGCACCGGCGGGGGCGCCGGCATCGCGGCCTGCTGCGACCTCCGCATCGGCACCGAGACGACGCGGATGGGCTTTCCGATCGCGCGCACACTCGGCAACTGCCTGTCGATGTCGAATATCAGCCGCGTCGTCGCGCTGGTTGGTCCCGCCCGCACCAAGGATTTGATCTTCAGAGCGCGCCTGGTCGAGGCGCCGGAAGCCCTCGCGCTCGGCCTGCTCAACGAGGTCGTGCCCGACGTCGACACGTTGCAGCGCCGCGCCGAGGAGACCGCTAAGCTCGTCGCCAGCCACGCGCCGCTGACGCTGGAAGCGACCAAGGAAGCGGTGCGCCGCATCCGCCGCACGCTGTCGCGCGAAGAGGGCGAGGACCTGATCCTGAAGGCCTATATGAGCGAGGATTTCCGCGAGGGCATGGACGCCTTCCTCAACAAGCGCACGCCGAACTGGAAGGGCAGGTAAAGTCTCATGAGCTTTCGGCTTCGTCAGTCGAAAGTCATATGCGCTGAATTGCCCGTCTGCTTGAACTCGTCAGTATTAGTCCGCACAATGCAGGGATAGAATTTTCCGCACTACAACTCAAAAAAACATCAGGGGATGAAACTCGTGCGAATTCCAGTAAAAGCCGTCGGCGCTGCGACGGCGCTGTTGTTGAGCACGCCGGCCTTCGCCGGCTGGGAACCGTCAAAGCCCGTCGAGATCGTGGTGGCGGCGGGCGCGGGTGGCGCCTCCGACCAGATGGCGCGGATGATGCAGGCCGCGATCCAGAAGAACAATCTGATGAAGCAGCCGATGGTCGTCTCGCTCAAGGGCGGCGCATCGGGCGCGGAAGCGCTGATGTACATGAAGTCCAGCGAGGGCGATCCGAACAAGGTGCTGATCGCCTACTCGCTGATCTACATGCTGCCACTGTCGGCGAAGATCCCGTTCAACTGGCGCGAGCTGACCCCGGTCTCGGTGATCGCGCTCGACCAGTTCGTGCTATGGGACAACAGCGCAGGTCCCAAGACGGTGAAGGAATTCGTCGCCGCCGCGAAGGCGGCGAGCTCGCCGTTCAAGATGGGCGGCACCGGCTCCAAGCGTGAGGATCACGTGCTGACCGTTTTCCTGGAGCAGAAGACCGGCGCGAAGTTCTCCTATCTGCCCTACAAGTCCGGCGGCGAAGCCGCGACCCAGCTGGTCGGCAATCACACCGAAGCCAACGTGAACAATCCATCCGAAAATCTCGAAGTCTGGCGCGCGGGCCAAGTGCGTCCGCTCTGCGTGTTCGACAAGGAGCGCATCGCCTACACCAGCAAGGTGACAGAGACGCAGTCCTGGGCCGACATCCCGACCTGCAAGGAGGAGGGCGTCGACGTCCAGTACCTGATGCTGCGCGCGATGTTCCTGCCCGGCAAGGTCACGCCGGAGCAGCAGGCCTTCTATGTCGATCTCTTCCACAAGGTGACGCAGACCGCCGAGTACAAGGACTACATGGAAAAGCAGGCGTTGAAGCCGATCTTCCTCACCGGCAAGGACATGGTGCAGTTCCTCGAGGAGGACGACGCCATCAACAAGTCGCTGATGACCGAAGCCGGCTTCGTTGCGAAGTAGCTGTGACTTCTCCCTCTCCCCGTCCTTACGGGGAGAGGGTTGGGGTGAGGGGCTCTCTCCCCGAAGATAGTGACAGATGGACTCGCGGAGAGTCCCCCCTACCCGGCGCTTCGCGCCGACCTCTCCCCGCAAGCGGGGCGAGGTGATGTAACGCAGACTTTCGCAAATCGGCCCATGTCCCAAACCGATCTTGAAATCGTCGTCGACGATCCGACCGCGCCCGAGGACGACTCCCCCTCCGTCGTGTCCTCCGGCACGATCGAGATCGTCGTCTGCCTCCTGCTGCTGGCCCTTGCCGTCACGTTCGGCTACGACAATTGGCGCACAGGTGCGTCCTGGGATGCGACCGGGCCCGAGCCCGGCTATTTCCCGTTCTATCTCTGCGTCATCCTCGGCGGCGGCAGCCTCTACGGCCTGATCGTGGCGCTCCTCGCGCACCGCGCGGCGCGCGAGGTCTTCGTGACGCGGGCGCAAGCGCGCCGCGTGATGGCGGTGTTCGTGCCGACGCTACTGTTCTGCCTGGTGACCCAGTTCCTCGGCCTCTATGTCGCGAGCTTCCTCCTGATCTCGGGCTTCATGCGCCTCGTCGGCAAGATCGCGCTGTGGAAGTCGCTGCTCACCGCTTTCGTGTTCACGGCGATCATGTTCGTCACCTTCGATATCGCCTTCGACGTCATCATGCCGAAAGGGCCGCTCGAAGCGGCCCTCGGCCGCTAGGACGGATCGCGATGGAAGCGTTTGGTCTCCTGCTTCACGGCTTCGCGGTCCTGCTGACGTGGAAGACGCTCATGCTGATGATGGTCGGGCTGGTGCTCGGCATCTTCGTCGGCGTGCTGCCGGGGCTCGGCGGCCCCAACGGCGTTGCGATCCTGTTGCCGCTCACCTTCACGATGGATCCGACCTCGGCGATCGTGATGCTGTCCTGCATCTATTGGGGCGCGCTGTTCGGCGGTGCGATCACCTCGATCCTGTTCAACATCCCCGGCGAAGCCTGGTCGGTCGCGACCACCTTCGACGGCTATCCGATGGCGCAGCAGGGCAGGGCGGCGGAGGCGCTGACCGCGGCGTTCACGTCCTCCTTCATCGGCTCGCTGGTCGCGGTGATGCTGATCACCTTCCTCGCGCCGATGATCTCGTCCTTTGCCCTGAAATTCGGCCCGCCCGAGTTCTTCGCGGTGTATCTATTGACCTTCTGCTCCTTTGTCGGCCTCGGCCGCGAGGCCAAGCACAAGACCGTCATCTCGATGTCGCTGGGGCTCCTGCTCGCCGGCATCGGCATGGACACGGTGTCAGGCCAGTTGCGCATGACCTTCGGCTCGGCCGAGCTTTTGCGCGGTATCAACTTCCTGGTCGCGGTGATCGGCCTGTTCGGCATCAGCGAGATATTGCTGACGATGGAGGAGCGCCTGGCGCTGCGCGGACATGCGGCGAGCATCTCGCTGCGCGTCGTGCTCAGCGTCTGGAAGGACCTGCCGAAATATTGGGTGACGCTGCTACGCTCGTCCTTCATCGGCTGCTGGCTCGGCATCACCCCGGGCGGCGCGATCGCGGCATCCTTCATGGGCTACAATCTGGCCAAGCGCTTTGCCAAGGAGCCCGAGAGCTTCGGCAAGGGCCGCATCGAGGGCGTGTTCGCGCCCGAGACGGCGGCGCATGCGTCCGGCACCTCGGCGCTGCTGCCGATGCTGGCGCTCGGCATTCCCGGCTCCGGCACCGCGGCGATCCTTCTCGGCGGCCTGATGGTATGGGGGCTCAATCCGGGGCCGCTGCTGTTCGTCGAGCACAAGGATTTCGTCTGGGGTCTGATCGCCTCGATGTATCTCGGCAACGTCGTCGGTCTCGCGCTGGTGCTGACGACGGTGCCGATCTTCGCCTCGATCCTGCGCGTGCCGTTTGCGGCGGTGGCGCCGATGATCGTGGTGTCCTGCGCGATCGGTGCCTATGCGATCCAGAACGCGATGTTCGACATCTGGCTGATGCTCGGCTTCGGAATCGTCGGCTACGTCTTCAAGAAGATCGGCATTCCCCTGGCGCCGTTCACGCTCGCGCTCGTGCTCGGCAACCGCGCCGAGGATGCCTTCCGCCTGTCCATGATCGGCTCCGGCGGGACCCTGAAGGTGTTCTGGTCGAACGGGCTGGTCGGCTCGATCACGACGCTGGCGATCGTGCTGCTGTTTTGGCCCTTGATCGATGGTTTGCTGGGCCGTGTCGGTTGGAGGCAGCGGGGCAGAACGGCGACACCATGAGAAATGAATTAGATCAGTGCCTTAGTTCTATGATGTCGCGGTAGTCCTACTCGGGCGCCTAGTCATTGTTTCCAAATGTTGCCGTTGCGCGACAGCCTAGGCCGGGCCCTGGCGCGTATGTTCCTCGTGGAACTTTTTTATTTTTCACGAGGGATTTGCAATGAAGCGGGTTGTGATGGGAATTGTGGCAGTGTCGCTGGTCGCGAACAGCGCACTGGCCGCTGATCTGGCGTCCAAGCCCTACGTGAAGGCGCCGGTCGTCGTCGATCCGGTCTGGAGTTGGACAGGCTTTTATGCCGGATTGAACGCTGGGTACAGCTGGGGCCGAGCGAACACCACCGTGGCGCCGATCGCGCTGCCATTCCCGGCCGTACAATTCGGTTCGTTTGGTCAGAATGTCGATGGTTGGCTGGCCGGCGGTCAGCTGGGCTACAACTGGCAGGTCGATCCCAAATGGGTCGTTGGCCTCGAGGGTGACATTCAGGCGACCGGCGAGCGATCGTCGCGGACGGTGACCACGACGAGCGCGCGTTACGGTTCGAATATCATCGGCCTCCCAATCGGCAATGACTTCAACTCCATTGCGACGCTCACTGCAAATCTGTCCTACGACCTGCAGTGGTTCGCGACGTTCCGCGGACGAGTCGGCGTCCTGTCGGATCCGCAGACTCTCTGGTATGCGACCGGCGGTCTCGCTGTTGGCGAGTTCAAGTATTCGTCCGCGACCGCTCTCGGAATTCAAGTCTTCGGGCCGGGTCTCGGCGGCACGACTCCGCTCGGCGCATTCAACTTTCCGATCGGTGCGGGGGTGAGCAGCACCGATACCCGAGTCGGCTGGACGGTGGGCGCGGGCGTCGAACGCAAGTTCACCCGGAATTGGTCGGCGAAGCTCGAATACCTTTACATGGATTTCGGCAGTAAGACTTACTTCGTCGGAACCGCTAACCAGGCGGACGTCAGCTTCCACGATCATATTCTGCGTGCCGGCTTCAACTATGCGTTCACGCCAACGCCGGTCGTTGCAAAATACTGAGCTGCGCAGCGCGAACTCCGCCTCGATGCCCGGCAATCTTGCCGGGCATTGTCGTTTCTGACCTGGCTCACACCACTTTGGCGTCCCTGAGCTTGGCAATCTCGGCGGCGCCGAAGCCAAACTCCTTCAGAACCTCGTCGGTCTGCTCCCCGAATTCCGGCGGCCGCGCCACCATCTTGCTCGGCGTGCGCGACAGCGTCACGGGCTGGCCGACCAGGCGGATGTGACGGTCCTGGTCGTTCGGCACGTCCTGCGCGATGCCGAGATGCTTGACCTGCGCGTCCTCGAACATCTGGTCGATGGCATAGATCGGCCCGCAGGGCACGCCGGCCTCGTTGAGCTCACGGACCCAGGTCTCGGTCGACTTCGTCACGGTGCGCTTCTCGATCTCGGCGTTGAGCGCGTCGCGGTTCTTGGAGCGGGCAGGGGCCGTCGCGTAGTCGGGATGGCCAAAGAGCTCCGGCGCGCCGATCGCCTGGGCGCAGCGCTCCCAGATCCGTCCGCCCGTGGTGGCGATGTTGATATAGCCGTCCGAGGTCTTGAACACGCCGGTCGGGATGCTGGTCGGGTGGTTGTTGCCGGCCTGCTTGGCCACCTCCTTCTCCATCAGCCAGCGCGCGGCTTGGAAATCGAGCATGAAGATCTGGGCCTGGAGCAGCGAGGTCTGCACCCACTGGCCCTTGCCGGAGACCTCGCGCTCGAGCAGCGCGGTGAGAATGCCCATGGCGCAGAACAGGCCCGCCGTGAGGTCGGCGACGGGAATGCCGACCCGCATCGGTCCTTCGCCCGGCGCGCCGGTGATCGACATCAGCCCGCCCATGCCCTGCGCGATCTGATCGAAGCCCGGGCGCTTGTGATAGGGGCCGTCCTGGCCGAAGCCGGAGATGCTGCCATAGACGATGCGCGGGTTGATCGCGGCGAGGCTCTCATACTCGATGCCGAGCTTCTTCTTCACGTCGGGGCGGAAATTCTCGACCACGACGTCGGCCCTGGCGGCAAGGCGCTTGAACACGGCGAGCCCGCGCTCGTCTTTCAAGTTGAGCGTTATGGCCCGCTTGTTGCGGTGCAAATTCTGGAAGTCGGAACCCCGCCTGGGTCCGCCCGGCTGCTCGCCCCCAGCGTCCTCGGTCAGCGCATCGATCTTGATGACATTGGCGCCCCAATCCGCGAGCTGCCGCACGCAGGTCGGCCCGGAGCGGACCCGGGTCAGATCGAGCACGGTGAAGCGCGACAGGGCTTCCGAGGCATGCGGAAAGGGCATCGTGAAAGGCTCCGGGACAGATTGCGGGCCCACCATAGTGCCGAAAGGCCCTGCGACAAGTCTGGGCCGGCGCGGATGCCACCTGTCGAAATGCAATGCCTGGCGCGGTTTGCCGCGCTCCGTGAAGGAATCAGCGCGACAGGCGCTTCAGTTCCGCGCGCGCCTTCTCAGCCAGCGGGTCATCGCCGTGGCGGGCAATGAAGAGCTCAAAGGCCTCCCGCGTTCCCTTCCGGCGGGCCGCTTCGTATTCCTCGGCCACCGCAACGGCAGGATCCCGGGCCATTGGCATGGTGGGCGAGCGTCCCGCCTTGCCGCTGTCATCCGCATTGGCCTTCTCCACCATGACGGGCAGTCCTTCGAAGGGCGTGTGATCGAATCCGGCGAGCGCCGCGAGGGCGCCAAACAGGCCGGCCGCGAGTGAACGTCGTTTCATGAAACCCTGCAAATTACGTGAGGGCGGGAACCGAGAGCTCTTGCCTTTGTTTCCCGTATCACTACGGGATTTCATAGCTAACACCGCATTATGGCAGAGGTCCGGGCACTCTCGCCCCATTTAAACCAAACGCTTAACTCTCTAGCTAGACTAATCTGTTAACGCCTCGAATTGGATGGGGCCTCCTGCTTCGGAGATTCGCTTTGGCAACCGCGGTTACGGTCACCAAGACCAACAACGCCGATATCGATGGTCTGCTGTCGGGCTACAAATGGTCGGGCGCGATCTCCTATAGTTTCCCGGATTCGTCCAGCGACTACGCCAATCCGTACACCGGCGGCAGCAGCGAGCCGACCACGTCGGGCTTCGCCTCGGCGCCGACCCAGATGCAGACGGCGATCAACTACGCCATCGGATTGATCAACGGCTACACCAACGCCAACATCCAGTACGCAGGCACGAACGGCGCCGACATCATGATCGCGCAGTCGCCGTCGGCCAACCCGACCTCCTACGCGTACTATCCCGGCAACTATGCCTCCGGCGGCGACATCTGGTTCGGGACTCAATACAATTACTCGCTGGCCAAGCTCGGCAATTATTACTTCGTGACCGCGCTTCACGAGCTTGGCCACGCCATAGGCCTCAAGCACAGCCAGGAGACCGGTGGGCCGGCCAACGTCGCAGTGCCGACCGCGCACGACGACAGCGAATATACCGTCATGAGTTATCGCAGCTATGTCGGCGCTTCGACCACGAGCGGATACACCAATGAGGGCTACGGATATCCGCAGACCTATATGGCCAACGATATCCTCGCGCTGCAGACGATGTACGGTGCGAACTTCACGACCCAGAGCAGCAACACGGTCTACACCTGGAATCCGACCACGGGGCAGGAGTTCATCAATGGCGTCGGGCAGGCCGCGCCCGGCGGCGGTGTCGGGGGCTCGGCCAATCGAATCTACGAGACGGTCTGGGACGGCGGCGGCGTCGATACTTACGACCTGTCGAGCTACGCGACGAACCTGAGCATCAACCTCAACCCCGGCGCGTCGTCGGTATTCTCGTCCGTTCAACTGGCCTATCTCGGCGATGGCCATTACGCATCCGGCAACGTCTACAACGCCTATCTCTATAACGGTGACGCGCGTTCCTATATCGACAATGCCATTGGCGGTTCCGGCAACGACACGTTGGTAGGCAACGCCATTGCCAACACGCTGAACGGCAGCTTCGGCAACGATAAGATAACCGGGGGTGGCGGCAACGACACCATCATCGGCGGCTCCGGCACCGATACGGCGGTGTATTCGGGCAGCGAAGCCAACTACGCCATCTCCTATGACTCGGCGACGCAAATCTTTACAATCATCGACCAGCGTTCCGGTTCGCCTGACGGTACCGACACCGTGACTGGGGTGGAATATTTCCAGTTTGCCGATCGCACGATCGCGGGCTCCTCGATGATCCCGCCGATCGTCATCGAAGCCGCCGGCTTGACCAAACTGGACCAGATCGGCAGCTACTATTTTCTCGATCCGGTCAGCGGCGGTACGGGCCCATCAGTCAAATATGCCGGGACGCCTTTTGCTGCATCCACTCAGGTTGGAGGCTGGACGCCGATCGGAGCGGAGCAGACGGCAAACGGGTATCAGATTGCCTGGAAGGTGATCGGTTCGGATCAGTACTCGGTCTGGAACGCCGACAGCAACGGCAACTATGTCTCCTCTGCGACCGCGGTCGTCTCAGGAAGCAGTGCGATCCTTGAAGCATTTGAGAGCAGCTTCCATCAGGACCTCAACGCCGACGGCGTGATCGGCATACCTACGACGAGCGTAACCGTGGTCGAAGCCGCCGGCTTGACCAAACTGGACCAGATCGGCAGCTACTATTTTCTCGATCCGATTAGCGGCGGTACAGGCCCATCAGTCAAATATGCCGGAACGCCTTTTGCTGCATCGACTCAGGTCGGAGCCTGGACGCCGATCGGGGCGGAGCAGACGGCAAACGGATATCAGATTGCCTGGAAGGTGATCGGTTCGGATCAGTACTCGGTCTGGAATGCCGAGAGCAACGGCAACTATGTCTCCTCCGCGACCGCGGTCGTCTCAGGAAGCAGCGCGATCCTTGAAGCATTTGAGAGCAGCTTCCAGCAGGACCTCAACGCCGACGGCGTGATCGGCATACCTACGACGAGCGTAACCGTGGTCGAAGCCGCCGGCTTGACCAAACTGGACCAGATCGGCAGCTACTATTTTCTCGATCCGGTCAGCGGCGGTACGGGCCCATCAGTCAAATATGCCGGGACGCCTTTTGCTGCATCCACTCAGGTTGGAGGCTGGACGCCGATCGGAGCGGAGCAGACGGCAAACGGGTATCAGATTGCCTGGAAGGTGATCGGTTCGGATCAGTACTCGGTCTGGAACGCCGACAGCAACGGCAACTATGTCTCCTCTGCGACCGCGGTCGTCTCAGGAAGCAGTGCGATCCTTGAAGCATTTGAGAGCAGCTTCCATCAGGACCTCAACGCCGACGGCGTGATCGGCATACCTACGACGAGCGTAACCGTGGTCGAAGCCGCCGGCTTGACCAAACTGGACCAGATCGGCAGCTATTATTTTCTCGATCCGATTAGCGGCGGTACAGGCCCATCAGTCAAATATGCCGGAACGCCTTTTGCTGCATCGACTCAGGTCGGAGCCTGGACGCCGATCGGGGCGGAACAGACGGCAAACGGATATCAGATTGCCTGGAAGGTGATCGGTTCGGATCAGTACTCGGTCTGGAACGCCGAGAGCAACGGCAACTATGTCTCCTCCGCGACCGCGGTCGTCTCAGGAAGCAGCGCGATCCTTGAACCATTTGAGAGCAGCTTCCAGCAGGACCTCAACGCCGACAGCGTGATCGGCATACCTGCGGCGAGCGTAACCGTGGTCGAAGCCGCCGGCTCAAGTCCTGCATCGCAAGGGGCCAGGATCGCAGCTGGCAATGATAGTTTCGTACTTCACCGGGGCATCGATGGGGCCGGTGTAGTAAATGCTGGAAGCGCGGAAGTTGTCGCGCCTGATGGATTTTCTTTGGTTGCTATCTGCAAACAGCTGACGGAGCTCTTGCACGAAACGCCGAGCGATCAATCCCACGCCATCTCTCAGTTGGGGAGCGATTTTCACGATGCGGTCATGGGGCGGGATACAGCCAACGTACATATGGCCGACCTGAATACCGGCTACTTCATTGTCCATTAGGCCGTGTGGACAGTTACCTTAGCCAGATTGGAGCGGCAGCGATCGTTACGATGGCGAAGTAATTTCGGGCGGTCTTTTCGTAGCGCATTGCGACGCGCCTGAACCGCTTCAGTTTTGAGAAGCAGCATTCGATCACGTGACGCTCGGCATAGAGAGGCTTGTTGGGCGGATGTTTGATTGCCCGTGAGGGGGGTGTTCGGGAGACGGCTTGTGCGGCTTTTGCGCCGATGGCGGATCGCAACGCATCGGAATCGTAGGTCGCATCGTCCATCAGGATATTGGCTGAGAGCCCCTCGATGAGCGGTTGGGCCTGAGACGCATCGCCGGCTTGACCTGCCGTTAGGCCGATGGCCGTCCTGCTGCTCGCGCTCTCCGTCACGTTCGGCTACGACAATTGGCGCACCGGTGCGTCCTGGGATGCGACCGGGCCCGAGCCCGGCTATTTCCCGTTCTATCTCTGCGTCATTCTCGGCGGCGGCAGCCTCTACGGCCTGATCGTGGCGCTCCTCGCGCACCACGCGGCGCGCGAGACCTTCGTGACGCGGGCGCAAGCGCGCCGCGTGATGGCGGTGTTCGTGCCGACGCTACTGTTCTGCCTGGTGACCCAGTTCCTCGGCCTCTATGTCGCGAGCTTCCTCCTGATCTCGGGCTTCATGCGCCTCGTCGGCAAGATCGCGCTGTGGAAGTCGCTGCTCACCGCTTTCGTGTTCACGGCGATCATGTTCGTCACCTTCGATATCGCCTTCGACGTCATCATGCCGAAAGGGCCGCTCGAAGCGGCCCTCGGCCGCTAGGACGGATCGCGATGGAAGCGTTTGGTCTCCTGATTCACGGCTTCGCGGTCCTGCTGACGTGGAAGACGATCGTGCTGATGATGGTCGGGCTGGTGCTCGGCATCTTCGTCGGCGTGCTGCCGGGTCTCGGCGGCCCCAACGGCGTTGCGATCCTGTTGCCGCTCACCTTCACGATGGACCCGACCTCGGCGATCGTGATGCTGTCCTGCATCTATTGGGGCGCGCTGTTCGGCGGTGCGATCACCTCGATCCTGTTCAACATCCCCGGCGAAGCCTGGTCGGTCGCGACCACCTTCGACGGCTATCCGATGGCGCAGCAGGGCAGGGCGGCGGAGGCGCTGACCGCGGCGTTCACGTCCTCCTTCATCGGCTCGCCGGCTCGGCATCACACCGGGATCGCGGCATCCCGAGAGCTTCGGCAAGGGTCGCATCGAGGGCGTGTTCGCGCCCGAGACGGCGGCGCATGCGTCCGGCACCTCGGCGCTGCTGCCGATGCTGGCGCTCGGCATTCCCGGCTCGGGCACCGCGGCGATCCTGCTCGGCGGCCTGATGGTGTGGGGGCTCAATCCAGGGCCGCTGCTGTTCGTCGAGCACAAGGATTTCGTCTGGGGCCTCATCGCCTCGATGTATCTCGGCAACCCTTGGCGCCGTTCACGCTCGCGCTTGTGCTCGGCAACCGCGCCGAGGATGCCTTCCTGTCCATGATCGGCTCCGGTGGCGACCTCAAGGTGTTCTGGTCGAACGGGTTGGTCGGCTCCATCACGACGCTGGCGATCCTGCTGCTGTTCTGGCCGGCCATCGACGGTCTGTTCGGTCGCGTCCGGTGGACGCAGCGGTCAAAGTCCTCGGCTCACTAAGCGGCTGCGCGAAGCAGCAGTTTATACCGCGAAGAACCATGGTTGATGACTTAGCTTGTCCGACTCTTGAAAGCAGGGCGGGCGAGCTACCGGTTAGTTCTGTGATAACTTTACGCGCGGGTATATCCTCTGCTCCGCGGAGCTTGATTCGCATGCTGGAAGCCATTCTCCTGTTACTGGCGATCGGGGCTGTGGCTCTCGTGATAATCGCATTTTGGGGATTGCATAGGCACGTCTGATTTTAGTGCGGCCAAGTCGGAGCGTCCACAACCAGCGTAAGCGGTCGCCGCTTCGCGATTGCGGGATACGCAGCGGTTACTGAGGAATGATCCCTCAAAGAGGATAGGGACAGAAGCTCGGCTAACGGAGATCAATCCTGGGCCGCAGCTTTTCATTGAGCACAAGGGTTTCGTCTGAAATCTGATCGCCGCGATGTATGCCGGCAATGTCGTTGGCCTCGTTGCTGGTGCTGACGGCGGTGCCGACCTTCGTCTTGATCCTGCGCGTGCCGTCTGCCGCGATGGCGCCGATGATTGTGGCGACCTGTGCGATCGGCGCCTACACGATCCAGAACGCGATGTTCGACGTCTGGCTGATGCTCGGCTTCGGAATCGTTGGTTACATTTTCAAGAAGATCAGCATTCCCCTGGCGCCGTTCACCCTGGCACTCGTGCTCGGCAATCGGACCGAGGATGCCTTTCGTCTGCCGATGATCGGCTCCGACGGCAAGCTCAAGGTGTTCTGGTCGAACGGCCGGGTCGGTTCGATCATGACGCTGGCGATCGTGCTGCTGTTCTGGCGGCTAATCGACCGATTGCGTGCCCGCGGGCGCGCGGTGATCGACATCAGCCCGCCCATGCCCTGCGCGATCTGATCGAAGCCCGGGCGCTTGTGATAGGGGCCGTCCTGGCCGAAGCCGGAGATGCTGCCATAGACGATGCGCGAGTTGATCGCGGCGAGGCTCTCATAGTCGATGCCGAGCTTTTTCTTCACGTCGGGGCGGAAATTCTCGACCACGACGTCGGCCTTGGCGGCGAGGCGCTTGAACACGGCGAGCCCGCGCTCGTCTTTCAGATTGAGCGTCATCGCCCGCTTGTTGCGGTGCAGATTCTGGAAGCCGGAACCCCGCCGAGGTCCGCCCGGCTGCTCGCCACCAGCATCCTCGGTCAGCGCGCCGATCTTGATGACATTGGCGCCCCAATCCGCGATCTGCCGCACGCAGGTCGGCCGGAGCGGACCCGGGTCAGATCGAGCAAAGGTGAAGCGCGACAGGGCTTGGGATTGAGGCGGGAAAAGGCATTTTGATACCTCTATTTGGCAGGCGGCTTTGGGGCTCTGCTTATCTGCTTAAGATAATTTAGAGAGGCCCTTCCAACTGTTGCTCGAAGGACAAACCAGGCCGCAAACAGACGGCCACGGTTCCGTGGAGATCGGCTCCCGCCCCTGCTGCTGTTCAGGCCGGCTAAGTCGCCCGCTGCACCATCGCCAAGTCTCGACAATCACTCCGCCGACTGCTAGCCCGTCGCCATGCCGAATGGGTTTTGGCCTTATGGAAGAGGCACTTGAGGCGTAACGAGAAGATGGACTGAAGGCAGGCATGGCGGTGAAGAAAGGTCCATCCGATCTGCTCAGTAACTCGGCATGGAACGCGACGGCCTTCGCGGTCGCGGTGCTGCTAAATCTTGCAATTCTTCCGTTCGTGATTTTCCGGCTCGGCCTCGCCGCGTTCGGTGTCGCCGGCCTGGTGATGGCCTGTGTCGCGCCGGCGCTGATGTTCAGCAACGCGCTTGGTCTGTCGACGGCGCGCGAGCTCGCGCAAAGGCTGGAACCGACCGATCGCGACGCGGCGCGGCGGTTCTTCGCGACCGCGCTTGCGCTCGCGACCCTCATGGGCGGCCCGATCGCAATCTTACTCGGCCTTGCGGGCGCACCGCTCGCTCGACTGGGATTTCACCTCGGCGGCTCGGCCGCCGACGACCTCTGGCTTGCCTTCGCTTTGGCCAGCGCTGGCTGGCTATTCCAGTGTCTGTTCGCGGTCTTCCTCGCCCTGTTCACGGCGCGTCAGGATTATCGGCGGATCGCGTCGATCAGCATCGCCGGCACGGTGGTGACGACGGTATCGATGCTGCTGCTGATCCCGTATGCGCCGCGCGCCTCGACCTTCCTCGGTTGCCAGGCACTGGGCTTCGCGACCAATCTCCTGATGGCGTTTGCCTGGTCGCGACACGCAATCGGTGACTGGCTGGCACGGCCGACACTGGATCGCAGCGCGCTGCGTGCGCTGGTCAAGCTCGGAGGCTGGCAGGTCGCAGCACAGAGCGGCGCGCTGTTCGCCGGGCAGGCCGACCGCTATCTGCTCGGTGCGCTGCTGCAGCCGCAATTCGTCGGCTTCTACGGCGTCGCCCAGCGGCTGGAGGAGGCGGTCTACATCGGTGTGCTGAAGATCGGCGAGATATTGTTCCCGTTCTTCAGCACATTGCAGAAGGAGGATGACGATCGCAAGGTCGACCTCCTGCTGCGCTCGTCCTGGGTTCTCAACGTGCTCGCCGCGAGCGCGCTGGGCGGCCTGATCCCGGTCGCGGGCGCACTGCTGTATCGATGGACCGGCGCCGAGGTCGCCGCCGAGGCACACCTGGTGCTGGTGGTGCTTGCAATCAGCGGAATATTGGGGTCGAGCGCCAATGTGTTTGCGTTCTATCTGCTGTCACAGGGACGCTCTAGTTCCAACGCGTTGATCTCGCTCGTCACAGGCATCTTCACGCTGGCGACCAGCGTCATCGCGTTGCCGTATTTCGGCTGGCAGGCAGCAGGTTGGAGCTCCTGTGTCGGGATGGTCGCGCAGATGGTAGTCACGGTGCTGCTGTTGCGGCGTACCTTCAGCCTTTCAGCGATGTGGTCACGCATGGTGCATTTCGCCTTGATCCCGCTCGGTACGGGTATCGCCGTTGCGCTGGCGCTGCGCTCCCAGCTTAGCCACGTGTTATTCGACCACTGGCCGTCATGGTGGTATGTGGTGTCGCTTTACGGCGCGTCGGCGGCGACGATCTTTGTCGCCGCCGTTGCTGCGTCGCAGCTGGGTCCCTATCGGGCCGTCTGCTGGCGAGATCTCCGCATCATCATGACTCGCTTCTTGCCTTTCAGGGCCGCCTAAACATGTGTGGTATCGCAGGCATCGTCAATCTGCGCGGCGCTCCCGTGGAGCCGGCCGACATATCGCGGCTCACGAGTCTGATCGCTCATCGCGGTCCGTTCGGCGAGGGCACCTGGTTCAACGCCAAGCGAAACGTCGCCTTCGGCCATCGCCGGCTCGCCATCATCGATCCAGGTGCGGGCGGCTATCAGCCGATGGCATCAGGCGATAGCCGCCATGTGATCGTCTACAATGGCGAGATCTACAACTTCCTCGAATTGCGGCGCGAGCTCGAGGCGAAGGGCGCGATTTTCCGCAGCCAGTCCGATACCGAAGTGATCCTTGCCGCCTGGCAGGCGTGGGGCGAGGGCATGCTGCTGCGTTTCAACGGCATGTGGGCGCTGGCGATCTACGACACGGTCACGGATGATCTGTTCTTGGCGCGCGATCGTTTCGGCATCAAGCCGA
This sequence comes from Bradyrhizobium zhanjiangense, assembly GCF_004114935.1. NCBI lineage: Bacteria > Pseudomonadati > Pseudomonadota > Alphaproteobacteria > Hyphomicrobiales > Nitrobacteraceae > Bradyrhizobium > Bradyrhizobium zhanjiangense. Next base: position 3,583,569 of record NZ_CP022221.1, read on the forward strand.
TGCTGTACGCGTTGTCGCCCGAGCAGTTCGTGTTCGCGTCCGAGCAGCGGGCTCTGGCGCGGAGCGGGCTGGTTGAGACGTCGCTCGACGTGGACGTGGCGCGGCGGCTGTTGCTTGACCCGTTTGGTATCGAAGGCAGCGAGCGGACCCTATTCTCGCAACTCCGCCGCCTGCAGGGCGGCCACTGCATGTGGTTGCGCAAGGGGCGCGTGCAAGTACGCCGCTGGTGGCGGACCGTGGATCATCTGCCCGCGATCCCGGAGGCCGAGCCCGAACGCATCGAGCGCTTTCGCGAACTGTTTCATGATTCCGTCGCACTGCGCATGCGCAGCGACGTTCCGATCGGCACCTGCCTGTCGGGCGGCTTCGACTCGTCCGCGGTGATCTGTGCGATGGCGATGCATGAGAAGGCCGGCATGGGACCGCGTGACTGCACCGCGTGGCGGCACGCTTTTGTCGCGACCTTTCCCGGCGCCAGCAATGACGAGCGGCCGATGGCGGAGGAAGCGGCTGCGTGGGCCGATGTGGCGCCAAGCTTTCTTGAGATCCGGCGCTCCGACGCGCTGACAGACCTCGACCGGATCCTCGACGACAATGACGACGTCTACATCGGGCTGCCGAGCGCGCCGTGGCTGATCTACCGCGAGCTCCGGCGCCAGAACGTCACCGTGTCGCTCGACGGCCACGGGGCGGACGAGTTGATGGGCGCCTACCTGCAGGAAGGGCAGTCGGCCGCGTTTCGGATTCGCAATGCGGCCGCCGCGCTCACGTCGCGCTCGCAACTGGCGCAGCGTGGCGTCGACTTCCTGCGGGCGCAGATGATCAGGCGCCAGGGGCATTACTTCCTACGCGGCGGCCTGGCAGCCGTACCGGCGCCGCTGCCGCTGGTCGCCGAGGGTGACGAGTTGCCGGGCTGGGGGGCGCTGAACCGACGTCTCTACCGCATGTTCCACTCGACCACGCTGCCGACCATCCTGCGCAATTTCGACCGGCTCTCGATGGCGCACGGCATTGAGGTCCGCATGCCCTTCATGGACTGGCGGCTGGTGACTTATACGATGGCTTTGCCGGAAACGAGCAAAGCGGCCGATGGCATGACCAAGTTGGTGGCGCGGCGGGCGATGGCGAATTTAATGCCCGAAAGCATCCGCGCCGCGCGCCGCAAGGTCGGATTCAACTCGCCGATGCCGGAATGGCTGAACGGACCGTTGGCGGGCTGGACCGCGGAATTGCTCGATCGGAATGTCCCGGCATTTGCCGAATTCGTCGACGAAACGCCGCTCCGAAAGGTGGTCGGTCGCTTGACAGCGTCGCAGAGCTGGGATTGGAAGAGCGCCGGCCGGCTCTGGCCCTATCTGAACATGAAATGGATGTTGGCAAGGTCGTAAAATGGATGTTGGCAAGGTCGTAGGATGTTTAGGCGCGCCGTGACAAATGCCATCGACGGTGTCCTCGGCTGGCGAAACCGGTTCTCTGGGGCAGTTCGTGTTGGACGCGGATCGACGATTGCCTGGCGGCGAATCAAGCGTGCGGTAGGCAATGATTTGTTTGTTGGAGAAGACTCGATCGTTCACGCTGACATCAGTTTCGAGGATATCGGAGGCAAGATTCAGATCGGTAGCCGGACGTTCATCGGTCGAAGTCATCTTGTTTGCTATCGAAGCCTTACAATTGGTGACGACGTTATCATGTCGTGGGGCATCACGGTCGTAGACCACGACTCTCACAGCATCAACTGGATGGATCGCCGGGATGATGTCCGAGAATGGACGGCCGGACGAAAGTATTGGGACAAGATTCCGCACGCGCCAATCGTAATATCCGATCGCGCTTGGATCGGGTTCAACGTGAGCATCCTAAAGGGGGTCTCCATCGGGACGGGCTCCGTCATCGGAGCATGTTCGGTTGTCACGCGTGACATTCCGCCATACTCGTTGGCTGTCGGCAATCCGGCAAAGGTGATCCGGGCGCTGAGCCCGCCGTCAGAAGAAAACCGCGAGTGGTGATTGCTATGCTTCTCTTTCAAAATAATGGTATCTCGCGCGGTTTCCGTGCTCACCGTCCCCAGACGCCCTATCAGAACTTTGCTGCCGGGCGTGCGCAGTTCCTCGAGACACGATTTACAGCATTGCATATTCTTATGCCGGTGCTCACCGACAGCCCAGATGCTTTTTATACAAACGGAGACGACGAGCGCCTACAATTGCTCTGGGCGAAAGAAAATGGTCTCCGCACGGATGATCTCGAGCAAATCTTATTGGCTCAGATTGAACAGCATCGCACCGAGGTATTCTATAACCTTGACCCGATCCGCTATTGCAGCAAGTTCGTTTCGAAGCTGCCGGGATGTGTAAAGAAGTCAATCGCTTGGAGAGCAGCCCCTTCCGGAAACGCAGATTTAACTAAGTACGACCTTGTCGTGTGCAACTTTCCGTCAATCCGCGAGAACTGGCGACAAAAGGGGTGCAGTGTCGCGCACTTCTTTCCGGCGCATGATCCAGTGATGGACGATTACGCCAATGCTCGTGCGAAAGAGCTTGATCTTATTTTCATTGGTGGATACACGCGCCATCACGCCAAGCGCAGCCAAGCGCTCAGGGCTGCGGCCTCGACGCCTAGCATCCGCGCACGTTTCTACCTTGAGGATTCGCGTCTCACTCGGCTCGCAAACGCGCTAGCTCCGCTACCAGTGCTTCGTTCTCACCGCCATCCAGATGATATTCGTGGGGTCCGGGCTGGCCCGGTTTACGGACGAGATGCCTACGAGGCGATGGCAAAGACCCGAATGGTCTTCAATGGGGCGATCGACATGGCCGGCGAAGACCGCGGCAATATGAGATGCTTCGAGGCGCCTGGATGCGGAGCGGTTCTATTGACGGACGCGGGAAGCTATCCGGAGGGTTTTGTTAATGGCGAAACCATGCTGGAATATTCGTCTCCTGCGCAAATACCTGAATTGATCGGCAGGTTGATGAAAGACGAGAACCTAGCAACATCGATTGCTAGAGCGGGGCATGCCATGGTGAAGGAGCGCTATAACAAGGTTCTGCAGTGGACGAAATTTCAGGAACTGATCTGATCAGTCGCCAAGATTAGCGAGTTTGCATGTCGGGTGAGAAGGCATTCGCGACCTGGGAGGAAGCGGTGGTCTGGCTGCGCAATCAGCCGGACCAGCGCCGGCTTGTGCTCGACGCGTTCTACGACGATCCGCTGGTCGGCGCTGCCGAGCGTTATTTCCGAAGCTCGGAGTGGCAAGCCGTCACTGCGATACTGGGAGGCCGGTGTGGTACCGCGCTTGATGTGGGTGCGGGTCGCGGCATTGCGAGCTACGCGCTCGCGCGGAGCGGCTTTGCCGTGAGAGCGCTCGAGCCGGATCCGAGCGCGATCGTGGGAGCGGGGGCGATCCGGGATCTGGCAGCGCAGACGCAACTGCCGATTCGAGTGGTCGAAGAGTTTTCCGAGCGGCTGCCGTTCGCCGATGCGACGTTCGATCTCGTCTTCGCCCGCGCCGTGCTGCACCACACGCGCGATCTCGAGGGCGCATGCAGTGAGATGTTTCGCGTACTGCGGCCCGGTGGCATGCTGATCTCCGCGCGCGAGCACGTCATCAGCAAGGAGGCAGATCTTCCGCAGTTCCTGGCGCAGCATCCGCTGCACCATCTTTACGGAGGGGAGCATGCCTTCCTGCTCGATCGCTACATCAGCGCGCTGACCTCCGCAGGATTCTCCACGATCGACACGCTGGCACCGCTACAGAGCCCGATCAACCTGTTTCCATTTACGTTGGAGACGCTGCGAGCGGCGGTCGTGACGAAGTTGACGCAAAAAATTCCTGTGGCGCCGCTGTGGCGTACCGTGCTTGGGTCACGCCGGGTGTTCGGCTCGCTGCTCTCGATGGCCGAGCATTTCGACAATCGCCCGGGCCGGCTCTACTCCTTTGTCTGTCACAAGGCCTGAGCGATGATCGTCTGGATCACAGGCGCGAACGGGTTCATCGGCCGCCATCTCGCCCATGAATTGGCCGGAGTAGGCCATGTGGTGCACGGCATCGGACATGGGGCGCTTGACGCGACGGAAGCCCGGCGGCTTGGCCTGCAGAGCTCGATCAACGGTGAGATCGATGGGGCCAATCTCAACGCGCTTGCGGCTGCGCACGGGTTGCCGACGCATATCTTTCATCTGGCCGGCGGATCGTCCGTCGGAGTATCGATTGAACGCCCGTTCGAGGATTTTTCGCGAACCGTGGCCAGCACGGCGCGGCTGCTCGAATGGCTGCGAGGATCCGCGCCGAACTGCGCGGTGATCGCGACGTCGAGTGCGGCGGTTTATGGGGCCGACCATTTCGGCCCGATCGCCGAAACTGCCACCCCGGCTCCGATGTCGCCCTACGGACAGCACAAGTTCATGATGGAACAGCTGTGCCGCAGCTACGCACAGTCGTTTGGCATCCGCTGCACCATCGTGCGGCTGTTCTCGGTCTATGGTCCCAATCTGCGCAAGCAGTTGCTCTGGGACATCTGCTCGCGGCTGCAGGCCAAGGAGCAGTTGCTCACCCTTGGCGGGACGGGCATTGAAATCCGCGACTGGACCGACGTTCGCGATGTCGCGAGGCTGCTCGCAAGGATCGCCGAACCGCCATCGCCGCAGGCGAGTTTTCGTGTCATCAATGGCGGATCGGGCCGGGGAACGAGCGTTTCCGATATCGCGGCCAGCCTCATCCGGCGGTGGGGCAGCAACACAAAAGTGCGACACTCCGGCGTGAGCCGGCCCGGCGATCCCGCGAGCCTGTTGGCCGACGATGCGATGCTGCGCCAGATCGGATTCAAATGGCGCATTCCGCTCGACCAGGGGCTTGCCGATTACGTGACCTGGTTCAAGGAGCAGGCTTCGTGACGCCGCGCCTATTGCGGTTCGCGTTCAGTCACATTTCGCGACGAGTTTGGGCCGGCGGGTTCAATTATCAGTGCAATCTGTTCGCGGCGCTCGCCCGGTTTCTGCCCGGCGAGCTCGTTCCGGTCGTCTTTGCCGGGACCAGGGCCGAAGAGAATGAACTCGCGGAGCTTGCCGCCGTACCAGGTGTCGAGATCGTCCGATCGGAGGCATTCGATGGACAGCCAGGCTTGGCTGCGGCGCTCGGGCTTGGTCTCGACCGCGGAGCCGCGGCGGCGTTTCAGTCCGCGCGCGTCGATGTTGTCGTCGAAGCGGCCCGCTTTTTCGGCTGGCGGCTGACTATCCCAGCGGTGGCATGGATTCCGGATCTGCAACATCGTTCCCTGCCTCAGCTGTTTCCAACGCCGGCGCGCTGGCGGCGCGAGATCGGCTTTCGCGTCCAGATCGCATCTGGACGAACCATCATGCTGAGTAGCGAGAGCGCGTTGCGCGATTTCAGGGCTTACTATCCGCGTGCCGGAAATCGGGTCAGCGTCGTTCGTTTTGCGACCCAGCCGCCAGAGACGTTCTTGAATACGGACCCGTTGGAAGTGATCGCGACGTATAATCTGCCGGCGAACTATTTCTATCTGCCCAATCAGTTCTACCGCCACAAGAACCACCGGCTGGTCGTCGACGCCTTGGCGATCCTGAAAAGTCGCGGAGTCAACGTGGTCGTCTGTGCATCAGGCAGCACGGAGGATCGGCGCGAGCCTGGCTACTACGACCAGGTCACTTCGGAGATCCAAAAGCGCGGCCTCGCAACGTACTTTCGTCACCTCGGTGTTATCCCGTTGCCGCACGTCTACGCGCTGTTGCGCGCTTCGACGGCGCTGCTCAATCCGTCGCGCTTCGAGGGATGGAGCACGACCGTTGAAGAGGCGAAATCGTTCGGCGTTCCAATGATCCTGTCGGACATCGATGTACACCGCGAGCAGACCGCAGGCGGCGCACGCTACTTCGGCGTTGATGATCCCGCCGCGCTGGCGGAGCACCTGATGCAGGTTTCGAAGATGAATAACCCGCCGACGGTGCGAGACATTGTTCCGTATCAGGACGACAGTGTCCGTGCGTTCGCAGCAAGTTTTTCGGATGCTTTGCGACGAACCTTGTGAGCTGAAGGACCGAGTGGTTCAGTGGTCGAACCGGGAGGGGAACAGCCGGCTCAACAAACTTGGACGATGAGGAGCCCGGAGCGATGCGAACGGATCTTTGGCGCTTGGATCAATAACGCGGTAGGCGCGCCCGTTGGTATTTGGGTCGCTGTTGTCGCTGGTCGAGAAAATCAAAGACGACTGCCAATAGGAATATTGTCCGTTTCCCTTCTCGACGATGTCTGCGTGCTCGCTATGAGCTGGTCCGAGAGGGCGACGGTCTTCGGTCAACTCGAGTCGAGATCGATTTGGTGCATCATTGGTGTCAGAAATCGAACCAGGGATCAGCGTTAGATATTGCCAAGCATTGCCGCCAAAATGCTTGAAAGGCGGATAGATCATTCCCGGATCCGGGTTGCGCCAAGGCGGCAATGTATCCAGATAGAGCGCGACGGGGATGTATAAGATCGCTGCACCAATGCTCGCGACAATGAGCCTTCGCTGAAATTGTTTCGACATGTTGTGTCCCGCTCGCAAATCAGGATGTAGGTTAGACTGGGCTTGAATGCTGTAGCGGCTCGCTTTTGGCGCAATCAGTAACCAACATCGAATGTTTGATGGTCATGCGAGCCGCCCTTCGGGTCCTCCTATCGACGACGGCTGGAGTGGGCTTTCGCTCTGTGACGCAAAAAGTGAGCGCGGCGTCAGGTACCATAGCAGGAAAAGAACGGCTGCGCCGTGCGAAAGCAGAGTTGTTGTCAATGGGACATTCAACAGGATCTGAGGAAAGATCGAACCCGATATGAAGATGAAGCGCGGAGGGAGGCCCGAAGAAAATCGATTGGCAAGTGCGATTACAAGTCCGCAAACAAAAACTGGGATCGGCGCCAGGAGAGGTCCGACCGATGCGATCCCTTCAGTGGCGAAAAGGGAGGCATTGAAATTACCGAGGGCGTATGCCTCCTGCATGACTTCGCCCAATTGACCAGCATAGGGACACGGGACGAGGGCTTTGATAAATGTAACCTGGCAAAAGGAAGTGAGAGGGTGATTAAAGAAAAAATCGTTGTAGATATCCATCGCATTTGAAGGCGTAGCGATCATCCGAAGATTGACGATGTCGAGGTAGCGCGTGTCGCGCATGCCGAGGACGGCGTACAGGACGACGCCGACAACGAGTGGCACGAACAGCGAGACGACAACCGTAATCCGACAATCGAGTAGGCGCGTCAGTACAGCCATGACCAGAAGCCATGTCGGCGTGAAGAAAGCGATCTTGTTGAGGGTGATCGGGTAGAACAGCAGCAACAGAACAAGCGTTAAGCCGGCTCGCCAGTAATTTCGCCGCTCGACAAAGCATGCAAAGGCGAAAGGTAACAACGCATTCGAAGTGACTCCAATGCAGTAGATGAGCGGGGAAGGTATGTTGATCTTCTTACGGAAGTCATACATTTCATCCAGTGAGACGATCTTGAAGCTATAGCTTGCCGCTATCAGGATCGTGATGGCGCCGAGTGCTAGGATAATTGTGGGCGCGCGCTGGAAGATTGCTTCGCCGATCGTGAACCTTCGTTGGACGGGTGACGTCACGAACAGTGATGGGACCAGGAACGCTATCGTTGATCCGACGGCAGAGACTCCGCTGAGCCAGTGATTGTACTCAAAGCGGGAGAAGCAATTTAGCCAGAGGTATCCAACGATCATCGTATAGAAATAGAAGCCGAGAAAGTACCCAAAGCTGAACGGAGCGAGGAGGAAAAGGTAGGAGAGAATGGCAAACGAGGCGATCGTTGCGATCGCGACGTGGAGCAATGCAGGATCATAGTAGATGTGGTAGCTGCCGTAGCCGCGGCTGAGATAGGCGAGCGAAACGCAGCAGGCGACGATATGGAAGCCGATCAATACGCCCAAGCTCACGCGGGTCGAAGTCTTGCCTGCTATCGCGATCTCATTCGTATTCATGCGGCTCGTCCCGATGCAGATCGTACATGGCAGATGATGAGCTCGGCGGAGCTGCACCTGGTACTCGACTCGCTTAAAGCCACTGAGCAAGTCCATGTTGGCTCAGAGAAACGACAAATTGCCATGAATCGTTCGCCGTATTTTCGTTGGTCTAATGCGTGGATGCGGAGCATTTTGAGCATGATGCAGGAGCGACCTAGGCGGCCGCTTCGGCGCGACAGGGTCAGTTCATCTTAACAGCCGCCACAACTTCAAGCCAATGCCGTGGACGCGTAGACCGTGATTCTGGTCCGTCCGCCTGGCTTTCCTGTCATCGCACGTATTTGCTCAAGGAATCTGTGGTCCACAGTCCTGACAGGGCGCCCAAGATTCGCGTAAGCCGAAGCCAGTTTACGAGCGGAACTCTCGGTTGCGTTGTCCTGTAGATACCCGGGAAAACGGCTTGACAAGTCGCTACTTATGGAACGAGGTGCGAGGCGTCTAACCCCAGCCAACGTGCCATGTGTCTTGATTTCAGAGATTTCCTTCGGCTGGCGCACCCATGGGCATGCCCCAGGTAAGTGATCCTAGAGATTGGTGGCGGCATCGGCAGCTGCGTAATGTCGTTGCTCAGTGGACCGCGATCAGCGAGATGGCGCGTGCGGGTCTGATTGTGCGTTCGAAGTTGCCAACGATATCGCGCCATGCGCTAATATGTCGCCATAGAGCCGAGTTATCGCGTGACCGATGATTCTTGCAGAGAATCGCTCCGACACGAGTCGTCTTGCCGTCGCGCCGTAGCTTGCTCGCAGCACTGGCGATTCAGCAAGCCGCAGAATTGCTCTTGCCAGAGCTGCGGGATCCTCAAGAGGCACCAATAGGCCGGTTTGGTTGGTGAGCACGATCTCCCGGCAGCCGGGAGTGTCCGTTGCAATCAGGGGTCTGCCGCACGCGGCCGCTTCCATCAACGCACCCGGAAGGCCTTCTCGATATGAAGGCAATACTGCGATATGTGCGTCGCGCCACAAGGAGACGATGTTGTCGATGTGCCCGAGCCACGTGATGCCTGGCCGCGCGATCCAGGCTTCGATCTCTTCGTGGGACACCGACGATGGATTGGCGGGGTCAGGATTTCCTGCAATGATGAGTTTGATATCGTGTCCTTGATCGCGCAGCAGATCATAGGCGCGAACGAGCGTGCGGATGCCTTTGTCGACCAGCAGCCGTCCTGCGAATCCAATCGTGATCGGGCCATCCGGCTCAGGAAGCGGCTGCAATGATTCATCGTCCACCCCAGATCCCGGGATCAATGTCATGCGGCCGGATTTAGCGCCGAGCGCCAGAAGCGCTTCGCGGTCGTCGATGTTTTGCACGATAGTGTAACTGCGATCCCGGTTGAGTAGCCAAGGCAGTAGTCGGGTCAGGACACGCTTCAACATGCGCGACTGCGAGCTCGAAGACGTGAAGATATAGCCGAGCCCGGTGATCGCATTGACGACAGGAAATGTTTGGTCGAGAGCAGCCAGCGAGCCAAAGACGCAGCATTGCACACCGGAATGGTGCACGATACTCGGCTTGATCGCGCGTTCCACCTCTCGGATCGCTTTCAGCGCGGCGGCGGCCGTTAGCAAAGCTCGTTGACCCCGTTGGAACGGAATCCGGTGAAGGACGAAGTTCTCGGCTTCAATCGAGGAGGCTGCGCTACTCACATTGGTCGCCACATGTACCTCAAGGCCGGCGTCACGCGCTGCCCGGGCCATCGGGAGGCGATTGAGCAAGAAGGCCCAGTCCTCGTTTACGATGTAGAGGATGCGGCCGTTCAGCTTGGTTTCTTGGGAAATCATCAATCAATCGAATCAGGGTCGTGGGAGTCCGGATGCCACCGGTGAAACCGGCATAAGAAATCTGTCTCGTCTCGAAGGCAGGGGGGTAGGGCCGCAAGTCCGCCAGGTGCAGTGGTGGGCCCATTAGCATCGTCGCCATCGTCGCGAATGGCGGCAACCGTATACGGGATAATGCGCGGCCGCCAGCACTGCGGCAGCAACCACGTTGCTCGCGAGCAGCATCATGAGATTCGATGGGCAAGGATCTCGAGCAGATGCGCTGGTCGCATCCGGCTCGTTGGAAAAAGATAAGAGGGCCGTCATCCGGCGGGATATTGCAGCGCGTGAGAAGAATTGGCGCCGTTGTGCAACCAGAGTGGATCCAAGAGCGCTGCCGAGCAGCGTCAGCGCTGCCGCCGAGCACTATTTTCAATGTGACTGCTTTGATTTTCGTCAGCTCCAATGATCAACTTGGGCGCCAATCGGATCTGGTGACCGCTCGATTCAAGGCAGAATGCAGGAGCAGGATGAGAAGAGCGCATCATCGTCAGTCGGTATTGCCGCCGGCGCGTTCCGGAATGTCGCGGAAAGCCATTTCCGGGGAGCGCCAGTGCGATCATGTCCGCGGAGTGTGGTGGATGCTCGATCGCGAACAAGTGCTATCGGTAAGCCGGAGAATCTGGGTATTTGCATTCAGGCGGACCGAAAGCCTTCTACATCAATCTTTCGCCCCAATAAATTCAATAACGAAATCAAGTAATTGATTTGTTCACGGAATGAACGTACGGCTTGACGTTCACGGCGTGAACGCGCTATCAGTCCGAAACGGAAGGGGAGTTTCAATGGATCGCGCATTGCCAGGTCCCAGCGGCGAGGACGAAAGGATCGTCCTGAGCCTGCTTAATTCCGTCGATGATGGCGCGCAATCGCAGCGCCGCATCGCGGAGGAGCTCGGTATCGCGCTTGGCCTCGTTAACGCCTACCTCAAGCGATGCATCAAGAAGGGCCTTGTCAAAGTAAGCCAGGCGCCGGCGCGTCGCTACGCCTATTACCTGACGCCGAAAGGCTTCGCTGAAAAATCTCGCCTGACGGTGGAATATCTATCGTCCTCTTTCTCATTCTTTCGTCAAGCCAAGGCCGATTGTGCGCAAGTCCTGCAATTGGCGAAGGCGCAGCATTTCCAGAATATGGTGCTCTGCGGAAGGTCGGACCTGGCTGAAATCGCCATGCTTTCGGCCGTCGATTGTGGTGTCTCGATCGTCGCAATTGTTGATGAGCATGCAGGCGACACGCGCTTTGTCGGGGTCCAGGTCGTTTCTAGCTACGATCGTGTTGCCATTCCATTTGACGCTGTGATGATCACCGATGTGGCCAATCCAAGTAGGGCATTCGATGAAGCGGTGCGCCTTTACGGACCATGTCGTGTGCTTGCTCCAAGCTTGCTGGGCTTGAATCTTCCCGAGCGTCAGGATGCAGCGCAATGAGCATTGTTGATGCGTCCAGACGCAGGTTATTGCCGAGGCGAAAGCGGCGCGCAAGCTGGTGTGCAAAGGCTTTGAACCGTACCGGCCTCGCTATCTAAAGCGCCGGAGTCACGCCCGGAAGATCGATCAGATGGTTCCAATGTTCCCACGTTACCTGTTCGTTCGAATCGACTGGAGAAGGTGCGCGTATCCGCGGGGGCCTTTGCCGAGAGTCTCGGATTATTCGATGGGTTGGTTGATCGAGATCGGGTCGCGATCTTGCTTGACCTGCTGGGACGAAAGGTTCGGGTCTCGATCGAGGCCGGCTCGGCTGTCGGCTGCGTGAAGTGGTCTGACGTGTGCGGATGAATCGGCCGCGTGCAAATTGAGGGCTCCGTTGGTCTCAGGTCCACCCGGACTGCGGTTGCTTGGAAAATTCACTGCTTCAGGTTGGGGGCGACGTTTGTTGAACTCATTTGCTCTTGCTCGGAGTGATGCGTGGTACCTGCAATGTTGATCATTCCGCAGACGTGGCTCGTTCTCAGTCATCCCAACATCGTGTCCTATCTGTCGATCCTCCACCGAATGCGCAGTCCGCGCGGCGGCGCTGTTTTCGGTGATCTGTTTGTATCTACCGCCAAGGGGAGGGGGGCGAAGTAATGTGCGGCATTGCGGGTTTCTTGCGGCTTCAGCAAGGCGGCCGAGGGCCTCTATCGCAGCGTGTCCTCGACGAAATGACGGATAGCCTCGCATATCGTGGGCCGGATTCAAGAGGCACATGGCTCGACAATGAGCGAGGTGTGGGCCTCGGCCACCGACGTCTGGCGATACGTGATCTGACCCCTACGGGCGCTCAACCGATGACATCGGGATGTGGGCGGTTCGTCATAATCTACAATGGTGAGGTTTACTCGCATAATGAGATTGCGGCCGATCTTGAGCGGACCAATCGTCGGCTCAAAGGTCACTCGGATACAGAGATCATTCTTGAGGCTTGCGCGGAATGGGGCATCGAAAATGTCGTGCCGCGCCTGATAGGCATGTTCGCTATCGCGCTATATGACAAGCAGACGCGCGAGCTGGTTCTTTTGCGTGACCGCCTTGGAATCAAGCCGCTTTACTGGAGCGTAATTGATGGAGTGCTGACTTTCGGCTCGGAATTGAAGGCGCTGCGCGCTGTTCCGGGCTGGGCGCCGGTCCTGGATCGCAACGCGATGGGCTCGTTCATGCGCCACAATTATATCCCGGCGCCTTTTACGATCTATAAGGATACCTACAAGCTCGAACCCGGCACCATGCTCAAGACAGGGGTTGGCGGCGAAGTTTCGATTGAGCGCTTCTGGAATCTCCGAGGCCTCGTTGAGAAGTCGGTGGGGAGCAAATCAAAAATCGACGAGGCTGACGCGATCAATCGCCTTGATGCTTTGCTCTCCGACGCAGTGAGGCGCCGGTTGGTTGCCGATGTGCCGATTGGTTCGCTGTTGTCGGGGGGGATAGACTCCTCGCTTGTGACTGCACTGATGGCAGAGACCGCAGATCGAAAGATCAATACATTCTCGATCGGTTTTGCGGAGAAGGGTTTTGACGAGGCGCCCTTTGCGCGCGAGGTCGCGCGTCATATCGGGACTGACCACACCGAATTGTATGCCGATGCCTCGCATGCCTTGGACATGGTTGAACATCTGCCGCAATGGTACGACGAACCGTTCGCAGATTCCTCTCAGCTGCCGACGGCCTTGGTGTGCGAGCTGACCCGCCAGCATGTTAAGGTCGTTCTTTCAGGAGATGGTGGTGATGAATTGTTTGCGGGATACTCCCGCTATTCCCATGCACTTGACATGCGAAAGGCCGCCAGGCCCGCCACCGCGGCTTTGCGCAGTGTGCTGGCTCGAGGTCTCCGTGCGGTCCCAACGCGTGCCTTGGATCAGATTGGCCAGGTGCTGCCGGCCCGCTGGCGGATAAATGGTCTTGGTTCGAAGGTTGAACGGTACGCCCCAGCTATTCTAGCCGATGATCCGGACACGCTCTATCGCGGGATACTGAGCCATTGGCACAGTCCGGACGATCTGGTGATCGGAGCCTCGGAGACCAAGGGTGTGCTTTGGGACAAGCGACTTCGGAGCGGCGTTCCGAACTTTCTCGACCGGATGATGCTTATCGACACTCTCACCTATCTGCCTGACGATATTCTGACGAAGGTCGATCGCGCGAGCATGATAGTTGGGCTCGAAGCGAGGGTTCCGCTACTGGACCACCGCGTCGTGGAATTTTCCTGGACCCTTCCCAGGCATATGAAGTATCGCGATGGCGTTGCCAAATGGGCGTTGCGCGAGGTCCTCTATCGCCGTGTCCCGCCTGCACTGCTTGACCGTCCAAAGATGGGATTTGGGGTGCCGCTGGCGGAGTGGCTGAGAGGGCCGCTGAGGGGCTGGGCGGAAGAATTGTTGGCCGAGAAAAGACTGAAGGACCAGGAATTGTTCTCTCCAGCACCGATCCGAGAGCGATGGCAAGCGCATCTGGCTGGCGCGAATTGGGCTTATCCGTTGTGGAATGTCTTGATGGCGCAGGCGTGGCTGTCAGCTAATCCGGAGGTCTCGCTGTGATAGCGGCGCCGTCACTTCTTGGCTCGGTGTACGGACACCGCGAGCTCGTGGCCGAGCTCGTAAAGCGTGAGTTGCGTGATCGTCACACGGGGCAGCTACTAGGCGCGCTGTGGGCTTATGGCCATCCGCTGCTGCTCATGCTGATGTACTCGCTCCTGTTCGCATATGTATTCCCGACCCGCGTAGGCGGCAGCAGCGGACATCCCGACTTTGCCGTCAATGTCTTGATCGGAATAGTCTCGTGGCTGGCCTTTCAGGATTTGCTAGCGCGATCCACCACGATATTGACCGCTCATGCAAGCCTCGTGAAGCAGATCATTTTTCCGGTTGTGGTATTGCCGGTCAAGACTGCGATCGCTTCAGCGCTCCCATACTCAATCGCGCTCTTGTTCACGATTGGGTACGCTGCGATTGACGGGACTCTGACCTTCATGGTTCTGACTGTCCCGATCTTGATTGCGATACAGCTTATTGCGATGACCGGCGTCGCTCTCATGCTGTCCGCCCTCGGCATCTTCTTTCGCGATTTGCGAGACATCGTGACTATCTTCTGCACGGTCAATCTGTTCGCGCAGCCCATTTTGTTCAACCCGTATGCAACGCCGAGCTGGATGAATTGGGTCTTTCATCTTAATCCGTTCAGCTATCAGGTCTGGTGTTGGCAGGACGCGCTCTATTTCGGAGCCTTTCAACATCCGGCGGCTTGGATTGTTTTTCCCCTGGGCGCGATTTCCTGTCTGCTAATTGGCTACGTGGTGTTTTCCCGCATGAAACACGGCTTTGGGGACGCGCTATGACCGGAACCGAAATCGCCATCCGTGCCCGCGGGCTGCGAAAGGCCTACCGCGTCTATGCGCATGCAATTGACCCGCTCGTGGAAATCATTCGCCGCGTTCCACGCCACACTGAGCGGGTGGCTCTTCAGGCCGTCGATCTCGATCTCAAGCGCGGCGAGATCGTCGGAATTCTCGGGCGCAATGGCGCCGGTAAATCGACGTTGCTCAAGATCATCGCCGGAACACTCGAGCGCTCGTCGGGTGATCTGGACGTCAACGGCCGGATTACCGCCATCCTCGAGCTCGGAACTGGTTTTCACCCGGACTACACTGGACGAGAGAACATTTTCATGGGCGGCCTGTGCCTCGGCATGCCCAAGGCGGAAATCGAACGCAAGCTCGATTCGATCATCGAATTTAGCGAGTTGCGGGACGTGATCGACCAGCCGTTCAAGACCTATTCCACCGGCATGCAGGCGCGCCTCACGTTCGCCACGGCGATCAGCGTCGAGCCTGATATCCTGATAGTTGACGAAGCCTTATCGGTTGGCGATGCGCGTTTTCAGATGAAGTGCTTCGGCTGGATCCAGCGGCTGAAGCAGAGGAACGCGACGATATTGCTCGTATCCCATGACACCAACACGATCACGACTTTCTGCGATCGCGCCCTGATCCTGGAAGGTGGGCGAGTCTTCGCGGAAGGAGAGGCCGGGCCGATATCGGTAGTCTATCACAATCTGCTGTTTGGCAAGTCGGAGGCGAGCACGGCGATCGGCGCCGAAGACGCGTCTCCAGGGCTGGAGAACGCAATCAGTCAAATAGCCGTCGAGAATGCGGGCGCTTCCGACCTGCCAGCTGAAGAGGTCGCGCCAAAGATTCGATATGGATCGGGTGAGGGGCACCTGCTCGATTGGGGGGTGTTCGATGAGCAGGGGCGACGCGCAACGCTCCTCAACAGTGGAAGTAACTATCGCTTTTCGATGCGGTTACGATGTGACGCGGAGATTCCGGCATTATCCTGTGGTTTTGCAATTAAGGACCGCAGGGGAACTGTCGTATGGGGGGCAACCAACCTTACCAGCCATGGCGTAGCGTGGCGAGCCCGCGCTGGCGACGTTCTGACAATAGCGTGCGATTGCAAGATGTGGTTGGCCGCGGGCGACTTCTTTTTGACGCTCGGCGCGGCACATCTCCATGATGGTACGAAAATCGATTTCGTAGAGCATGCCGTCCAATTCCGAGTCGTTGGCCCCCAAGGGGCTTTCACGACGTCCTTGGTCAATCTCGAGAGCGAGTTGGTGATCTTCTCTGAACGTGAAGATGTCGATCGGGTAAGCGGAGCTGTCGGAGGATGTTGAAGCGAATAATGGCGCCATTGCTAGGGACGCGCGCGAGGACCGAGAGCGACGCTACCGTGCAACCCGCTCCGGCTCCCGGCTACAGCTCTGATGCTGCTCGGCTGGCGGCGGAGATCGAGAGCCTTGCGCCGGACAAGGCTGTTCAGCTTCTTACTGTCTTGAAGCGCGGGCTGGAGTCTCAATCCTCAGAATTCGAGCGCTATCTCTCGGCTGAGGCGCTCACGACAGCTATCTATCCGAAGTTCAAGTTCTCCGAGTTTGCTCGGGTATTCCTCGAGGATGATGCATTTCTTGCCTACTACATGAGGTTCATGGATGTAGGAAACTGGCATTCGCTTGATCGCAAATATGCGATGAATGAATTGCTGAAACTCGTGCTTCATCTCGACGGCGATGCCGCGGAATGCGGCACATACAGGGGCGCTACGGCCTACTTGCTGTGCCAAGCCTTCAGAAAGATGCCGATGTCCATTCATCTCTTCGACAGTTTCGAGGGTTTGTCCGAGCCAGCTTCCGTTGATGGCACATACTGGCGGAAGGGCTCTCTGACCGCGGCGGAAGATGAGTTGACGCAGAGCTTGCGGGAGTTCGACAACTATCGGATTTACAAAGGTTGGATTCCCACGCGATTTGCGGAGGCGGCCGACTGCCGGTTTCGTTTTGTGCACATAGACGTTGATCTCTACCAGCCCACGCTCGACTCACTGCAGTTCTTTTACCCTCGTATGGTGGCGGGTGGCATTATTCTGCTTGATGACCATGGGTTCAAATCATGCCCGGGTGCGAAAAAAGCAGCTGACGAATTCTTCGAATCGAAGGCCGAGAACCTCGCGCTCTTGCCAACCGGGCAGGCCTTCACGATTAAGCAGTAGGATGGGGCTTAGCTGCTTCGTACAATAGTGAGAAAGCTCTGAGATGGCTGCGGAACGCTTGAAGTGGACTCCTGAACTGGTCAATCAGTTCTGGGACAATGTGGGGCAGACCCGACTGACCGAACTCAGTTTCGCGAAGCTTGGGGGCCGTAGCGTCATTACGGCAATCGATCACATACTGCCAAAGTGCGGACGCATTCTCGATTTCGGTGCCGGCGATGGTCACCTTCTTCGCTTCATGGCGCAGCGGGGCCTTACCGTGGCAGGATACGAGCCGTCGAAAGGGCGCGCGGCAAATCTGCAGCGTGCGCTGGAGAATTTCGATGGATTCCTGGGCGTTGTGGGCGATGAATCGACGGAGACTTTTGATGTCGTGATCATGTCCGAGGTCATCGAGCATGTTCTGGAAGAAGTCTTGGACGTCACGCTCGATCGTCTTGCGCGTTTTGTGCGTCCCGGAGGTTTGTTGGTCGTCACGACTCCTAACAACGAAGACCTCGATTTGGACATGGCGTACTGCCCGGTCAGCAACCTGCTGTTCCACCGTTGGCAGCACGTCCGCTCACTAGATCAATCGTCGCTCAGGACGCTGCTTTCTCGATTCGGTTTCGATGAAGTGGTTACGCATCAAGTGGGATTCGACGACAATATCTTTGTCCCGCACGATGCCTTCTGGAGTGGAAAGCCTATCGTTGATCCTCTGCCGAATTGGCTTGAGGACATGCGACAGAACAAGCCTACTCAAGCCGGGGCGGGGAATCGACTTCTGTACATCGGGCAGAAGGGGGGCGCGACGGACTATCAGAAGGAATTGACGGCTTTTCAGACTCTTGCTGCTCAAGCGATGTCGAGCACGATAGCGCCGAAGGCGTCGCCGCATCGCAGTGGAATCTTGATGATCATTGGTTCGTTGGGCCCGGGGGGCGCTGAACGGCAAATGGTTGCCTTGGTCGAACAGATCGTATTGCGAGGGATGGATTCAGTTGCTGTGGCGCTCGTCCATCCACCGGCGACAGAGCGCGAGAATTTCTTCAGAGTCAGGCTGGAGAAGGCGGGCGTCAGAGTCATCGATGGCTTCTCTGCCGCGAAATCTCCGTCCGGATCCGAGAAGATAGCGGATCCTGATCCTTTTGAAGTGTTGCCCCCCGAGCTCGCCGACGTAAGGGCCTACTACGACCTTCTCTCCGACGTGAATCCTGAGACAGTGTATCTGTGGATGGACGAGGTTTGCATCAAAGGAGGCGTTGCAGCGACCGTACTGCAGATTCCCCGAATATTGCTCTGCTTTCGGAATATGCCATCCTACCATTTCCCTTACTATCACGGATACCATCGTGATTGTTATCGGTTCTTGGCAAAGCAACCGAGGTTGCAGATGCTAAATAACAGCCATGCTGGAGCGCGAGCGTACGCCGAGTGGCTGGAGCTCCCGGAGCGTGCGATCAAGGTCGTTCACAACGGAATTGACCTCGACAATAATGCTGAAACGGCGGTCTTGAGAAGACAGTATCGAGCCACGTTGGGGATCGATGAGAAGACGCTGATTGTTGGCGGTGTCTTCAGAATGATGACGGAGAAGCGTCCATTCCTTTGGCTCGATGTCGCTGCGATGATACGTGAGAAGATGCCGGATGTGCGCTTCTTGTTAGTGGGCAATGGCGCGCGGTTTGATGATGTTCGCGCTCGTGCCGTACAGCTTGGGCTGACCGGCTCATTAATATTTGCCGACCTGGAACGGCGCCCAGCCGCCGCAATCGCGGCAATGGACCTGTTCTTTCTGGCGTCCCGTATCGAGGGTCTTCCAAACGTTATTCTTGAAGCTCAGGCGCTTGGGGTTCCCGTAGCTACGACCTCTGCTGGAGGTGCTCCGGAGGCTGTGCTGGATGGCAAGACGGGGCAGATATTCAAGCCCGATACGACGGCGCGGGTTATGGCTGATAGTATCGTTGAGTTGCTGCGCAACTTGCGTTGGAGAAGGAAAGCTGCGCAACTGGCGCCGCAACACATCGAAAGTTCCTTTAGCGTAGAGCGCATGGCCGACGGGATGCTTGCCGCTCGTGATGGAATTGCGGTCCGTCCGGCGGTTGACAGCGCGGTTGTTGAGGCTGATCCCGTTGCGGGGAAGACAGATCGACAGCAACGATCCTGGGCGCTGCAATGGTTTACGGCCAAACTCCCGTCCTGGATATATCGATCGTGAGCGAGCGACTGGGTCGACGACGGTGCCGAATTCATCGTTCTTCTCAAGCGGGATCGAACAAGTCATGATCGCAGCACTTGAGCGAAGGCCAGCCAGGCCAATTGTCTAGGGGGCGAAGGACGTGACCAAGGAGGAGCAGACGACTTTATCGAAGGGCAACGCTGCATGGCGGCCATCGGGGTGGACCGTTTCCATGTTTGCAGCAGGTCCAAAATTCATGGCAAGGGCATTCGTGGGAGCAGTCCGTCGCAATCTGCCACACCGAGCGATTGCATTTGTCAGGCGGTACCCGCTGCGTCGGCCTCAATCTGTCACGTTCAAGAATGCGTTCTTGTTCGCTTGGTCGAAGATGGCTCGCTGTCGCCCTTTGTTGGCGCGTGATCCAGCGGAACTCAGCATGGTGGAGCGAGTTGAGCGCCGAATCCTCGAGCTCGTCCTGGCGATGCCCGATGGACGGTATCGTCGCGCGCTGAGGCAGTTCAGTCTCCAGTTGGAGAGGCAAGGTGTGCCGGGGGCGAGGAGCTCGATTGCACGGCAGCGCGGCGTGACGATGATGATTGGAACGCTTGGCCCGGGCGGTGCGGAGCGCCAGTTGGTGGTCACGGCGCGGGGGCTTCGTGATGGCAGGAAACCAAACATCCGCGTTGCGTGTGTTGATCTATCCTCTCCGGTCAGCAGGTTTTTTTTGCCGGAGCTGGAGTCCCAGGATATTGAAGCTAGTGTAATCGGTACTGAAGTTGACGGTAATCTCGATCCGAGGCTGCGGTGCGTCGTTGACACCTTGCCGTTTGAACTGCGGGACGACGTGACTCTTTATGCGAAGACATTGGCGGCGCAACAACCCGAGATCGCCCACCTTTGGCTCGACGAAGTCAACATTAAAGGGGGCATCGCAGCGGTGCTGACCGGCGTTCCAAGAATCATCATATCGCAACGTAGTCTGCCACCGATCAATTTCGTTTTTCATCAGCCGTACATGCGTGAAAGCTACCGGTGGCTCGCGCGTCAGCCCGGCGTCAAGATGATCAACAATAGTGCGGCCGGTGCGAGGGCTTACGAGGCGTGGCTTGGATTGACCAGGAACTCGATCGGCGTTGTTCGCAACGGATATGCCTTTGATGAGTCTGAGCTGGCGGGGTACAAGGCGGATTGTATCAAACTCCGACAGCGTGTCGGGATTGAACCCGGCGCGTTGGTTGTGGGGACCGTGATGCGCTTCACCGAGGAAAAGTGCCCCATTTTGTGGCTGGAGATAGCAGCGCTCATCCGCCGAGATCTGCCCGAAGTGCGTTTTCTGATCGTTGGAGATGGACCTTTGCGCGCGGCCATGGAGGCCCGCGCTGCTGCCGAAGATTTGGCGGGGGCCGTATTTTTCGCGGGACATCTGAAGGAGTCAATGGCCGCTATTGCCAGCATGGATCTGATGCTTCTGACCTCCCGTGCGGAGGGGCTTCCGAACGTTTTGGTCGAAGCGCAGTTCCTGGGTGTACCCGTAGTGACGACGCCGGCCGGCGGCGCACCAGAGGCTGTCAATCACGGCAAGTCAGGCTGGGTTCTTCAGGGCTGGGACGCGGCATCGAGTGCTTGCCAAATCGTGCGCCTTTTGCGAGACGGCCATTGGCTAGAAGCCGCGGCGAAAGATGGTCCTGAGTTCGCGTTTAAGCGCTTCGGGGTTCAGCGTGCGATCGATGAAACGCTCGCGGTGTACGGTTGAACGGATTTCCAGAGGATAATTATGGACCAGGTAGAAGAGAAGCGCTTCGAGTTCGGAAAGAACTGGCACGACTTCATTCAGAAGAATTTTGACGCGGAGAAGGTTCACACTTCGAAGCGTCATATCCTTCAGTTCATGGGGCGTTCCGATCTCAATGGCCTGACGGTTCTCGATATTGGTTGCGGCAGCGGGCTCCATTCGATTGCCATGCTGGATGCTGGCGCAGCCCGGGTGGATGGTTTCGACTATGATCCGGATTCAATCCGGGCCAGCAAATTTGTCCAGTCTCAAGCGGGCAACCCTGCCAATTGGACCGCGGAGCAGGGGTCGGTTCTTGACGATGCATACGTCGCCAAATTGCCGCTCTACGATCTGGTTTATTCGTGGGGGGTGCTGCATCACACGGGTGAGGTTTGGCATGCGATCCAAAATGCAGCTAGCCGGGTCAAGCCAGGGGGACTGTTCTACATCGCACTCTACTCGGCTGATGTGCAAAAGGATCCGACCCCGGAATTCTGGCTTGATGTGAAGCGTCGATACGTTGCTTCCGGCTGGCTGCGGCGCAGGCTCATGGACGGTTGGTACGTCTGGCGTTTCGAAATGTATAGAGATCCGCGGAATTTGCCCGCGTTCCTGCGGCGGGTGCGGGAGTACAAGAAAATGCGCGGCATGAACAAATTCACCGACATCCGCGATTGGCTCGGCGGCTGGCCCATGGAGTTCGTCTACGACAAGGACGCCACCGATTTCGTCGAGAAGATGGGTTTCAAACTCGATAAGATCGCGACCGGCGAAGCAAATACCGAGTTCCTGTTTGTTCGAAATTCGTAGCGGAACGATGCGGTGTCCTCTGTTGCATGAGGATCGCGACAAGACGCTCGCGGTCACGGCGAGGACGTCATTGATTTCCAGGCAATGAGCCAACTCCCGATCATATACGTGATAGGCTCCCTCGATGTCGGGGGAGCCGAGCGACATCTGACACAAATCATCCCGAGACTGGATCGCGCCCGATGGAAGCCGGTCGTCTGTTGCCTGACTGCAAGAGGCAAGCTCGCGGATGGTCTGGAGGCGGCTGGCTTCGAGGTGATCGTCTGTCCGGCCGCGCGGCGTTCCGGCGGTGCATCGCGGATACGAAGCCTCGTGCGTCTCGTTGAGACGGTCTTCTGGCTTTCTCGAGTCATGCGCCGATTTCGTCCGGCGATCGCTCATTTCTTCTTGCCCGGGGCTTACATCCTGGGGGCACCGGCGTCGATTCTGGCCCGCGTTCCCGTTCGAATCATGAGTCGACGAAGCCTCAACAACTACCAGCGCAACATGCGTTTTAGCTCTGCGATCGAGGGCGGGCTGCATCGCTACATGACGGCCATTCTGGGAAATTCGAACAGCGTCGTGCGTCAACTGAGAGATGACGAAAACGTCCGGGCGGATCGGCTGGGCCTGATCTATAACGGCATTGATTTCGCTAGCTATCAAAAGTCTTCGACGGTGCGGCAGGGCGTGCGTGCGTCCCTCAAGATCGATCGAGGCGCGCTTGTTTTCATTATGGTGGCAAATCTCATCCCTTATAAAGGACATCAGGATCTGCTGGTGGCGTTCTCGATGGCTCGCGCCCATTTGCCCACCGGCTGGAGACTATTGATGGTGGGGCGAGACGACGGCATCGGCACGACGCTGCGCGAACAAGCGGCGAATTTGAACATAAATGACAACGTCCTCTTTCTCGGTTCAAGAAGCGACGTGCCCGATCTCCTGTGTGGGGCGGATGTCAGTGTTCTGTCCTCACACGAGGAGGGGTTCTCGAACGCTGTCCTCGAGAGCATGGCGGCCGGACTTCCAGTGATCGCGACCGACGTGGGAGGAAATCCCGAGGCGAATATCAACGGAGAAACCGGGTTCATCGTGCCGCCGCGTGATCCTGAGGCGATGAGCGAGGCGATACTTCTTCTTTCAGCGGATGAGGCATTGCGCGGCAGCATGGGCACCAGGGCGGCAGACCGGGCCGAAAAAAACTTCAGCCTGGACGCTTGTGTGTCGCGCTATGAGGATCTTTATCGCAGCTTGCTGGAGGGCAAGCTTCCGGGCGAGATCCCGAGCATCCGGCTTTCGAAGTAATCTATTCCCACCGTTCGCGCCACGCTTCGAACATCAAAACGCCCCAGAGTGCGTATGGCCAATTGCGCTTGCGCGACAGATGCTCGGTCCAGTGCCGGCGAATGAGCGCGACGTCGAACAAATCCGTCTCGCGCAGCCGTTTCTCGGAAAGCAGATTTTCTGCCCATTGTCGCAACGGCCCACGTAACCATTCGTCGAGTGGAACGGCAAAGCCCATCTTTGGACGTTCGACGAGATTTCTTGGAACGTGACGGTACAGAACCTGACGTAACAGCCATTTGCTGACGCCGCGCCGGATTTTGACGGAGTGCGGGAGCCGCCAGGCCATTTCCACAACGCGGTGATCGAGAAGTGGCACTCTCGCTTCAAGAGCGACTGCCATGCTCGTACGATCAACCTTTGTTAGAATATCGTCAGGAAGATACGTCACCAAATCGAGGAATTGCATTCGATCGAGCAAATTCGGAAAATCAGTTCTTACGGTGTTGTCCCACAATATCCTACGAGCTTCCGATAGGCCAGGCGCGATGCGACTCGGGTCCCAATGGCTGATCAGCTTTCTGTACAGTTCATCGGCATCGTTCAACCCGAGCACATTCGCGAATTTATGAATCTTGTCGCCGGGCAGTCGCGGATAGCTGTGCTCCGGAAGGTAGTCGAAAATCGCGTTCCATCGCTCCGAGCTTACCGAAGTCAGACCCGCTGCGAGTGCCTTTCGCGCGGGGGCTGGCACCAGCGAAAGCATCCTCCAGGAACGCCGGGTCAGCTGATATCGATTGTAGCCCGAGAAGAGTTCGTCGCCGCCATCGCCCGAAAGTGCGACGGTGACGTGCTTGCGTGTCATCGCTGAAACCAAGTAGGTCGGAATCTGTGACGAGTCAGCGAACGGCTCGTCGAAGATTTCGGAAAGCTTCGGTACGACCTCGAGCGCTTGCTGCGAGGTTGCGATGAGTTCGGTGTGCTCCGTCCCGAGATGCTTGGCGATCGCAGCGGCATGAGGCGCCTCGTTATAGGCCTTTTGCTCAAAGCCGATCGAGAACGTCTTTACCGGTCCGACGTTTGCGGCCTTCATCAACGCGACGACGGTCGATGAATCGATTCCGCCGGAAAGGAATGCGCCGAGCGGCACGTCCGCCATCGTCCGCTTGCGGACGGCATCGACAAGAAGCGTCTCGAGTTGTTCGACCAGCGATGCCTCGTCTCCGGAGAGCGGATTGCTCAGCCCGTCGAGAGCCACCTGCCGGGCATCCCAGAATTTCTCAATTTGTGGTTCGCGGCCGAATTCCAGGGTCAGAATGGTCCCCGGCTCGAGTTTGTGGACATCCCGATAGATGGTGTGCGGAGCCGGGATGTAGTTATGCCGCATGAACGAGGCGACCGCCGCCGGTTCGATCCGCGGCGTCCATCCCGGATGCTGGCGCAGGGCCTTGAGCTCCGAGCCGAACATGAACAGCCCGCCGATCTTCGCCCAATAGATCGGTTTGATGCCGAGGCGATCGCGGATGAGCTTCAGGGTTCGCTGTTGCCTGTCCCAGATCGCGATCGCAAACATGCCGATCAGTCGGTCAGCCGTGGCGCGGATTCCGTATCGCGCGAATGATTCGAGCAGGACCTCCGTGTCCGAGTGTCCGCGGAAACGGTGGCCGGTCGCTTCGATCTCGGCTCGGATTGGAAGGTGGCTGTAGACCTCGCCATTGTAGACCATCACGAAGCGGCCATCGGCCGAGTGCATGGGCTGGTGTCCGGCGGGCGAAAGATCCAGGATCGATAGGCGGCGGTGAACAAGGGCAACACCGGCTTCGGCATCGACCCATATGCCGTGGTCGTCGGGACCGCGATGTTCCAGGCTGACGTCCATGGCGCCAGCGACGGATTTTAGCTGGTCGACCGACGTCCGACTGCTGGGGTCCGCGAGAAATCCGGCGATTCCGCACATCGTGCCCTACTGGAAGGCTCGCAAATCGGTCAACGGGCAGGGGCCGAGCCAGGGAGATCGCCGGTCCAGCAGAATTAGCTCATATCGCATCTGAACCACGACAATAAGACGGCAATCCACAGTTGAAGACCTGGCCAAGGCGCAAACCAATAGCCGCGAAGGTTATTCCGACGGAACCGGATAAGGCAAAGTTGGCGACGCCGGTATTGCGGTCGACGGAGCTCAGAGCCGACGCATTTTGGCCGTGTCGCAGTGCCTCAAAGGACGCCAGGAGGGCCGAAGAGGTTAGTCCGCTTTGGTATTCTCTTTAGGTCGCTCTGGCAATAGCGCTCGCTTTTTGCGGCAGAATCCTTGGTATCTTAAGGACTTTCGCTCTTGCGACATCGGCTATATGGCGGCTAAACAACCGGCGTCGATGGTACGCCTGAGCCGGAACTTCCTTTATGTCAAATTTCCGAAAGATTGCAGTTGTTGGTTTGGGCTATGTCGGCCTTCCGGTTGCGGTTGCCTTTGCCCGCAAAAGAATACCTGTCGTCGGTTTTGACGTGGACGGCAGCCGCGTTGCCGAGCTCAGCAAGGGATATGACCGTACGCGTGAAGTCGACGCCGAAGATCTTCGCCATCCGTCGCTAACGTTCTCGGTGGATCCGGTGGCGATCCGAGACTCGGATTTCTTCATCGTCACCGTGCCGACGCCAATCGACGATGCGCACCGGCCGGATCTGGGAGCGATGATTGCCGCATCGCGCACGGTCGGCGATGCGCTCAAGAAGGGCGACATCGTCGTCTACGAATCGACGGTTTATCCGGGCGCGATCGAGGAGGAATGTATCCCAATCCTGGCGGAGGTCTCCCATTTGAAGCCGGGCGTGGACTTCACGGTTGGGTACTCTCCCGAGCGGATCAATCCCGGTGACAAACTGCACCGTTTCGAGACCATCATGAAGGTCGTCTCTGCTCAGGATGCAAAAACGCTTGACATTGTTGCTGATGTCTATGGGTCCGTCGTGACGGCCGGCATCCATCGCGCACCTTCCATCAAAGTGGCCGAGGCTGCCAAGGTCATCGAGAACACGCAGCGCGATCTGAACATCGCGTTCATGAACGAGCTATCGCTGATCTTTCAGGTCCTGAATATCGACACGGGCGACGTTTTGGCGGCCGCGGGCACAAAATGGAATTTTCTGCCGTTTCAGCCCGGCCTCGTTGGCGGCCACTGCATCGGCGTCGACCCCTACTATCTGACTTTTCGTGCCGAGCGAGCGGGCTACCATCCGGAGGTGATTCTGGCCGGTCGCCGGATCAATGACGGCATGGGTCAGCGCATTGCCCGCGAATGTGTTCGAATGCTGCTTCGCGGGAAGGGCAGGGGGGGCAGAAGCACTGTCACGGTACTTGGCCTGACCTTCAAGGAGAATGTCCCGGATACGCGCAACTCCCGTGTGGTCGACATCATTCGCGAGCTTGAGACATTTGGTATCCATGTTCAGGTGCACGATCCTCTCGCGAACGCGGAGGATGCAAGCCACGAATACGGGCTAACGCTGACTGATCTGGATGCCCTGCGTCCGGCGGATGCGGTCATCCTGGCCGTGGCGCATGATAGCTATCTCGCCGGTGGCTGGCCGCTCTTTCAACGGCTATTGGATGACGGCACGGGTCTTATCCTGGACGTCAAGGCGAAGCTCGACCGTGGCGTGACGCCCGCCGGCATCGAGCTCTGGCGGCTATAGAAAGAATGGCTGAGAAGGCGATGTCGCACGATACACCACTGGTCACTGGAGCTGCCGGGTTCATTGGCTTTCATGTTGCCCAGCGCCTCCTGGCGGCAGGCCGCAAGGTCGTCGGCCTGGACATCGTCAATGACTATTACGATCCTCGACTGAAAGAAGCGCGTCTCGAAATCCTGAAGCGCGACCCGAACTTCACTTTTGTAAAGCTCGATTTGACCGACCGTGCGGGTATCAAGTCGCTCTTTGCCGAGTATCGTTTTCCTGTCGTTGTCCATCTTGCCGCCCAGGCTGGTGTGCGCTATTCGCTTGAGCATCCACATGCGTATGTGGATGCAAACCTGGAAGGCTTCATCAATATTCTTGAAGGGTGTCGGCACAACGGGTGCGGCCATTTGCTGTTTGCTTCATCGTCATCGGTCTATGGCAGCAATACGAAACTGCCCTTCTCGGTACATGACAATGTCGATCATCCCATCAGCCTGTACGCCGCGTCGAAGAAAGCTAATGAGCTGATGGCGCACTCCTATAGCCATTTGTACGGCATCCCTGCCACAGGACTGCGGTTCTTCACGGTCTATGGTCCCTGGGGTCGCCCGGACATGGCCATGTTCATTTTCGCAAAGGCGATTTTGAGTGGAACGCCGATCAAGCTGTTCAACAATGGCGACATGCGGCGTGACTTCACCTTTGTTGACGATATCGCCGAAGCGATTATTCGCCTCATGAAGCGTCCACCTCAGCGCAAATCAATCCCGCCGACCGCCACGCCCGATCCTTCGAGCAGCCGGGCGCCCTGGAAGATCTACAATATCGGCAACAATAACCCCGAGGAGCTCTTACACGTCGTTTCGGTGCTGGAGAAGGAGCTCGGCCGGACAGCAATCAGAGAGCTGCTGCCGATGCAACCTGGCGATGTGCCGGCGACGTATGCCGATATCGAAGATCTGGCGCGAGACATCGGATTCCGCCCAGCGACGAGCATCGAGGATGGGATCGCGCGATTTATCAAGTGGTACCGCGAGTACCACAAGGTTTGAAGCGGGGCCGACACTCGCGGCTGGCCGCGGACCGGACTTGCTGCCGACTGCCCGGCGACGAACATGGCGGGATCGGTGCGCGGCCCGCCGCCTGACCGGCGCAGGGCCTTGCTTTATCCCGGGATTTCTGGGTAATGGAACGCTACCGTGCGGCTCGCAAGGCCGCTTGTTTCCTCGGCTCTTCGGCTGGTTGCGATGGCCGGTCACGAGACAAGACAGGGCCTTTGCATGATCAGATTTGGCCTGCTCGGCTGCGGGCGTATCGCCAAGCGTCATTCCGATCTCCTGGGTGGCAATCACATCGAGGGAGCAAACCTTATTGCGGTGTGCGATCCGATCCGTGCGCGCGCTGATGCGGTTGCCGGGAAGTTCGGCGTTGCGGCCCACTACGAAATGGACAAGTTCCTGGCACGCAAGGATATCGACGCGGTCGCTGTGTTGACGCCGAGCGGGATGCATCCCGCGCATGTGATCGCCTGCGCCAGGGCGGGCAAGCACGTCGTAGTCGAGAAGCCGATGGCGCTACGCCTGCAGGACGCCGACGACATGATCCGGGCCTGCGACGAGGCCGGCGTCAAGATGTTCATCGTCAAGCAGAATCGCTTCAACGTGCCGGTGGTCAAGGCGCGCGAGGCGCTCGATGCCGGCCGCTTCGGCAAGCTCATCCTTGGAACGGTCCGCGTGCGCTGGTGCCGCGACCAGGCCTACTACGATCAGGACGATTGGCGCGGCACCTGGGCCTATGACGGCGGTGTGCTGACCAATCAGGCGAGCCACCATGTCGACATGCTGGAGTGGTTCTTCGGCGACGTCGTGAGCGTGCATGCGCGCGCGGCGACGGCGCTGGCCAACATCGAAACCGAGGACACGGCCGTCGCAACGCTGAAGTTCCGCAACGGTGCGCTCGGGATCATCGAGGCGACCACCGCAGCGCGTCCGACCGATCTCGAGGGCTCGCTGTCGATCCTGGGTGAAAAGGGCACCGTCGAGATTTCCGGTTTTGCGGTCAACCAGATCCGGCATTGGCGCTTTGTCCACGAATTGCCGTCGGACAAGGACGTCGTGGAGAAGTTCTCGGTCAACCCGCCCAACGTCTACGGCTTCGGCCATCAGGCCTATTATCATCACGTGGTCGATTGCCTGGAGAACCAGCGTGCCGCGCTGGTCGACGGGCTCGAGGGCCGCAAGAGCCTGGAGCTGATCTCGGCCCTCTATGAGTCGATCGAGACCGGGGAGGAGGTGGCGCTGCGCTTCACGCCGCGACTCAGCCGGCTGGGTGTCGTTTCGTGAACCGGCCGGACGTGCATCAGGCCGGCGTGCGCGATGTCGCTTTCGGGGAGCGCGTCAAGATCGTCGAGCCCTGCAATCTCTATGGCTGCCAGCTCGGCGACGACTGCTTCGTCGGGCCGTTCACCGAAATCCAGAAAGGCGTGGTCGTCGGGGCGCGCACCCGCGTGCAATCGCATGCCTTCGTCTGCGAGCTCGTCACCATCGGCGAGGACTGCTTCATCGGGCACGGCGTAATGTTCGTCAACGACACGTTCGCAACCGGCGGCCCGGCTCGTGGACGCAAGGAGCTATGGCGAGAAACGGTGATCGGCAACCGCGTGTCGATCGGCTCCAACGTCACCATCATGCCGGTCAGGATCGTCGACGACGTCGTCATCGGTGCAGGATCGGTGGTGACCAAGGATATTACGACGCCTGGCACCTATGCCGGCAATCCGGCGCGCCGGCTTCTGGCGAGCCAATAGGGGAATATCGATGGCTGTGCCGTATGCCGACCTGCAGCTGCAATACCAGTCCATCAAGGACGAGATCGATGCGGCGATCGCCGGCGTGATCCGCGACAATTCCTTTATCCGCGGCAGCTACGTCGACACCTTTGAACGCGAATTCGCTGCGGCTGCGGAGGTGACGCACTGCGTATCCTGCGCCAACGGCACCGACGCGCTTTACCTCGCGATGCGCGCGCTGAAGGTGCAGCCGGGCGACGAGGTGATCACGACGGCGCATTCCTGGATATCGACCGCGGCGATGATCACCCATGCCGGCGCCACCGTCGTCTTCTGCGACACCGATGACGCGACCTTCACGATCGATCCGGCGACGATCGAGGCGGCGATCACGCCCCGCACGGTCGGCATCATCCCGGTGCATCTCTACGGCCAGCCCGCGGACATGGACGCGATCATGGCGATCGCGCAGAAGCATAAGCTCTGGGTGATTGAGGACTGCGCCCAGGCCCATCTCGCGCGCTACAAGGGCCGCATGGTCGGTACCTTCGGAGAGGCGGCTACCTATTCATTCTATCCCGGCAAGAATCTGGGTGCGATGGGCGACGCCGGCGCGATCGTCACCAACGATGCCGCGCTTGCGGAGCGGATGGCGATGCTGGCGCGCCATGGCGGGCTGGTGAAGCACCAGCACCATATCGAGGGCATCAACAGCCGGCTCGACGGCATGCAGGCGGCGATCCTCTCGGCCAAGCTGCCGCATCTTGCCGCCTGGACCGAGGCCCGGCAGGCCGCCGCCGAGATCTATGATTCCGGTCTCAACCAGATCGATGACGTCGTGGTGTCCGAGGTCGCGCCGGCGCGCAGCCATGTTTATCACCTCTACACGATCAGGCATCCGCGCCGCGACGCGCTCGCCGCCCATCTCAATGCCAATGGCGTGCAGACCGCGATCAACTACCCCACGGCGCTGCCATTCCTGCCGGCCTATGCGCGGTTTAACCACCGGCCGGAGCAGTTCCCCAACGCTCATCGCGATCAGGGCCGGATTCTCTCGCTGCCGATGTTCGCCGAGATCACGCGCCAGCAGCAGGATGAGGTAATCGATCTGGTTCGGAAGTTTTGATCGGATGGCGGCCGCGCGTAGGCCGCAAAGAACCATTTGGGGAGACCGAATCTGCGATTCCGGGAGGTCTGGCCGTTAGACTTGCGCCGGGGCAGATGCTACAGACCGTCCCGATTTGGATCGCGCGGTTTGCGCCTCTGGAGAAAATATGGTGGCTCAGGATTCGAAGCGGCGCGTGGCGTTGATCACCGGCATCACCGGGCAGGATGGCGCATATCTCGCCGAATATCTGCTCGTCCTCGGCTACACCGTGCATGGGATCAAGCGCAGGTCATCCTCGTTCAACACCGCGCGTGTCGACCACCTCTACGAGGATCCGCACGCCGGCAACGTGCCATTCCTGATGCACTATGGCGACATGACGGATTCCACCAATTTGATCCGGCTGATGCAGCAGATCCGGCCGACCGAGGTCTACAATCTCGCCGCCCAAAGCCACGTCCAGGTCAGTTTTGAGAGCCCGGAATACACTGCCAACGCCGATGCGGTCGGCGTGTTGCGCCTCCTTGAGGCTATTCGCATTCTTGGCTTGGAAAAGGAGACGCGATTCTACCAGGCATCGACGTCGGAGCTTTACGGCCTCGTGCAGGAAGTGCCGCAGAAGGAGACGACTCCGTTCTATCCGCGCTCGCCTTACGGTGTGGCGAAGCTGTACGGCTATTGGATCACGGTGAACTATCGAGAGGCCTATGGCATGTTCGCCAGCAACGGCATCCTGTTCAACCATGAGAGTCCGATCCGCGGCGAGACTTTCGTGACGCGGAAGATCACGCGTGGGATTGCCCGCATCGAGGTCGGCCTGGAGAGTAAGCTCTATCTCGGCAATCTCGATGCCAAGCGCGACTGGGGCCACGCCCGCGACTATGTCGAGGGCATGCACAAGATCCTGCAAGTGGACGATCCCGGCGACTTCGTGCTCGCGACCGGCGAGACGCGCTCGGTCCGCGAATTCGTCGAAGTGGCGTTTGCGGAGGTCGGCCGCAGCATCGGATGGCGCGGCAAGGGCGTCGAGGAGGTCGGCATTGACACAAAGAGCGGCAAGACGGTCGTGAAGATCGATCCGGCCTACTTCCGGCCGACCGAGGTCGACCTCCTGATTGGCGATGCGAGCAAGGCGCGTCAGGTCCTCGGCTGGAAGCCGAAGCGGACATTTGTTGAACTCGTCGAGGAGATGATGGCGAGCGACCTGGCGGAAGCAAAACGGGACGC
This sequence comes from Bradyrhizobium zhanjiangense, assembly GCF_004114935.1. Classification (NCBI taxonomy): domain Bacteria; kingdom Pseudomonadati; phylum Pseudomonadota; class Alphaproteobacteria; order Hyphomicrobiales; family Nitrobacteraceae; genus Bradyrhizobium; species Bradyrhizobium zhanjiangense. The sequence continues at coordinate 3,615,234 of NZ_CP022221.1, forward strand.
GGCCCATGGCACCCGCAAAGTTTGAGCTGAAAGGCAGAGCGCAGGCCATTGGGGTATGGTCGGCAGCGCGTTGGTGCGCCGGCTAGCGCGGGAAGACGTCAACGACAACATTGCGATCGCGGCGAACGTGATGCAGGCCGCGCACCAGAACGGTGTCGAGAAGCTGATGTTTCTCGGCTCGTGGGTGGTCTGTTGGTCGCGATTTCCTGCTGGCTGAGCGTTTTCGGCACAATATCGACGCTGCTCGCGAGCGATGCGTATCTGAACGTCCGGTCTTCTTCCCGCGGAAGGGGAGGTCGGATCATGGCAGTGAGTGTCTTTTCCGGATTCGTGGACCCAGGCTTTGGTCAAGGGAGCGGCTATGGTGCCGATGCGCTCAACGGACTGATGCATGAGCGCCTATCGCAGAAATGGCCCCCGACTTGGAACGCTTCCCCACTCAGCGCAAGTTGATTGCCTCGCGCACAAAGGTCGCGAGATTGCCTTCCCGGAACAGCAGCCCGCGGATGCCCGCAGCGCGCGCCGCCTCCAAGTCGCGCTCTTGATCGCCTATCAGGAAGCTCCTGTCGGTTGCGACGGGAAAGCGCTGCATGAGCTCGGTGATCATGCCTGGCCTGGGCTTGCGTCGGTGGCAGTCGCGACGATAGCGCTCGATGGGGGCCTCGGGATGGTCCGGACAGTACTCGAACGCATCGATATGCGCGCCGTCCGCGGCGAGTTCCTCTGCCATCCAGCGGTGGAGGGTGTCTACGTCGCTCTCCTGATAGAAGCCGCGGGCGACGCCCGACTGGTTGGTGACGATGAAGGCGAAATAACCGGCCTTGTTCACCAGCCTGACCGCCTCGCGCGCGCCGTCCATCCATTTGAACTTACTGGCCTCGAAGAGGTAGCCTTCGTCGTGATTGAGGACGCCGTCGCGATCGAAAAAGACGGCCGGGCGCCTCGATGTCGTCGTCATAGGTCCTGCAACCGGTTTTCGCGACCCTTGTTCACCTCCGACAACTTGTCAAGGAGGTCGCAAAGGCGCTGCCGAGGAGGCCGCCAAATTACCGTTCGTCCGCGATCACCTTGCCGTCGTTCGGCAGCACACCGGGGCTGACCAACTCGACGTTGCCGCCGAGCTTCGTCACGGCACGCAAGGTGCCGGCGATCTCCCTCCGTAACGTATCGCTCGCGCTCGCGGTTTCCGCTCTCAGCGTCATCGCATCGACCTCGCCCTGGCGCGTCACGACGAGGCGCAATCTTCCGAGCGCGGAATGGCGCTTGCCGATTTCCGCGACCTGCTCGGGCCGGACGAACATGCCCTTGACCTTGGTGGTCTGGTCGGCGCGGCCCATCCATCCCTTGATGCGCATGTTGGTGCGCCCGCACGGACTCGGGCCGGGCAGCGCCGCGGTGAGATCGCCGAGGGCGAGTCTGATCCAGGGATGATGCGGATCAAGCGAGGTCACCACGATCTCGCCGACGTCGCCTGGCGCGACCGGATCGCCGGTGCCGGGCTTGACGATCTCCATTATTAGGTCTTCGTTCACGACCATGCCTTCACGCGCGGCGGTCTCGAAGGCGATGAGCCCAAGATCGGCAGTGCCGAACGCCTGGTAAGCATCGATGCCACGCGCCTTGATCTCGGCCTGCAGCGAGGGCGGGAACGCGGCGCCCGAGACCAGTGCGCGCTTGATCGAGGAGACGTCACGGCCGTCGCTTGCTGCGGCGTCGAGCAGGATCTTCAGGAAATCCGGCGTGCCGCTGTAGCCGACCGGCCGGTAAGCCTCGATCAGCTCGAACTGCTGTTCGGTATTGCCGGGACCGGCCGGGATCACGGCGCAACCGAGCGCGCGTGCCGATGCATCGAAGATGAAGCCGCCCGGGGTAAGGTGGTAGCTGAAGGTGTTGAGCACGATATCATCGGGGCGGAACCCGGCTGCGAACAGCGCCCGTGCGCCGCGCCAGGGGTCGGCCTGGCGTCCCTCCGGCTCGAAAATGGGCCCAGGGGAGGTGAAGAGGCGGGCGAACGACCCCGGCGCGGCCGCCACGAAGCCGCCGAAGGGCGTAGAGGCCTTGTGCAGGGCCGGCAATTCCGATTTGCGCAGCACCGGCAGGCTCGCCAGCGCCTCTCTAGACCGCACTGAGGCGGGGTCGAGGCCCCTCAGCCGCTCGGCATAGGCTGGAGCGGCCATCGCGCCGCGCAGGACCTCCGGCAGCCGGGAAAACAGCTCGGCCTCGCGCTCGCCCTGGTCGCGCGTCTCGAGGGCGTCGTAATGGGCGGTCATGGCTGATCTTTCCGGGTTGACATGGTCCGTTGCACGCCGCCGCTGGCATCGGTATCAGACGGCCATTGGCGAGGCTTGAAGAGGACCCGATGGCGGACGAAAGAATTATTGCGGCGAACGAGGCGACGGACGTCGTCGCGCGCCTGAAGCGCCGCATGATCGAGGAGGCGCTGCCGCTGTGGTCGACCGTCGGCTGGGATCACACCACGGGCGGTTTCATCGACCGGCTGCACCGCGACGGCACGGCGGACGCGGCGGCGCCGCGGCGCGTGTTCGTGCAGGCGCGCCAGATCTATTGCTACGCCAAGGCCGCGCAGATGGGCTGGTACCCCGAGGGGCGCGCCATCGCGCTGAAGGGGCTGGAGCATCTGCTGGCCAGAGCGAAGGCGCCGGACGGCCGGCCCGGCTATGTGCACCGGCTGACGCCGGAGGGGGCGGTGCTGGATGCCCGCCGCGATGCCTATGACCACGCCTTCATCCTGTTTGCGCTCGCGACGGTCTACGCGTTCGACCAGGATGCGCAGGTCCGCGCCGAGATCGACGCGCTGCTCGCCTTCCTCGACGGCCATCTGCGCTCGCCGCATGGTGGCGTCCACGAAGGCCTTCCGGTCTCGCTGCCGCGCCGGCAGAACCCGCACATGCATCTGTTCGAGGCGATGATCGCTTGCTTCGACGCCACCCACGATCTGTCGTTCCAGAATCGCGCCGGCGAGTTCTTTGCGCTGTTCCTCGCCAATCTCTATGACAAGCGGAAGTGCGTGCTCGGCGAGTATTTCGAGGAGGACTGGTCGAAGATCGAGCCGATCAGCGTCGAGCCGGGTCACCAGGCGGAATGGGTCTGGCTTCTGAAGGGTTTCGAACGCATCACGGGATGCCCGACCGGACAGCGGCGCGCCGAACTGCTGGCGACCTCGCTGCGCTACCGCGACGAGGCCACGGGCTGCCTGATCGACGTGGGCGATGACGCCGGCAACATCAGCCGCAGCACGCGTCGGCTGTGGCCGCAGACCGAGATCGCGAAGGCGTGGATCGCGCAAGCCGAGTCCGGCGAGGCGGGCGCGGCGGATGAGGCGCGCGCAGCGCTGGCGAGGCTCGAACGGCATTATCTCAGCCATCCCGTGAAGGGCGGCTGGTACGATCAGTTCGACCGCGACGGCAAATCGCTGATCGACACCATTCCTGCGTCGTCGTTCTATCATGTTCTCTGCGCAGTCACGGAAGCGGAACAGGTGCTGGGCTAGGCTCGTCGTGGATCACAGCCAGCGCTTGCGCCGCTTGAAGCTCTTCAGGTTCTTGAAGCTCTTGCGCTGGTCGCCGGCGCCGCCGAGGTAGAATTCCTTGACGTCCTCGTTGTCGCGCAATTCGTCCGCGGTGCCGTCGAGCACGACCTTGCCTTGCTCCATGATGTAGCCGTGGCTCGCCACCGAGAGTGCGGCGCGCGCGTTCTGCTCGACCAGCAGGATGGTGACGCCGAGGTCGCGGTTGATCTTCTGGATGATCGAGAACACCTCCTTCACCAGCAGCGGCGACAGCCCCATGGACGGCTCGTCCATCAAGATCATCTTCGGACGCGCCATCAGCGCGCGGCCGATCGCAAGCATCTGCTGCTCACCGCCCGAGAGATAACCGGCAAGGCCGGTGCGTTCCTTCAGGCGCGGGAAGTAGTTGAAGACCATGTCGAGGTCGGCATCGACCTCGCGATCCCTGCGCGTGAAGGCGCCGAGCCTGAGGTTCTCCAGCGAGGTCATGTCGGCGACGATGCGCCGGCCCTCCATCACCTGGAAGATGCCGCGGCGCACGATCTTGTCGGGATCGATGCCGTTGATGCGGTCGCCCTCGAACAGGATCTCGCCACGCGTCACCTCGCCGTCCTCGGTCTTGAGTAGGCCCGAGATCGCCTTCAGCGTCGTCGACTTCCCGGCGCCGTTGGCGCCTAACAGCGCCACGATCGCGCCATTGGGCACATCGAGGCTGAGCCCGCGCAGCACCAGGATAACGTCGTCATAGACGACCTCGATGTTGCGCACGCTGAGGAGGGGCGGGGCGGGCACGAGGCTGGGGTTGGGGCGCGTTGCTTCGGCGGTCTGGCTCATGCTTCATAACTCTCCACTGTCGTCGCCCGGCTTGACCGGGCGACCCAGTATTCCAGAGACGCCGAAGTTTCACGGATATGCCGCGGCGTACTGGATCCCCCGCCTTCGCGGGGGATGACGATGGTGCGTGAGGCGAGCCGCGGGCTCACCACCCCAGCAATTCCGGCTTGCGCGGCAGTTCGACGGTCTTGACCTTCTCGAGCTTGATCGTGCCCTTGGCCATGAGGTCGTTGAGGTCGCCGTCGGTCGCACCTGAGACCTTGGTGCGATAGAGGTCGACCTTCAGCGTGCCGCGGTGGTCCTTGTCGGTCCAGGTCGAGGGATTGCAGACGCCGTCCATCCCGGCCGGCACCCAGTTCTTCTTCTGGTAGAAACCCTTGGCGACGTTCTCCCCGGTGGCGCCGCCGTTCTTGGCGGCCCAATCGAGCGCTTCTTTCATGTACAGCGCCGAGCAGACGGCCGCGACGTAGTGCACGGGGCGATAGACCTTGCCGGTGGGATCGGACATCTTGGAGATCTCCATCAGGGTCTTCATGCCGGGCGCATCGCCGCCCCAGCTCACAGCGGTGCGCAGCGGGAAGATCACGCCGTTCGCAGCATCGCCCGCGGTCTTGGCGGCGTTCTCGTCCATGCCCCAAACATTGCCGAGGAACTGGACCTCGACGCCCGCGGTCTTGCAGGCCTTCATCACCGAGATGTTGGAGGCCGCGGTGTTGCCGAGATAGGCGTAGTTGGCGCCCGAAGATTTCAGGCTGAGGCACTGTGCGCTGTAGTCACCCGGCGCGAGCGCGAACACCAGCGGCGGCAGCACCTCGAAGCCGAGCTCCTGTGCCATGGCTTCGCCGGCGGCCTTCGGCGCGTTCGGATAGGGATGGTTGGCGCCCATGTGCACGAATTTCGGCTTGCCGGACTTGCCCTTGGCCTTCCAGTCCTCGGCCGCCCACATCAGCATCGCGCGCAGCGAATCCGAATAGCTCGGGCCATAGAAGAAATTGTAAGGAGCGGGCTTGGCCTTGCCGCTGACGCCTTCGGGATCGGTCAGCGCGGCGGCATAGGAGCCGGACATGTCGGGAATCTTGTCCTGCGCGAGGAAGCCGGTCAGTGCCTCGGTGTCCGCGGTGCCCCAGCCCATGATCGCAGCGACCTTCGAGTCCGGCGCCGACCACTTCTTGTAGAGCGCGATCGCCCGCGGCACCTGATAGCCATAGTCGTTGGTGTCGACGTTGAGCTGCTTGCCACCGACGCCGCCGTTCTTGTTGACCCAGGCGAAGGTATCGGCGACGGCCTGTCCATAGGGCGTGCCGACGTCGGAGGTGCCGCCGGAATAATCGGCAAGATGTCCGAGCGCGATCTGCGCCTGCGCGCTTGCCGAGAATACGGCGATCGCAAGCGCGAGTGATGCGGTGCTCAAAAGGGACTTCATCGTCATGGGGTCGGTTCCTCCTGTTATTGTTTAAGTGAAGTTTCCGCGCTCAATGCGAGAACGGGTAGAGTTTCCAATAAGCCTTGATCTGCCGCCAGCGATGCGCGAGCCCATCGGGCTCGAACATCAGGAACGCGATGATGATCACCCCGATCGCGATCTCGCGCAGGAAGGTGATGTTGGTGTTGAGCGAGAGCGCCTTGTCGATCGCGCCGCCCTTCAAATGTAGGCTGAGGAATTCCATCGATTCCGGCAACAGCACCACGAAGGCGGTTCCCATCAGCGTGCCCATGATCGAGCCGGTGCCGCCGATAATGATCATGGCCAGGAACAGGATCGAGCGCTCGATGCCGAAACCTTCCTGGGAGACCACGAGCTGGTAATGCGCATAGAGCGCACCGGCGATGCCGGCGAAGAACGCGGCGAGGCCGAACGATAGCGTGCGGTACTTGGTGAGGTTGATGCCCATGATCTCCGCGGAGAGATAATGGTCGCGGATCGCCACCAGCGCGCGGCCGTCCCGCGTGCGCATCAGATTGGTGACGAGGATGTAGCTCGCCAGCACATAGGCCAGCACGACGTAGAAATACTGCCTGTCGCCGCGTAGCGTGTAGCCCAGAATCGAGAACGGCTCGGCGCTCGCCGGCACCGATCCGCCCGAGAACCATTCGGCGCGCGAGAAGAAGTCGAGCAGGATGTATTGCGCGGCCAGCGTCGCGATGACGAGATAGAGCCCCTTCAGCCGCGCCGCCGGAATGCCGAAGATCAGCCCGACCAGCGCGGTGACGATGCCGGCGAGCGGGATTGCGAAGAACACCGGAATCGGCGCGTTGTTGGAGATATAGGCCGAGGTGAAGGCGCCGAGCAGGAAGAACGCGGCGTGGCCGATCGAGATCTGGCCGGTGAAGCCGACCAGGATATTGAGGCCCAACGCCGCGATCGAGAAGATGCCGATCTGGATCAAAATGCTGAGCCAGTAGCCGCTGAAGAATTGCGGTGCGAGGCACAGCAGCAGCACGCCGGCGATCGCAAAATTGCGGCTGGTCGTGGTCGGGAAGATCGTGGTGTCCGCGGCATAAGTGGTGCGGAAATCACCAGCAGGGATGAGGGCAGGGCCGGCCATGGGTTAGATCCGCTCGATGTCGTGGGTGCCGAACAGGCCGTAGGGCTTGATCATCAGCACGATGATGAGGACGTAGAACGGCGCGATCTCGTAGAGGTTGCCCCAGTGCAGGTACTCGCTGTCGACATATTGCGCGACGTTTTCGAGTAGCCCGATGATGATGCCGCCGAGCACGGCGCCGCCGACGGAATCGAGCCCGCCGAGGATCGCCGCCGGAAACACTTTTATGCCGTAGGCCGCAAGGCCCGAGGATACGCCGTTCACGACTGCAACGACGACGCCGGCGACGGCCGACACCGTCGCCGAGATTGCCCAGGCCATCGCGAACACGCTTTTCACAGAAATGCCGAGCGACTGCGCGACCTGCTGGTTGAATGCGGTGGCCCGCATCGCAAGGCCATATTTGGAGGCGCGGAAGAACCATGCCATGCCGATCATCATCGCGACCGACACCACGAGGCTCATGACGTAGACGGTCTGGATTTGGAGGCCGAACAGGCTGACCGATTGGCTCTCGAACACGCGCGGGAACGGCTGCGGATTGACGCCGAACATCCATTTCAGCGTCGCCTGGAGCACGGTGGAGAGGCCGATCGTCACCATGATGACCGAGATGATGGGCTCGCCGATCATCGGCCGCAGGATCAAGACCTGGACCGCGATACCGAACACGAACATGAACACCAGCGTGATCGGCATGCCGATCCAGAACGGCACCTGGTATTTTGCCAGCAGCGCCCAGCATACCCATGCGCCGACCAGCAGCAGCTCGCCTTGCGCAAAATTGACGACCTGCGTCGCCTTGTAGATCAGCACGAACGACATCGCGACCACACCGTAGAGCGTACCGACTACGAGGCCGTTGACGAGGAGCTGGAAGAGGAAGGCGGTGTTCATGCAGATATGCTCGCTGACAAATCCGGCGCGCTCTTCCCCTCTCCCCTTGTGGGAGAGGGTGGCTTCGCGAAGCGAAGACGGGTGAGGGGTTGTCTCGGCAGCAACCGTGTGGAGAGAGGACCCCTCACCCGAGTGAGGGTGTGGTTGGCTGCGGAGATGCCCTCTCCCACAAGGGGAGAGGGCGCATCGGTTGGCATCGCGCGCTGGGTCGGAAGCGAGCTCACTCCGCAGCCTCCGCCATGTGCCCATGCCCGCCCAAATCCACCACGCGTAGTGTCGTGCGGACGCGCTGCGTGGTGCCGTCCTGGAAGCGGATCACGGTGTCGACGGGGATGTCGGCATCGCCGCGGTAGATGGCGTCGATGATCCCTGCGTATTTCTCGTTGATGACCCCGCGGCGCACCTTGCGGGTGCGGGTGAGCTCGCCGTCATCGGCATCCAGCTCCTTGTAGAGCAGCAGGAAGCGTGAGATGCGCTGCGCCGGCGGCAGCGTGGCGTTGACGGTCTCGACCTCCTTCTGAAGCAGCGCGTAGACCTCAGGCCGCGAGGCGAGGTCGCTGTAGGTCGTGAACGAGAGTCGGTTCTTCTCCGCCCATTTCGAGATGATGGAGTAGCGGATGCAGATCATGGCGGCGAGCGCGTCGCGGCCGGCGCCCAGCACCACGGCCTCCGCGATATAGGGCGAGAACTTCAGCTTGTTCTCGATGAACTGCGGCGAGAAGCGCTCGCCGCGCGAGGTCTCGGCGAGATCCTTGATGCGGTCGATGACGACGAGCTGACCGTTGTCATTGAAATAGCCGGCATCGCCGGAACACATCCAGCCGTCCTTGATGTCGGCGACGCTGGCCTCGGGGTTCTTGTAATAGCCGAGGAACATGTTGGGGTGCCGCACCACGATCTCGCCGACGCCGTGCACGTCGGCATTGTCGATCCGGATCTCGACGCTGTCGGCCATCGGTACGCCTGTCGTGTCAGGATCGACCTTGCCCTCGGGATGCAGCGTATAGGCCCCTAGCAGCTCAGTCTGGCCGTAGAGCGTGCGCAGCGGCACGCCCATCGCCTGGAAGAACTTGAATGTATCAGGGCCGAGCGCCGCGCCGCCGGTCGCGGCTGAGCGCAGGCGGGTGAAACCGAGCCGGTCGCGCAGCGCGCGGAACAGGATCGCATCGGCAAAACCCGAGCGCTTACCCTGCGCGAGTGCGGCGAGACCCGATTTCATTCCGACGTCGAACAGACGCTGCTTCAACGGCGTTGCGTCCATCACTTTGGCGCGGACATCGGCGGCGATCGATTCCCAGACGCGCGGCGCGAACAGCACGAACGTCGGCGCGATCTCGCGCAGATCGTTCATCATGGTGTCGGGCTCTTCGACAAAGTTGATTTTCATCCGGCACAACAGGCCTTTGCCAAGCACGTAAACCTGTTCCATGATCCAGGGCAGCGGCAGCACCGAGACGTACTCGTCGTCAGGTCCCTTCGGATCGAAGGCGAGATAGGTCGCGCAATGGCCGAGCACGCGGCCGGCGGCGAGCATCGCGAGCTTCGGGTGCGAGGTGGTGCCCGACGTCGTGCAGAGGATCGCGACGTCCTCACCGTTGGTCGCATCCACGAGCCGGTCGTAAAGCTCTGGCTCCCGAGCGGCGCGCGTGCGGCCGAGCTCGGCGAATTTTTCCGCCGACATCAGCCGAGGATCGTCATATTTCCGCATGCCGCGCGGATCGGAATAGATGATGTGCTTCAGCTTCGGCACGCGCTCGGCAAGCGCGAGCAGCTTGTCGACCTGCTCCTCGTCCTCGGCGAAGACGAGCTGTGCCTCGCCATAGGTCAGGAGATAGGCGGCTTCCTCGTCCAGCACGTCGCGATAGAGCCCGAGGCTCAGCCCGCCAACGGCATGGGTCGCGATTTCAGCCGCGACCCAGTCCGGCCGGTTGTCGCCGATGATGCCGATGACGTCGCCGCGGCCGAGGCCGAGCTCGACGAGCCCGAGCGCGAAGTCGCGCACCCGCGTCTGGTAATCGTTCCAGGTGAACAGGCGCCAGAGCCCGAGATCCTTCTCGCGCAGCGCGATCTCGTTGCCATGCTCCTTCGCGTTGAGCCGGAGCATCTTGGGATAGGTGTCGGCCTGCGCGACGCGTCCTGCATAATCCATCATGCCGCGCTCTCCTGCGCCGGCGTGGCGTCGTCCGGATCGACCAGCACCTCGTCTTCTTCGCCAAGGTAGGCGCGCTTGACGTGGGGATCGGCGAGGACCGCCGCGGGATCGCCTTCGGCGATCTTCTTGCCGAAATCCAGCACCATGACGCGGTGGGAGATGTCCATCACCACGCCCATATCGTGCTCGATCATCACCACCGTCATCCCGAACTCCTCGTTGAGATCGACGATGTAGCGGGCCATGTCTTCCTTCTCCTCGAAGTTCATGCCGGCCATGGGCTCGTCGAGGAGGATGAGGCGCGGCTCCAGCGCCATGGCGCGGGCGAGCTCCACGCGCTTGCGCAGGCCGTAGGAGAGGGTGCCGGCGGTGGCTTTTCGCACCGATTGGAGATCGAGGAAGTCGATGATCTCCTCGACCTTGCGCCGGTGCTCGAGCTCCTCCTTGCGCGCGCCGGTGAGCCAGTACAGCGAACCCGTGAGGAAATTGTTCTTCAGCAGGTGATGGCGGCCGACCATGATGTTGTCGAGCACGCTCATATGGTGGAACAGCGCCAGATTCTGGAAGGTGCGGCCGATGCCGAGCGAGGCGCGGGCAGTCGGCGTCAAACCGGTAATGTCGCGGCCCTGGTAGAAGAGCTGGCCTTCAGTCGGCTTGTAGCGACCGGAAATACAATTCACGATCGAGGTCTTGCCGGCGCCGTTGGGGCCGATGATCGAGAACAGCTCGCCTTCCCTGATGGCGAAGCTGACATCGGTCAGCGCACGGACGCCACCGAATCGCAAGGACACGCCGCGCACTTCGAGACTAGCCACAAACAAATCCCTCCCGGTGATGGCGCATTCAGTGGCGCTCTTCATCCGTTGTTTTCGAACGATCCTAGTACGGTCGTCCCGGTGAGGCCATGCAGCCATTGGTCTCGACCGGACCCCGCGCCGCCTTCGTTCCCATCAGGGATCAAAAGCCGCATCGCCCAAGGTGGCTCTCAATACGGGAAAGCGCTATTTTGAAATGTCTTCGGCCTGACAATTCGGTGACAAAGTTTTTCGGGCGGGTGCGGCGTCCATCTTTCGTCGGATGGCCGCCGAGGTGATCATGTTGCAGTGCAACAGAAGCGCGGAGTGACGAAACGGTGCGGCTGGCCTCTCCATCATGATTTCAGAGGATCATCTGAAGCGCATCGCCGCCTGGTCGCGCGAACTCACGGAGGCCGAGATCGAGGTCGCACGCGCCGGAGTCAGTGAGCGGTCCTACGGCACCGGCGAGACCGTGTTCATGCGCGGCGATACCTTCGACTATTGGGCCGGCATGGTCTTTGGCCTCGCCCGGATGGGCGGCGTGTCGCGCGACGGCAAGGAGACCAGTCTTGCCGGGCTGACGGCAGGCGCCTGGTTCGGCGAAGGCAGCGTGCTCAAGAACGAGCCGCGACGCTATGACGTGGTCGCGCTGCGCGACAGCCGGGTCGCGCTGATGGAACGCAGCGCCTTCATGTGGCTGTTCGAGAACAGCGTCGGCTTCAACCGCTTCCTGGTCCGCCAGCTCAACGAGCGGCTTGGCCAGTTCATCGGCATGCTCGAGGTCAACCGCACGCTTGACGCCACCGCCCGCCTTGCCCGCAGCATTGCCTCGCTGTTCAACCCGATCCTCTATCCCGAATCGACCGCGCATCTGGAGATCACCCAGGAGGAGATCGGCGCGCTCTCCGGCATGTCCCGCCAAAACGCCAACCGCGCGCTGAACCGGCTGGAGAAAGAGGGGCTGCTGCGGCTGGAATATGGCGGCGTCACCATCCTCGCTATCGAGCGGCTGCGCAGCTACGGGGATTAGCGCGCGTTGGCGGGGGCGTGCACCGGCCAGAGGTCGGCGCGCCAGCGGATCGCGATCGCCAGCATCGCGATGATGCCTGCGGCGGCATAAAGCGATCCCGTCGCGGAGTAGCCGATGACATCGATCAGGCTGCCGGCCGCGAGCAGTCCGAGTGGCAGGCCGTAGATCACCATCATGCGGACGCCCATGACGCGACCGCGCAGATGTGCGCTGGCCGTCCGCATCAGGATCACGGCTGCCGAGATCATCGACATGCTCTGCGCAATACCGGCGAGGACGAGGCAGGCCATCGCCACCGGCATGGTCCTGATCTCGACGAACACCAGCAGCATGGCGTACCAGGCCAGCGTCGCGCCGATCAGGAGCCGGGCAATGCGCAATCCGCTGACGAGGCTCAGCGTGATGGAGCCGGTCAGCGAGCCGACGGCGAAGCTCGCCGAGAGATAGCCGAGGCCGGTCTGGTCGGTCTGAAATATCTCCCGCGCGATGTAGGGCAGCAATCCTCCGGTGAAAGGAAATGCGGTGAGATTGGCCAGGAAGGCGACGCACAGCGCCGCGCGCATTCCCGGGCCGTTCCAGGCGTAGACGATCCCCTCCTTGAGGTCGCCAAATAGTCGGGAAACGGCGTGACTGTTGGCCGGGAGATCGCTCGTGATGAGGGTCCTTTTCGGCCGGGTCAGGCAGAGCATGAGCAGCGCAGCCACGAGGTAGAGACAGGCGATCGCCACATATACGAGGCCAATGCCGAGGACGGCGAACAGTCCGGCGCCCGTCAATGCTCCGGCGATGCGGGCGCTGTCCTGGGTGGTGCGCGCAACGCTGATGGCGCCGACCAGTTGCTCCGCCGGCATGATCTCGGCAAGCAGCGCCCCCCGGACGCCGAGGTCGGAGGGGCGAATCAGGCCCATGATCGCGACGATGATCATGACGCTCAGCGGCGACAAATGACCGGTCAACGCCAGAACCATGATGGTCGACGATAGCGCCGTGTAGGCAAGACGCATCGCGACCAGCAGGTCGCGATGACCCATGCGGTCGCCGATCATACCGAATACCGGCGCGACCAGTGTCCCGACGAACTGGAGTGATGCAAGCACGGTGAGCAGCAGCACCGAGCCGGTCTCGACCAGGATGTACCAGCCGAGCACCAGCGTCTCGACCTCGAACGCCCAGGAGGTGAGCAGGTCGGACGGCCACTGGAAGCGATAGTTGCGGATGCGGAATGGCGCGAGCGCGGAAGGTCGTGCGGATGTGCTCAAGATGCGATGACGGGTTTCACGGCGATTCCCTGCCCTCTTTTATTTGTTCTTCTGTTTGGAAGGGTAGCCCCGGCGATGGCCCTGTCAATTGACGCTACCGCATGCCACCATGCTTTGCCGACGACGTGCGGTCCGCCAGTGCGCCCGCAGCATGCTTCGTCGCCCATACAGAGAGGTAGGCTACCGCCGCTTGCTCTTCCGGTGCGCAGAGCCCATTCTGGTCTGCATCCTGGGACCCATTCGGTAGGGGCCAGCAGATCGCGCCATCGCGGCTTCCGCGAGGTCTTGAGCCATGAACTGCTCGGGTTGTGGTTTCGAGGTTCAGAGCGGCTTTGCCTTCTGCCCGAAGTGCGGCACGAAGCAGCCGAACGCGTGCCCTGGCTGCGGCTTTCCATGTGCACCGGATTTTGTCTACTGCCCGAAATGCGGCTCCCTCATCAGCAGGACCACCAACGACGGCGGACAGGCATCGGCGCAGACGAGCCCGGCGACACTCCCAATCAGATCGTCTTCGCCACCGCTCCTGCAGACGGCTCAACACGCATTTCGACCGCAGTCGGACAACGTCGATAGCGAAGCAAACCGCCGCACCATAACCGTGCTGTTTGCCGACCTTAGCGGCTTCACCGCGATGAGCGAGCGGCTCGACCCAGAGGTCATGCAGACGCTTCAGAACCAGTTGTTCGAGGAGTTGACGGCCGCGGTGCAGAGCTTTGGCGGCTTCGTGGACAAGTTCATCGGCGACGCGCTGCTCGCGCTGTTTGGTGCGCCGACTGCGCACGAGGACGACCCCGAGCGGGCGGTCTGCGCCGCCCTCGACATGATCAGCCGGACGGCGCGCCTCAGCGAGCGCGCGAAGGCCTATGCCGGTTCACCTTTGCAGCTCCATGTCGGCATCAACACCGGCCATGTCGTCGCGGGTGGGTTAGGCGTGGGCGTTGCCAAATCCTATTCGGTGACCGGCGATACCGTGAATACGGCGCAACGATTGCAGTCGATGGCGTCTCCGGACGAGGTGCTGGTCGGGCCGTTGACCCACCGTCTGACGCGGCATGCGTTCTCCTATGACTCGCTCGGAGAGATCTCGCTCAAGGGCAAGATGGGCAGCGTTCTGGTCCATCGTCTAAAGGGACCGCTCGATACGCCCCGCGCGGCACGCGGCCTCGACACGTTGGGCCTCGATGCACCACTGATCGGGCGCGACGCCGAGCTTGCGCGCCTGATCGGCAGCCTTGATCGCGCGTGCGGCGGCGCGGCTCAACTGGTGCGGCTGGTTGGCGAAGCGGGCATTGGGAAAACGCGGCTGGTGAACGAATTCGTCGCCCGCATCCGCGATGAGGATCGTTTCGCAGGCGTGGCGATCCGACGGGCGGTCTGCTCGCCGCTCGGCGAACAGTCCTACGGAGCACTCGCCGCCGTGCTGCGTAGCGCCTATGGCATTGCACAGAAGGCGGGCGCCGCGGAGGCAGAGACGAAAGTTGCGGAAGCGCTCTCGGAGTTCGGCCTCGCGGCCGAGGAGGCCGACCGCCTGATGCCTCTCTACTTGCACGTTCTTGGCCTTGGCGATCCCAACGCCGTGCTGAGGCACGTCGAACCGGAACAGCTCCGGCGGCAGATCTTTTTCGCGATCCGTACCATCTTCGAACGGCGCCTCGCCTTGTCGCCGCTCCTGATCATCGTCGAGGATCTGCATTGGGCTGACGCGGTGTCGCTTGAAGCGTTGCGGTTCCTGATGGACCGGCTGGAGCGGACGCGGCTGATGCTGTTGTTTACACATCGGCCAGCGCTGGTGGATCAGTTCGGTTCGAGCAGGATCAGTCACACGACCATTCGGCTGCCTCCGCTTGGCGATGCTGACGGACGAAGGCTGCTCGCGGCGTATTTCAGTTACGGTTGGCGGGAACCGCCGGGACATTTGTTCACCCGAATCCTCGATCGCGCAGGCGGAAATCCGCTTTTCCTCGAGGAGATCATCCGCGGTCTCATCGAAGGCGGGGCCCTGGAGCGTGACGGCGCGCAGTGGCGGATGAAATCGGATGAAGCTGCAGCCGATATTCCAGCAAGCATTCAGGCGTTGTTGCTGGCGCGCCTCGACCGGTTGCCGCATCAGGTACGCCAGGTGGCCCAGGAGGCCGCGGTGATCGGTCCGCGCTTTGATACGGCTGTTCTCGGTGCGGCGGCAACCGAGCCGGCAAGGGTCGAAGCAGGGCTCGAACTTCTGTGCGACGCCGAGCTCATCGAGGAGGTCGCGGGCTCGAGCTCGATGTCGCTGCGGACCTATCGCTTCACGCAGACCATGCTTCAGGACGTGATCTATCAGAACCTGCTCTTGCAGCGTCGGGTCGAGCTCCATGGACGCATTGGTGCCGCTCTGGAGCGGCTCTATGGCAGCGAGCCGGAGCGGCTCGAAGACCTCATCCAGCTCGGACACCATTTCAGCCTGAGCGCAAGCAAGCCGAAGGGCGCGCGCTATCTGCGCGCGGCCGGCGATCGCGCACGCGCGAGCTATGCCAACGACGATGCCATCCGCTTCTACCAGCAATCCCTTGCCGTGCTCCTGAGCGGCGGCGAACGGTCGCCGGAGCGCCTCGTTCTGTACGAGCGCATCGCGGACCTCAGTCGCGCGGTTGGCCGGCGAAGCACGGCCGAGGAGCACTATCAGAGCGCGCTGGAAGGGCACCGCACGGCCGGGGACCGCATCGCAGAAGCGCGAATTCTTCGCAAGCTCGGCGGATTGCTATGGGACGCCGGCAAGCGCATCAGGGCAGAGGAGCGCTATGCCGAGGCGGCAGAACGGCTCGGCGGGACCGACGCGCCGATCGAGTGGGCGCACCTCCTCCAGGAGCGCGGCCGTCTCGCGTTTCGCGTGGGCGATCACGTCGCCGCCGCGCGGTGGGCCGACGAAGCGCTCGGCTACGCGCGGTCGGTGCCGGCGAACGCGGACGAGCAAGCGGGTCTCGAGGCGGCGCGCGCCATTGCGGAGGCGCTCAACACCAAGGCGGTCGCGCTGGCGCGGCTTGGGCGAAACCAGGAGGCGGTGAACGAGGTGGAGCAAAGTGTCGCGGCAGCCGAGACCGCCGGCCTCCTCAACGTGGCGTGCCGCGGCTACACCAACCTTGGCGTGCTCTACACGATCATCGACCCGGCGCAAGCCATGGCGGTTTGCCGGCGCGGCCTCGATGTCGCGAATCGTATCGGCGATCTCGGCTTCCAGGCGCGCCTTCTGGCCAACCTTGCCGTCGCCTGTTGCACCTTCACGGACAGATGTACCGAGGAGGGGGTGCCGGCTGCCGAAAAGGCGATCGAGATCGACCGCGCGCTCGATCAGCGCGAGCATCTCCCGGTACCTTTGATCGTGCTCGGGCAAATCCATCAATGCCACTTCCGCCCCGACATGGCCGCGCGCTGCTACAACGAGGCCATCGAGGTGGCGAGCGAGACCGGCGAGCCGCAGCAGCTGTTTCCATGCTATGATGGTCTTGCGACACTGAATCTTGATCGAGGCGACATGCCCGAGGCCGAGCGGTATTTCGCGCTGGCCCATGATGTCTGCGCCCGGCACGGGCTCGATCCCGCAGGGCTGATCGTACTGCCGTTCCTTGACTAGCCAGGGAGTTCAACCATGTCAGACCGTCATGTAGATGGAACACTTCAGCCGGGCGATCGCGCACCGAACATCGTGCTGGACGCCATCACACGCGAAGGAAAGATAGCGCTCGAGGATTATCGCGGGCATAGTCCAATACTGGTGGGCCTGTTTCGTGGTCTGCACTGCCCGTTCTGCCGGCGCCATATCGCGGCGCAGGCGCAGCTTGATGGCGCGCTGCGCGGGAAGGGGATCGAAAGTCTCACGGTCGTCAACACGCCGATCGACCGGGCGCGGCTCTATTTCCGCTATCATCCATTGCCCAATCTGCTCGCCGCGTCCGACCCCGATCGGGTCTCGCACCGCGCATTTGGCCTCCCTAACATCGAGTTCACGGAGAACGAAACGGAGTGGCCACGCAAGGTGGGCATGGACGCGGTCATGAGCATGCAAGTGGATATGCCCGGCGAGCTGCCCAGCCCGATGAACCGGCCGGCAGCCGCGGAGTACCTCAACAAGAAGGACGGTTACGAGATGACTGAAGCCGACCAGCGTATGGCGGCAACAGGCACGGGGCAGCTGTTTGGCCAGTTCCTGCTCGACCGGGAGGGGATCGTGCGCTGGACGTTCACCGAGGTTCCCGGTGGCGGCCAGCGCATGTTCGGAGCGCCGAGCCCACAGGAGCTGATGTCGGCCGCCTCGCAGGTGGCAGGCTAAAGCATGATCCGGAAAAGTGCGCAGCGGTTTTCCGAAAAGATCATGCTCAAACAATAACCTAAAGCGCGATGACGATTCATCCTAATCTCATCGCGCTTTAGGCATCTTGGCGATTAACCCGCCACCCTCGCTCGTTTCTCGGCGAGCGCCGCAGCCATCGCCGAGATCAGTGGGCGCATGAAATAATGATCTTCCACCGGCGAGACATCAGTGCGCAATCCGTGCGCGGCGAGCTCGCCCGAGACCGCCGGGCCGACTGAAGCAATCAGCGTCCGTTCGAGCCCAGCGCGAAGGCGCGCCTCGCTGCTGTGCGCCTTCGCGGCCTCGAACAGTCGGCGGACCTGGCCGAGATTGGTCAGCGCGATGGAATCGATCCGCCCCTCGGCCATTTCGTCGATCGCGGCGATGATATTGGCATCTGCCGCCTTGGAATCGTAGACATAGGGCAGCACGGTATCGACCTCGGCGCCTTGCGCGGCGAGCGCGCCGGTCAGCGCGCTGTGGTCCTTGTCCGGATAGAGCTGCAGACCGAGACGGTGGCCCTTCAGGTCGAGCCCGCCCAGCATCTCGATCACGCCATCGGTGGTCGGCTTCTCCGTGGTCTGCTGCGCATCGAGGCCAACCTCGCGCAGCGCCCGGCCGGGCTTCGGGCCGCGGGTGAATTTTCGTGATTTGGCAAGCGCTGCCACGAGAGCCTGATCGAGCCCACGAGCGACGGCGAGCTTCATGATCCGCCGCAGGCCTTCGCCGGTCATCAACACGAGGTCGTCGAACGGCTTGTCGATGGCGCGGCGGATCCAGGCCTCGACCGCCGCCGGGTCCGGCACGTCGCGGATGGTGAACATCGGGCACTGCACGACCTCGGCGCCTTGCTCGGCCAGAAGCTTCGCAAACTGCGCCTCCTCACGCGTTTCCAGGATCAGGATGCGGGTGCCGTTCAAGCGGTCGGCCATGGGCGTGCTCCGGTCAAAATCGCAATGGTACGTTCATCCTGACTCTGCGCCCGGGATTGGCGCAAGAGTGGGTCAGTGCTAGAGCGGGGCGCAAATCGCGGGTCGTTCCGCCTCGTTTGCCCAAAACCTTCATCAAGAGCCATGCCTTATCATCAATACGTCCTGACCCTGTCCTGTCCGGATCGCCCCGGCATCGTCTCGGCGGTGTCGACGTTCCTGGCCCACAACGGGCAGAACATTCTCGACGCCCAGCAGTTCGACGACGTCGAGACCAAGAAGTTCTTCATGCGCGTGGTGTTCACCGCGGCTGATCTCGCCGTGGAACTGTCGCCGCTCCAGACCGGCTTTGCCGCGATTGCCGAACGTTTCGGCATGGAATGGCAGATGCGCGACCGCGCCGCGCATCGCAAGGTGATGCTGCTGGTGTCGAAGTCCGACCACTGCCTGGTCGACATCCTCTATCGCTGGCGCACCGGCGAATTGCCGATGATCCCCACCGCGATCGTTTCCAACCATCCGCGCGAGGTTTATGCCGGGCTCGATTTCGGCGGCATTCCGTTCCACCACCTGCCTGTGACCAAGGAGACCAAGCGCGAGCAGGAGGCGCAGATCCTCGACCTCGTCGCCGGCACGGGCACCGATCTCGTCGTGCTCGCCCGCTACATGCAGATCCTGTCGGACGATCTGTCGGCGAAGCTTTCCGGCCGCTGCATCAACATCCACCATTCATTCCTGCCGGGCTTCAAGGGCGCAAAGCCGTATCACCAGGCCCATGAGCGCGGCGTCAAGCTGATCGGCGCCACCGCGCATTACGTCACGCGCGATCTCGACGAGGGCCCGATCATCGACCAGGACGTCGAGCGCATCAGCCATCGCGATACGCCGGAGGATCTGGTCCGCAAGGGCCGCGATATCGAGCGCCGCGTGCTCGCCCGCGCGATCCGCTACCATCTCAACGACCGCGTCATCCTCAACGGCCGCAAGACGGTGGTGTTCGTAGACTAGCGAATGGTGGGTGGCGAGTAGCGAACAGAAAAGAGCGGACTTATTCGCCACTCCTTATTCGCCATTCGCGCCTTCAGCGCACCGCGTTCCCGGACGTCGCGCCCATTGCGCCCTTCTGCGCCTGCTCTTCCTTCTCGCGATCTGCCGCGGGCATCAGCCACTTGCGTTCACGTTCCTTCATGTAGGCTTCGTATTGCGGCGTGCCGGGGCGCGGCGGGGCATTGGCCGGCAGGCCACCGGCCCATTGCGGGATGTAATCGCCTATGCTGGGGGAGAGCTTTTCGTTGACCGTGCCGCAGCCTGCAAGATTCGAAGCCAGCAGGGCGACGACGGCAGCGATCGAAAGCGAACGGAAACGCATATGCATCTTCTACGTCGTGCCCGATCGGGCACGTGTGATGGAACGCCGAACGGGCGCCAGCGGCGGACTGTAATCCTCAATAAGCAAAATTAGCCTATTCGGGGATAGATTCCTTTGTATACACGAAGGTAATTAAGTAGTGATATTTCGTGCTTGAGAGGGCCGTCCTAATCGATATGGTATACATAGCGTATTCACTAACCAGGGAGATCATCCCATGACCGGGAGGACCCAGCGGCAAAAAGCATCCGGGGGATGTTCAAATTCAGGCGGGATTCTCCATTCACGCTGCCGTGGCGTCTCTTCGAGTGCCGCGTCAACAAAGTCGCGGCAAACTGCTTGAGCAACGAAGGCTTTTTCGTTGACAAGACCATCTTATTTGTACAATCGTACAAATCTCCCTGCTTGCGCCGAATGGTCGCCCAACGTCCGATTGACAACGGGGTTGCAGAGGACGCCATGTGGCCGCACGGCATGGCTCGTCCGCGAGTTAAAGCGCGGCAAGGACCGGGCACTCGGTTCAGGGCACAAAAGTCAGGAATTAAGGGGAGGGAGATCTGATGTTCGTACGCAAACCATTTTCTTGGGCCGCCGCGGTGGCTGCCATCTCGGGCCTCGCTGCCGTCGTGCCTGCGAAGGCGCAGGACACCGTCAAGGTCGGTCTGATCCTGCCGATGACCGGCGGCCAAGCCTCGACCGGCAAGCAGATCGAGAACGCGATCAAGCTGTACATGCAGCAGAAGGGCGACACCATCGCCGGCAAGAAGATCGAGATCATCCTCAAGGACGACGCCGCGATTCCGGACAAGACCAAGACCGCCGCGCAAGAGCTGATCGTCAACGACAAGGTCAACTTCATCGCCGGCTTCGGCGTGACGCCCGCCGCGCTCGCGGCCGCGCCGCTCGCGACTCAAGCCAAGATCCCGGAGGTGGTTATGGCCGCCGGTACCTCCATCATTACCGAGCGTTCGCCCTACATCGTGCGCACCAGCTTCACACTGGCGCAGTCCTCGACCATCATCGGCGACTGGGCAGTCAAGAACGGCATCAAGAAGGTGGCGACGCTGACCTCGGACTACGCGCCGGGCAATGACGCGCTGAACTTCTTCAAGCAGCATTTCACCGCCGGCGGCGGCGCGGTGGTCGAAGAGGTCAAGGTGCCCTTGCAAAACCCTGATTTCGCACCGTTCCTCCAGCGCATGAAGGACGCCAAGCCTGACGCGATCTTCGTGTTCGTGCCGGCGGGGCAGGGCGGCAACTTCATGAAGCAGTATGCCGAGCGTGGTCTCGACAAGGCCGGCATCAAGGTGATCGGACCAGGCGACGTCACCGACGATGACCTTCTCAACAACATGGGCGATGCTGTGCTCGGCACGGTCACCGCGCATCTCTACTCCGCGGCGCATCCCTCGCAGATGAACAAGGATTTTGTCGCCGCTTACAAGAAGGCGTTCGGCAACCGTCCGGGCTTCATGGCCGTGAGCGGCTATGACGGCATGCACCTGATCTACGAAGCGCTGAAGAAGACCGGTGGCGACACCAACGGCGACAAGCTGATCGAAGCCATGAAGGGTCAAAAGTGGGAGAGTCCGCGCGGCCCGATCTCGATCGACCCAGAGACCCGCGACATCGTGCAGAACATCTACATCCGCAAGGTCGAGAAGGTCGACGGCGAGCTCTACAATGTCGAGTTCGCTACCTTCGAGGCGGTCAAGGATCTCGGCAAGACCAAGAAGTGACGCGCGAAAGCGCATCATTCTCGAGGCTCACCTCTCCAGCTTGCGGGAGAGGTCGGCGCAGAGCGCCGGGTGAGGGTTCTCTCCTCGTCGGCAGTCTCTCAGTGGAAAGACCCTCTCCCCAACCCTCTCCCGCAAGCAGGAGAGGGAGCGCAGCACGGCCCTTGGCCACACTTGAGATGACTTTCGACCCTCGATGACCACAATCCTCACCAACCTATTCGATGGCGTTGCCTACGGCATGCTGCTGTTCGTGCTCGCCTGCGGGCTCGCGGTCACGCTTGGCCTGATGAACTTCGTCAACCTCGCCCATGGCGCCTTCGCCATGGCCGGCGGCTATGTCTGCACGGTGCTGGTCAACCGGATGGGCTGGCCGTTCTTCGCCGCGCTGCCGCTCGCCTTCGCTTCCGCGGCCGCGATCGGCATTGCGCTCGAACGCACGCTCTACCGGCACCTCTATGCGCGCAGCCATCTCGACCAGGTGCTGTTCACGATCGGCCTGACCTTCATGTCGGTGGCGGCGGTCGATTACATCCAGGGCTCCTCGCGCGTCTTCATCAATTTGCCCGCCGCGCTTCAGGGTCAGTTCGACGTGTTCGGCGTCGGCATCGGCCGCTACCGGCTGATGATCATCGTGATCTGCGGCCTGCTCACCATCGGCCTGCAGATGGTGCTGGCCAAGACGCGCTTCGGCAGCCGTCTCCGCGCCGCCGTCGATGATCCCCGCGCCGCGAGCGGCCTCGGCATCAACGTGCCGCAAGTGTTCGCCTTCACGTTCGCTTTTGGCTGCGGGCTCGCCGGCCTCGGCGGCGCGCTGAGCGCCGAGATCCTCGGCCTCGATCCGTACTTTCCGCTGAAATTCATGATCTACTTCCTGATCGTGGTCACAGTCGGCGGTTCGTCCTCGATCACCGGGCCGTTCCTGGCCTCGCTCCTGCTCGGCATCGGGGACGTCGCCGGAAAATACTACGTGCCGAAGATGGGCCCCTTCGTGATCTACACCATGATGATCGTGATCCTGATCTGGCGCCCGAACGGCCTGTTTGGCCGCACGGCCGCGCGTTGAGTTCGCCGATGAGCGCTTCCTCCGACGTCGGTCATCACGCCCAGCGCCAGGCGCGCTGGCACTATGGCGAAGTCGCCTTCTGGCTCATCGTATTGGCCTGCGGCTTCGCCTTTCCCACGCGCTATCTGATCATGACCGACATCCTGCGGCTGGCGCTGTTCACGATGTCGCTCGATCTCATCCTCGGCTATGCCGGCATCGTCTCGCTCGGCCATGCCGCCTTCTTCGGCGTCGGCGCCTATGCGGCGGGACTTCTCGCGCTGCACGGCATCATCAAAGAGCCCGTGCTGGCGCTGATCGTCGCCGGCCTTGCGGCGATGGTGCTCGGCTTTGCCACCAGCTTCCTGGTGATCCGCGGCGTCGACCTGACCCGGCTGATGGTGACGCTCGGCATCGCCCTGCTGCTGGAAGCGCTGGCCGAACGCTTCTCCAACATCACCGGTGGCACCGACGGCCTGCAAGGCATCGAGATGCAGCCGATCTTCGGCGAGATCCCCTTCGACATGTTCGGCAAAGCCGGCTTCTTCTACTCGCTGGCCGTGCTGTTCCTCCTGTTCCTGCTCGCCCGCCGCGTCGTGCATTCGCCGTTCGGCCTGTCGCTGCGCGCGATCAAGAACAATCCGCTGCGGGCCGCCGCCATCGGCATCCCCGTCAACCGCCGCCTGATCGCGATCTACACGCTGGCGGCGTTCTATGCCGGCATTGCGGGGGCGCTGTTCACCCAGACCACCGCGATCGCCTCGCTCGACGTGTTTGCGTTCGAGCGCTCCGCCGATCTGATGCTGGTGCTGGTCATCGGCGGCACCGGCTATCTCTATGGCGGGCTGATCGGCGCGGTGGTGTTCCGCATGCTCCAGGAATTGTTCTCGACCATCACTCCGCAATACTGGCAGTTCTGGATCGGCCTCGTGCTGGTCGTGATCGTGCTGATCGGCCGCCAGCGCCTCCACCGCTGGGTGCTCTATGTGCCGAACCTGGTGATCAGGCAGGTGGCCGGGCGCAAGGCCGTCGTCGCGGTGCCGGAGAGCGACGCATGACCATCGCGCTCGAAACGAAGAATCTCGAAAAGCAGTTCGGCGGCCTGCGCGTCACGCGCGACCTGTCCTTGAAGATCGAGCAGGGCGCCCGCCATGCCCTGATCGGCCCGAACGGTGCCGGAAAGACCACGGTCATCAACCAGCTCACCGGCGTTCTCAAGCCGAACTCGGGCCGCATCCTGCTCGAAGGCCAGGACATCACGGATCTGCCCGTGCACAAGCGCGTGCTGCGCGGCCTGTCGCGCACGTTCCAGATCAACCAGCTCTACCCGGACCTGACCCCGCTCGAGACCATCGGCCTCGCCGTGTCCGAGCGCCTCGGCCATGGCGGCGACTGGTGGCGGCGGATGGGGACGCGCGGCGACGTCAACGGTGAGGTCGCCGATCTGCTCACGCGCTTCCACCTGCTCGACGTCATGAACGAGCAGACCGTGACGCTGCCTTACGGCAAGCAGCGTCTGCTCGAGATCGCGGTGGCGATCGCGGCCAAGCCCCGCGTGCTGCTGCTCGACGAGCCCGCCGCCGGCGTGCCCGAGAGCGAGCGCCATGACATTCTCGCGGTCGTCAGCGCACTGCCGCGCGACGTCACCGTGCTGCTGATCGAGCACGACATGGACCTCGTCTTCTCCTTTGCCGACCGCATCTCGGTGCTGGTCTCGGGCGCGCTGCTCACCGAGGGGCCGCCCGAACAAGTCGCGCGCGATCCGCAGGTCAAGGCGGTCTATCTCGGCGAGGAGGCGGTCAATGACTGACCTGCTCGCGATCGACTCCCTTCGCGCCGGCTACGGCGAAGCGGTGGTGCTGCCCAACATGTCGCTGCGCCTCGCCGAGGGGCAGGTGCTGGCGCTGCTCGGCCGCAACGGCACCGGCAAGACCACGCTGATCAATTCCATCGTCGGTGTCACCCGCCGTTTCTCGGGTTCGGTCGCGCTTGCCGGCGCGGATGTCACCTCGCTCCGGCCTGACCAGCGCGCGCGCGCCGGCATCGGCTGGGTGCCGCAGGAGCGCAACATCTTCCGCTCGCTCACGGTGGAAGAGAACATGACCGCGGTGGCGCAGCCCGGCCCGTGGACGGTCGCGAAGGTCTACGAGATGTTCCCGCGGCTGAAGGAGCGGCGGAGCAATTTTGGCAACCAGCTCTCCGGCGGCGAGCAGCAGATGCTAGCGATCGGCCGCGCGCTGACCCTCAATCCGAAAGTCCTGCTGCTGGACGAGCCGACCGAGGGCCTCGCCCCCATCATCGTCGAGGAGCTGCTCAAGGCGATCGGCACCATCACCCGGGCGGGCGGCATCTGCTCGATCATCGTCGAGCAGAATGCCCAAAAGATTCTGGGGCTGGCCGACCGCGTTGTGATATTGGAGCGCGGAACGATCGTCCACGATGCCCCGAGCGCGGCGCTGAAGGCCGACCCATCCGTCCTGGAGCGCCACCTCGGCGTCGCCGGAGCGGCCGCCCATTGATCTTCGCCTCTCGCCGCAGGCGAGGAGAGGGAGTACAACTTGCGCCACTGAAATTTCGGGAGAGATAACAATGCAGCGAACCAAAGCCCCCTTCCGCGCCGACGAGGTCGGCAGCCTTCTGCGTCCCGCCAAGATCAAGGAAGCCCGCAGTCGTCTGGAGAAGGGCGAGATCTCGGCCGACGATCTGCGCAAGATCGAGGACATGGAGATCGAGAAGGTCGTGCACAAGCAGGCCTCGATCGGGCTCAAGCTTGCGACCGACGGCGAATTCCGTCGCTCCTGGTGGCATTTCGACTTCCTGGCCAAGCTCACCGGCTGCGAGCTGTTCCACCCCGACACCGGCATCCAGTTCGCGGGCGTGCAGACCCGTCACGACGCAGTGCGCGTGATCGGCAAGCTCGACTTCCCCGACAACCACCCGATGCTGGATCACTTCCGCTTCCTGAAGAAGTATGCCGACCAGGCCCACGTCACCGCCAAGATGACGATCCCGTCGCCGGCCGTGCTGCACTTCCGCGGCGGTCGCAAGTCGATCTCCAAGGACGTCTATCCCGATCTCGACGCCTTCTACGAGGACCTCGGCAAGACCTATCGCAAGGCCGTGAAGGCGTTCTACGATGCCGGCTGCCGCTATCTCCAGTTCGACGACACCGTCTGGGCCTATCTCTGCTCGCAGGACGAACTGCAGAAGGCGCGCGAGCGCGGCGACAATCCCGAAGGCCTGCAGCAGATCTATGTCCGCATCATCAACTACGCGCTGGCCGAGAAGCCCGCCGACATGGTGGTGACGACGCATGTCTGCCGCGGCAATTTCCGCTCGACCTGGATCTCCTCGGGCGGCTACGAGCCGGTCGCCGAGACCCTGCTCGCCGGCACCAATTACGACGGCTATTTCCTCGAATACGACAGCGATCGCGCCGGCGGCTTCGAGCCGCTGCGCTTCCTGCCCAAGGGGAACAAGGTCGTCGTGGTCGGCGTCATCACCTCGAAGTTCGGCGAGCTCGAGAAAAAGGACGACATCAAGCGCCGCCTGGAGGAAGCCGCCAAGTTCGCCCCGCTGGAGCAGCTCGCGCTGTCGCCGCAATGCGGCTTCGCTTCGACGGAAGAGGGCAACATCCTTTCTGAGGAAGAGCAGTGGGCCAAGCTCAGCCTCGCGGTCGAGATCGCAAAGGAGGTGTGGGGCAAGTGACCCGTATGCGCCGTCATTGCTCAGCGAGATAGACCTCGCCGAGCAGCGAGGAGTTCACCACGGCACCTGCTTTCCCTTGGTCGCGGCGAAGAGCTCGGTGCGGACCCGCGTCAGCATCTGCTTCACGTCGAGGCCGGACGCGCCGACATGGCGCGACAGTGCTGCCGAAAACGCTTTCGCCGCCGAGCGCGACCTGGCCCGGCGCGGTCGCGAACGCGCTGCGTGCCGGCGCCGAGCGTCGAGCTCGATCCGAGCGAGGCGGGTGCGGCAAGGCCGGAGCCGGCCTCGAAGCCGCGGCTAGGGCCCGCGGAAGCCACCTGCGGCGCCATCGGATTGTTGCGGCAGGCATCGAGGATCAGGATATTGGTGTGGATCTGGTCGTCGAGACCGGCCATGATGGTGTCCACGTCGACCATCGCGTCGGTCATGCGTGCGCCTGCCTTGAACTCGATATCGACAGGCACGAGCTAGTTGCGGCCATCGACCTGCACACCATGGCGGACATAGACCACCGCGATCTGCGACCGCGCGGCCTCGCGCAGGAAACCATGATCGTCATCTGCATCGCGTCGCGCCCGAGATCGAGACCTTCGGAGACGGCGAAGCCGATGTCCCGCTGGTTTTTGGCGACGCGGCGTCGATCATTTGGTCGGCCGGCGTCTCGGTCGTACAGAGCGGGCCGAGCTGGGCGCGCGCCTGGGCGAAGCAAGGCGCCGCCCCCAGGATGGAAGCAAGCAGGCTGGGGATCACGAGCAGGCGGCGCATCGGTCATCTCGGGTGCTGGTCGTCATGGTGATCGGCGACGACGGTCCATGCCTGTTTGGTAATCGGGCAGCAAAGCGGGTTCAATTGCCAGGAAAAATGAATGCAACGATCCGTGGTCTCGCAACCCGGAGGCGGTTGCTCCCGCCCTGGCAGCGGCAAGTCAGGGCTGGGAGGCGGCTCACGCGAGCGTTGTTAAGGATGTCATCGCTCGGTCGCCGGCCACGGCTCTGCCTTCGTGACATAGACCCAATACGGAACGCTAAATCCTGAATGTAACTGGCCCCATGGCTTCAAATCGAAATGCCAAGCTCGAACGTCGCGACGTTCAACGACTTCCGCCGGGACAATATACAGAGGCTCGCCAATCACGCCCTCTTCTAGGCGTGGAGCAAACACGAAGCCAAACGGCAACGGCGGCATGATGGGGTGGATCAGATCTTGATATCGTTCCACGCCGCTTTGAGCGATCATCGCTGCGAACTCCGCAAGATGAACGGAAGGAATGTCCGCGCGAAGAGGCTGGTTGTCCTCGACGACAAGGAAACCAGACATCCGACGACCGCCGAGTACGAGAGATTCCTTCTGGCTTATCGGGTTGCTTGCGCTATCCACTTTCTCGGCCAAGACGTGGTGAACTGCCCAAGGCACGCAAACGAAGAGCGCTGCCACCACAACCAACCCAACGAATCCGTTTCGTGACAGTCGGGAGTGTGGAGAGGAGTCGGTCGCTGCCCATGTGCGACTGCTCAGTCCCAGCGCAAAGAACAGCGCCATCATCGGCTGACTTGCGGCGAGCGCGCGTGCGCCATCATCGAAGTAAATGAATGCGGACGATGCCACGATACTCGTCCAGAGAAGGGCCCAGAATGTGAGTTCGATGGCTTTCGCTCGCCGTATGGCGCCGTACAAGAGACCGACGATGCATATCGTCGTCAGCACGTTCTGAGCCAGCCAGTCAGGCTGGACGACCCAACCGTAGCCTCTCCAAAGCACTCCAGGAAACTTCGTCGCGAATTCCCCGACGCTCTCGGCCAATCGCTGAAAGAGGACGCCAGGATTGGCACGAAAATTCGTCCAGGCGGCGGAGTAAAGTTGCCGAACCATAGCTTCTTCGGTGCCCACAACAGGCGTACTTTCCGCGGCGAGTTTCTTGAGGCAGCCGTCCCAAGTTGTCCCGATCGAAAGGCCACAGAGCACGTAGGCAAAATTGCCAGTCGTCGTCGAACCAGAGCCTGCCCCATAGGCCCGTGGCAGCACGGAATTCAATCCGAGAACGCCGAGTAGAATACAGGATGATGCAAGGCCAATCCTGAGCTTTGCTTTGGCCCCCCGTCCGAATTGCCAGACCAGCCAGACCAGGAGAGCGGGAATCGTAAACATGCTCCCCATTCGCGTCATCAATGCCATGGTTGTCATCGCAAATGCGACCAGTGCTGCACTGACGGAGCGATCGTCGAAAGCCTTGAGGAAGAACGGGATCGACAGCAGCGCCCAGAACAATCCCAATGGCTCGGTGAGCGTTGTCGGCACGAAGTATCGGCCGTAAATATAAGCCAGCGCAAAGAAAGCTATTCCGGCCCAGATGCCGCGCCACTTCATGATCGCATGTGTTGCGAAGCAAATCGCGCCTGCTAGCAGGCAAGCCTGCAGGATCAGCATATGCTGCAGCGAAAGGTTGCCAAAAATCAGCAGAACCGATCTGAAAGCCGCAGCCAAAGGCCGCCGAAGCGCGAACCAGCTCCAACTGCCATGCGCCACCTGACTTTGGGCAGACGCCAAGTAGCCGTTTGCGTCTGAAAACGGAAGCAGACCGCCGAGAATCGTGGGACTGGGATCGCTTGGTCTGACGACTCCCGCCCACATGGAGCTGATGCAAAAAAATAACGCACATGCGACGATCGGGAATCCAGACCAGACGAGGAGCCTTCGCAGGAACTCTTCGTGTGATTCTGTCTGGGACTGACGAGACGCATTCGAGCCGATCAACCACGTCGTTACCGCACCGAGCCCAGCGAGCATCAAGAACGGGTACGGGAGATACGGCTCGTTGCTGGCGGCCCATTTGGCTAACGGCGACCAACGGATCAGCGCGGTGGTTGGCAGCGCATAGCCGCTCGCCAGGGCATAGAGACTGGCGATGACGAATACCGCCGAAGCAGCCAACGCGGCCCCGCAGAGCCCCGCCAGGATCCAATAGGGCGTAGCCAACACGACGGTCCTCGATCGCTCCCCATATCGGTTCACGAACGATCCGAGCGGCCCGGAATACGCAAAACAGCCGAGCAGAGCGCACAGTATCGCAAGTGCAGAGGTGACCCAGGCTCTCGGTCGCACGCTGTAGCGAAGGGTTGCTACGGCCGCCCCATCGTTCCTGACGTAAGGAGGGAGCGCGAAGATCACGTAATTCCCCCAGTGGCTAAAGCCGGTCGTTGTACCTGACCGGATGATTTCGTGCAGGGTGTGCGGGGGTCCCATCTTGCGGCCGTTGATGCGCAGGTCGAGGATGGACTGAAGGGGTTTCTCGCCGTTGTCTCCGAGCACAGGTTGGCGCCACCATGGAGCGGGCGGCTCCTGCGGAACGGCTAATATGAAGGAGGCCTGCGGCGGATTTGTTTCCACCGTGAATGGACCGGCGAATTCAAATTCCGTCTGCTTCATACCGAGCTGGAGCGCGAGAGCCACCAGCGTCAAGAGGACGACTGGCCAGAATATCAATCTTGCACCGACGGACTTCCAGTCGCTGAGATGGCGAATAGAAGCCGGCTCGGTAGCAGCTCCGCTCCTCCTCAGCAGGTACTGCATCCTATACTCGCTCCAGCACGACGATCATTCGGAACGCGAGGTGCTTTCGAAGAGCCGCTGGTACCATCTTTTCAAGCTGCAGCGTCGGGCTTACCAGAGCCGCTGGAATCAATGACCATCTCTGCAATCCGCCGCTCATTGGGTAGGCAAACAGGCTGTGCCAGTCCACACTGCTCACGCGCAGCGATGGCACCGTCTGTTCCACGCGCCGACGGGCCGGCTCTGTGGCAAATAGCAGAGTGGGAACGGCCTGGTTTGCATCGAACGGGTCACGATTGGGATCGATCGGCACCGGAGCGAATGGATCGGCAGTCATATCCACGGGCTCTTCGTGAAAGTGGTCGTAGAACCTGCGCGCCAGCGTCGTCATCGCTGGCTCGATCATCACCAGCCGTCCGCCTGGCTTCAGCACGCGTGACGCTTCGTTGAGGAATTCGATGGGGCGCTCCAGATGATGCAAGACGTCGAGCATCACCACGCCGCCAAATACGCTGCCTTGGAATGGCAGCCGGTGAGCGTCGGCCACGACATCGATGCCGGGAAAGCGCAGGATGTCGACGGAGACGACATCCGTGCGAGTTTGCTTGATGTGGGCGGTGCCCCCACCGATATCGAGAATTGCGCCCTCCGGACAGTTCTCAAAGAGCTGCCGATGGTAATCTTGGTAAAGAAGACGAATCGCCCGCTTCGTTTCCCACACTTCGCGGTGAACGATCTGGCGCTGGTTCAAGCCGGCTGGATTGTTTGTCACGGCTCACCGATCATATAGCTTTGAGCTTGCGATACGCGAATACAACCATCTTCAGGAGCAGCCAGCCATCGCGAAATCGCGAAATTTGGGTCTCGCCGAACGTGCGGGCTTTGTAGTGAATCGGTGTTTCGATCAGCTTCAGGTTTTGCTTTACCGCACCGAAAATCAGGTCGAAGTCACCGAACGGATCGAAGTTGCCGAAATAGGATCGCTCGCGTGCCAGCACCTCGTAGTCCTTTCTCAGCAGGACCTTGGTGCCACACAATGTGTCGGTCAATCGCGTGTTGGTCAGATAGCTGAAGATGTACGCAAAGCATCGATTGGCAATCAGGTTGAGCGGCCGCATCGCCTCGTTTTCCATCGGATAGATGAGGCGGCTGCCATTGACGAATTCAGCCTTTCCGCTTTCAATCACGGCATGATATTTTGGTAACGCCTCTGGCGGCATGGTCAGGTCCGCATCGAGGATCATCAGCACGTCCTGCTTGGCCGCCGCAAAGCCTTTTCGTACCGCGTCGCCTTTGCCCTTGCCGTCCTGCTTGAGCACCGTGATGTCCCAAACGCCCCGATAGGCGTCGCGAACCCGTTCGCACTCCTCGAACGTGCCGTCACTCGAGTTGCCCTCGACGAAGATGATCTCCTGTGCGCTGCCGAACCTGGGCATGCGCCTAATGGCGCTTTCGATGTTGCCGCGTTCGTTGCGGCAAGGAATGAGGATGCTTGCCGAAAGCTTCCGGTCGGTAAACTGCCGTATCGGGCGCCCTACAAGATATGTCCGCAAGCACAGATTGCGGATGCCTGGCAGCGGTGCGATAAACCGATTGATGAACGGCCCCAAGCCGAACCACCTTCGCGGCAGCAATTGCCGTTGCTCGTGCCTAATGACCTCAAGGTCGGCAAGATCCATCAGGTTAAGGAAGTCCGAGGTTGCGATATAATTGATCTTCGGCTGCCGGCTCTTCAGCTTGAGCATTTCTCCAATCTTGAGGATCGGTTCCCAAAGCGGGGAATAGTAGGAGATCACCAGTCGCGTCGATGGTGAGCAGATCCTCTGGATCAGTCCCAGCGTTCCATCGATATCGTCGAACATCCCGATCGTATCCGCGACAACGATGTAGTCAAATGGACCTTCGATCGCGTCAAACGTTTGCGGGTTCTCCACGTCGCCTTCATGAAACTGCAGATTTGGAAATCGCTCGCGCGCCCGCGTGATCGCCGCGCGGCTGAAGTCGACGCCCACTCCATAGGAGGGCTCAAGCGCAGCGAGCAGCTCGCCACGGCCGCAACCCAGTTCGAGCACACGCTTGCCAGGAGGAATCAGGAAGCGCATGTATTGAAGGTCTTCGGCATAGTAAGCCGAATTGATCTTCCGCCAGCGCTCCTGTTCCTCGAGCGTGGCTTCGATGCGCTCCAGGAATTTGCGCTTACGTTTGCTGAGCGGCTGCGGCTCATTGGGCACCGTCGTCGCTGAACTCGTCTGGGATGAATAAAGGGCCAATGCTATCTCCGACAGTCACACTATTGCGCACGGGCAATTGCATTGATGCAGGCGCCGTCCGAAACCATTCGGCCTAGTTCAGCGGCCGAGGAAGGCAGGGCCTTGCCGCGCTTTTCATCGAAAAAACGGTATCCGTTTGGAATGAAATACGAAAAGAGCTCCTCCAGCGAGGTGCCTCGTTCCTCGAGCACGTAGGGAGCCAGTTCCATGATGAAAATCGGCTTGACGTCCTTCATGAGCTTTGGCGCTCCGCGGAGGACATCACATTCGTAACCATCCACATCCAGCTTCACGAGCTGCACCCGAAGATCGGAGTACTGGGCCAGAACATCGTCGAGCCTGCGCGCTTGCGCCGCTTCCGTGCGCATTTCACGCCCAAGGTGCTTTGCGTGCAAATCGGATTCGTTGGTGAGAGGCCAGCTCGAATAGATGGCTGACGGAACCGGCTCGGCGTCCTGGCCGGTTAGGAAGCAGTGAAAAGGTGTCACCCGCCTCTGCAACTCGGGATTCAATTCGAGATTGCGGTTGAGCTTGCGAAAGGCAAAGTCGGTCGGCTCGAAGGCGAGAACGCGTCCTTCCGGGCCAACTAGGTGAGCCAGATGGAGAGTGTGTGCTCCTACGTTGGCCCCGATGTCGAGGACCAGCGACGCGGGCTTCACAAGTGTGCGTAGCGTAGCCCTCGTTTGGCGCTCGTAGATGTTGCCGAGATAAATGGCGAAATCTATTCCCTGCGCTAGGTCCAGATCGTAGTTGATGCCGTTTCTGACGGCGATCTGGCGATCGGATTTTCCCAGCAGCGACCGTCCTGCGCGGACGGCGCGGTACATCAAGCGAGCAGCGCCGATCTTGTGAGTGGTTTTCATTGGCGGATTTAGTGTCCCTAAAGCCGGCACTCTTAACGAACGTTGGCGCGGTTGTAAAACGTGGGAATGGTCACTCGTCGCGTTCGCGCTCATCGAAGTGAAAGGCTGTGGAACTTTTGTTTGGAAATCGTTGGTTGTGACAATTTGCGCGCAGTGCGTGGCGCTAGAAGGCCCCCTTGCGCGGATCGGCCGAGGTGGCGGTCGGGTCGAGATGGTGACCTGAGTCCCCCGGCATGGTCCTCCCGGCGACAATCGCGCGCCGGCCTTCCCCTAGTGGGCAAGCGATGATATGGATCTATTGCTCGCTGTCTCTGCCCACTCTTGTCCCACTCTGCTGTCCGCCGCGTCCCCCGATGAAAAACGCCGAAATCCTGAGCCAGATCACCGAGTTCTGCCGCAAGGCGGACATGGCGGAATCGACCTTCGGTCGGCGCGCGGTCAACGACGGGAAGCTCGTGCATCGGCTGCGCGAGGGAAAGCGCATCACCATCGACACCCTGGAGCGGATCCAGGCCTATATGGCCGCATCGATGGCCGGCGGGGTGCCGCCGCCGCGAGGACTTCAGGTGCCGCCGGAAAAACGCGACCCGCGCGGCAATTTCCGCTTCTTCGAGAACCGCCAGAAATACTTGCTGTTCGTCCACACCTGCAGCGAGAAGCGGGTGATCGCAGACAGGGTTGCCTTGGAGCTAAGCTCCATCCATCCGCGTCCGCCGGCGCTGCGCCTGTTCGACGCCGGCGTCGGCGATGGCACGGTCCTGGCGCGGGTGCTGCGCGCAACGCACCAGCGCTTTCCCCACATGCCGTTCTATGTTGCGGGCAAAGAGCTCAGCCTCGAGGATCTGCGCCTGACGCTGGAGAAGGTGCCGGACCGCATTTTCGAGCATCCGGCGTCGGTGTTTGTCTTCACCAACATGTTCTACGCGGAAGCGCCTTGGCTGACGCCGGCATCGCCTGCGGCGGCGGCGGCCACCGTCTGGCACGAGGTGCCGCTGCGCGGCGCTTCATCGGGCGAGTTCGAGCAGCAGATCGCGGAACTGCGGCCGTTCTTGGAGCAGAACTGGCGCGCCGCGATCAGCCCACGCACGGCTATGCCGCTCTACGAGCGGCCTGTCGTCCTCGTGCTCTATCGCGAGGACCACAGGTTTCTCTTGGATTCGACCATTCCGCGACCGGGCCAGACCGAGGCCAATTTCGACCTCGTCATCGCATCCCAGCCCTACCGGGCGCTGTCCTCGGTTAATTTCCGGGCCAAGCGGATCATTGCACCCTTGGCGCGGGCGCTCCGGCCCGGCGGCAGGCTGATCGGAATCCACTCCCACGGCCAGGATCCGGGCATGGAAATGATCCAGGCGATCTGGCCTGGAGAAAATCCTTTCTCAGTCAGCCGTCATGAGCTACTGCGTGCAGTTAAGTATGAACTTGGATCGGTGGGCCGCGACTTAAATTTTAATGCTTACGCGGATAACCGTTCGATCTTCAGGTATGATATGGAAGCGCTGCCCAACGAGGTCACCGGCACCATCGGCACCTCGACGGCCTTTGCAGCGTGGAATGCGGCGGTGTATGTCGCTCAGATTGAGGACGACCGGTTGACAGAAATGACTCAAAACGGCCGCACTCTGGATGCCGCCAGGGACGTGCTGCGCAAGTACAATGGGCTCTGGTTTCTCGACGAATCCTACGTCATCTCGCGTCGGCGTGATTGACATCATCAAAAGTAAACATCGCAAACGCCCGCCGGCTAATGGCGGAACAAGGGGTTACTGATGCGCGCATCCTATCTCTTCACCAGCGAGTCCGTGTCCGAAGGCCATCCGGACAAGGTCTGTGACCGGATCTCCGATGAGATCGTCGACCTGTTCTATCGTGAAGGGCCGAAGGCGGGCATCGATCCCTGGGCCATCCGCGCCGCCTGCGAGACGCTGGCGACCACCAACAAGGTGGTGATCGCTGGTGAGACCCGCGGTCCGAAATCAGTGACCAACGAGCAGATCGAAAGCGTCGTCCGCGGCGCGATCAAGGACATCGGCTACGAGCAGGAAGGCTTCCACTGGAAGACCTGCGACGTCGAGATCCTGCTGCATCCGCAGTCGGCCGACATCGCCCAGGGCGTCGATGCGCTGCAGCCGGGCGAGGTCAAGGAAGAAGGCGCGGGCGACCAGGGCATCATGTTCGGCTACGCCACCAACGAGACGCCTGATCTGATGCCGGCGCCGATCTTCTACGCCCACAAGATCCTCCGCCTCATCTCCGAAGCGCGCCACTCCGGCCGCGAGAAGGTGCTGGGCCCGGATTCCAAGAGCCAGGTCACCGTGCAGTACGAGAACGGCAAGCCGGTCGGCGTGCGCGAGATCGTGGTGTCGCATCAGCATCTGATCGAGGACCTCACCTCCAAGCAGGTGCGCGACATCGTCGAGCCCTATGTGCGCGAGGCGCTGCCGAAGGACTGGATCACGCCGAAGACGATCTGGCATATCAACCCGACCGGCAAGTTCTACATCGGCGGTCCCGACGGCGACTCCGGCCTGACCGGCCGCAAGATCATCGTCGACACTTATGGCGGCGCGGCCCCGCATGGTGGCGGCGCGTTCTCCGGCAAGGATCCGACCAAGGTCGACCGTTCGGCGGCCTATGCCGCGCGCTACGTCGCCAAGAACGTCGTTGCCGCCGGTCTCGCCGACCGCTGCACGCTCCAACTCGCTTACGCCATCGGCGTCGCGCGGCCGCTGTCGATCTACATCGACACCCACGGCACCGGTAAGGTGTCGGAGGATCAGCTCGAGAAGGCCGTCGCCAAGGCGATGGATCTCACGCCGCGTGGCATCCGCACGCATCTCGACCTCAACCGCCCGATCTACGCGCGCACCTCGGCCTACGGCCATTTCGGCCGCACGCCGGACAATGAGGGTGGCTTCTCCTGGGAGAAGACCGACCTCGTCGAGCCGCTCAAGCGCGCGCTCTAGTTTTAAGCGTCATCCCGGGGCGCGCGCGGTACGCGAGCGAACCCGGGATCCTTATCCATCACATCGAGATTCCGGGTTCGCGTCTTTTGGGCGACCCGGAATGACGAGTTCAACAACAGGATACTCGCAATGAACGCGAAGCCCGGCTTCACCGATTACATCGTCAAGGACATTTCGCTCGCCGATTTCGGCCGCAAGGAGATCTCGCTCGCCGAGACCGAGATGCCCGGCCTGATGGCCACCCGCGAGGAGTACGGCCCGAAGCAGCCGCTCAAGGGCGCGCGCATCGCCGGCTCGCTGCATATGACGATCCAGACCGCGGTGCTGATCGAGACGCTGGCCGCTCTCGGCGCCGACATCCGCTGGGTCTCCTGCAACATCTATTCGACGCAGGATCACGCCGCGGCTGCGATCGCGGCCGCCGGCATTCCCGTCTTCGCCGTCAAGGGCGAGACGCTGACTGAATATTGGGACTACACCGCAAAACTGTTCGACTGGCATGGCGGCGGCACGCCGAACATGATCCTCGATGACGGAGGCGATGCCACCATGCTGGTGCATGCCGGTGTCCGTGCCGAGAACGGCGACACAGCCTTCCTCGACAAGCCGGGCTCGGAGGAAGAGGAGATCTTCTACGCGCTGGTCAAGCGCCTGTTGAAGGAGAAGCCGAAGGGCTACTTCGGCGAGATCGCCAAGAACATCAAGGGCGTCTCGGAAGAGACGACGACAGGCGTGCATCGTCTCTACGAGATGGCCAACAAGGGCACGCTCCTGTTCCCGGCAATCAACGTCAACGACAGCGTCACCAAGTCGAAGTTCGACAACCTCTATGGCTGCCGTGAATCGCTGGTCGACGGCATCCGCCGCGGCACCGACGTGATGCTGTCGGGCAAGGTTGCGATGGTCGCCGGCTTTGGCGACGTCGGCAAGGGCTCGGCCGCTTCGCTGCGCCAGGCCGGCTGCCGCGTCATGGTCTCCGAAGTTGATCCGATCTGCGCGCTCCAGGCCGCAATGGAAGGCTACGAGGTCGTGACCATGGAAGACGCCGCGCCTCGCGCCGACATCTTCGTCACCGCGACCGGCAACAAGGACATCATCACCATCGAGCACATGCGCGCGATGAAGGATCGCGCCATCGTCTGCAACATCGGCCACTTCGACAATGAGATCCAGATCGCCGCTCTGCGCAATCTGAAGTGGACCAACATCAAGCCGCAGGTCGACGAGATCGAATTCCCCGACAAGCACCGCATCATCATGCTGTCGGAAGGCCGCCTCGTGAACCTCGGCAACGCGATGGGCCATCCGTCCTTCGTGATGTCGGCGTCCTTCACCAACCAGACGCTGGCGCAGATCGAGCTGTTCGCCAACAACAAGGACGGCAAGTACGAGAAGAAGGTCTACGTGCTGCCCAAGACCCTCGACGAGAAGGTCGCCCGCCTGCACCTCGCCAAGATCGGCGTCAAGCTCACCGAACTGCGCAAGGACCAGGCCGACTATATTGGCGTGAAGCAGGAAGGCCCGTACAAGTCGGATCATTATCGGTACTGATTGTGTCAGGACATTTGTCCTACTTTTGCCGCGCTGGACATGCTGTCCGGCGCGGTTTTTTGCCATCTAGTGAACTGCATCACATCCTGTTCGATAGGTGCGGTGTAATTGCAATCTTTGGGAGTGAATATTCGCATTGCGATTTCGTTCATTGCTGGAGGGTACTATGGCGTATTTCAGAGACGCATGGCCTTTGGCTTTTGTTCTGGTGGCGGCCAACCCCACCAATGCTGCAACTCCAATCGACTCTGATCCTGCTGCGTTCTTCCAATCCGGCAGCCTCGCAGGTGCGCTTGAAGCGGCATCTGCCGATGTGAAGCAAGACGAAGGCGGTTCGGGTCCGCGGCGGATCCAGCTGTCGCAGTGGTTCAATTTCGCCAATTGTTTTAGCGGGGTCTGGCGAAGGTGTTGAACGATGTGGCGTCCGGCTCTCATTGTGCTTCAGCCAACGCCGTTCTGTAACATCGACTGCGACTATTGCTATCTGCGCCACCGCGACGACCGTACCGTGATGGGTGCAAAGGTCGTCTCTGCGATCCGCGACAAGATTTTTCCCAGGATCGCCCGCGACGCCGCGCCGACGATTATTTGGCATGCCGGCGAGCCGACGACAGTGCCCATTGCTTGGTATCGAAGCGCCTACACCGAGCTGCGGAAGACGGCGCCAGGGGCGACCAACTTCTCGCTGCAATCAAACGGGATTGGCCTCGGACGGGACTGGATCGAGTTTGCCCGAGAGACCGGTACGCAGATCGGACTCTCGATCGACGGTCCGCGAGAGTTTCACGATGCGCGCAGGAAGACGCGAAACGGCAAGGGGACCTGGGCTCTGGCGATGCAAGCATTGCGAGAGCTGCAACAGGCGCGGATACATCCCAACGTCGTCACGGTCCTGCATCCACTGTCGCTTCAGGCGGTCGACGCATATTTCGAGTTCTATCGCGACAACGACATCTCTCACGTATCGTTTTCGATTGATGAGTCCGAGGGACGTCATGCGACGAGTTCGTTCGATGCCGGAGACTACACCGATGCCATCACCGGGTTCCTTTTCGGTCTGATGAAGCGCGCCTATCTCGAGGGCTTCCCGCTGCACATCAAAGAAGTCGAGCGGATCGCCTCGATTCTAGCCGGCGGGCAATTGCGCAACGAGCAGATCGACGCCTGGGACGTCCTGGTCGTCGCTGCAAACGGCGATGTGACGACGTTCTCGCCGGAGTTCATGGAGGTGCGCTCACAGGCGCATCGCAATTTCAACTTCGGGAATATTCTGATCGACGACTTCGATCGGATCTTCACCAGTGCCCTCGTCGCCCGAACTCAGGCAGAGATTCGGCAGGGCGTGGACCTGTGTCGCGCGCGGTGCCGATACTTCGCGGTGTGCGGAGGCGGCGCCCCATCCAACAAGATGCAGGAAAACGGGGGGCTCGATTCTGCCGAGACGCAGTTTTGCAGATTCTCCGTGCAGCCCGCGGCGGAGGCTTTCCGTAAGATGATCCATTGGGCGCGGCAAATACCCGAGGATCGTTTCATTTCCAATCCGAAATGTTTTGCAGAGCCGCTGACGTAGTCGGAAGTTATTTCGATGGGAGGTCACGATGACGGAATGCCCAGCTTCTGTTCTCTCCACCTTCTGTATGTGGACGCAGTATCTTCCTCCTATCATTCAGCAGATTACGGGTCCGCAGATTGCATCATTCCTGTTCGGCGTCCTTGTGGTCGTTGTTTTCTCGGTCGATCATTACAAGGTTCCCACCTACGCTAAAACGACAATCGGCGAATTCATCGAGCTTGCGCCGGAATCGTTGACTTCGCATTCGAGATATATGAAGGGTTTGGCAATCTACGTTGCCTTAATGTTGGGCTTCTACTTCATTTTGCTCGCGATTGGCCCGACCGCGATTGCACCAATTCTGTCCTACATTCCTGGCGGCTCCGACGGCAAGATCGACAATTCGGTTTGGCCACTTGCGGCGACATCGATCATCACTTTGATCGGGAGCCGCGACGACGACAAATATCTCGGCCGGATGGAGGGTTGGCTCCGATCCATCGCCCATGAGGCGGCCTACATCCCTTATGCGGTGACGAACCTCGCGGTCGCGCTCGACGGTAGCTTTCCTCTGGCCGACGAAGAGCTGCGCGCCGCAGGAGAATTCTCCCCGGCGACGCAGGCTCTGATCGAAGACAATCAGGAAGGCTCCAGGCAAAATTGGCTTCGC
This sequence comes from Bradyrhizobium zhanjiangense, assembly GCF_004114935.1. Classification (NCBI taxonomy): domain Bacteria; kingdom Pseudomonadati; phylum Pseudomonadota; class Alphaproteobacteria; order Hyphomicrobiales; family Nitrobacteraceae; genus Bradyrhizobium; species Bradyrhizobium zhanjiangense. The sequence goes on from NZ_CP022221.1 coordinate 3,654,807, forward strand.
GCCAAGTTTCTCTATTCGCGGTTGGAGCTGTTGCGAGATCGGGACGATCAGTTCAAGCCGGTGATGAGGCAACCGGAGAACGAGCGTGCATTTGGGTTCGTTCGCGATCAACGTGATGCCCTGGCCAAGGAGCTTGATCGTGGTGACCCCGGCGAAGATGCTGCGCGGAAGATCGACGCATTCAAGAATGCGCTCGCAGTGTTCCTGGCATCGATCTTGTGGCGCGCCTGTGAGAACGAAACCGCTGTCAATGCCAAGCTGAGGTCGCTTAAACTCAATGTAAGCACGCCGGCGCCACGTTCGCCTGCGACTTTCATTTTTCATCTGGCGTTCTATCTCGGTGGCGTGGCGTCTGTTTTCCTGATCGCGCTGAAAATCAGATCGATGCAGTTCCATGACGAGTCGGCCCAGCAGAAATGGCACCTCACGTTGGCCTTTTTCGTCTTCCTGCTCACTGCATTCTTCGTTACCCGCTGGCGGGAGAAGCGGCTAGCCAGCGGCGACTGGAAGTACAGTTCGGATGTCGTCATTCGTTGCGCGATCATCAACACGATCGCCGTCACGCTCATCTCGGTGTTGGTCACATTTGCTGTTCACCAGGGCGGAAGCGGCCGGTTCTATGCGATGCTCCTGATGGCGTTCGGTATGGCGCTTCCGTCGACCCTGCTATTTCAACTGTTGATGCGCTGGGCTGCAAGTTCACCTCCGACGGGTGAGGCGGTCGCCGCTACTGTGGGATGCAGTAGAAATCCATTCGAACTGTTCAGGACAACACTTTATGCAGGTGTCAGCTATTCGATCATCGCGTTCGTATTCGCATTCGTGCTGTACTGGCCGTCGGATTATACTGTCATCAGCAGCACGCCGCTACAATACGTCGATTCGGCGCTGATCAGCCTTAACAACATCGACAAGGTAAATCAGGACAAGAGGGACGAAGACAGCTGGTTCCGCACTTCGGTATCACAGGCATCCATCCGAAATTTGGAAGCCGAGCTGCAGAATGTGAGATCGAGTATCGCGACGGGTAACTATCAGCCTGAAGCGCTGTCTACGATCGTGGCGGAGTGCGATACCATGGGCGACCTGGGTGGAGGGCGGCGGCTCTTCAACCCAGGTTGCGAACTCGGTGGGCTGCTGTCGACCATAGAGAAGGGCGAGGTCATGTCCAATCTGTATGGGCTACAAATGCAGATCTCGAATCTGAAGCCCGCATTCGCAGCTTTTCAGAACTATAAGACCCTTTCGAACGCAGTTCATTTGCAATGGCCAAACGCGTTGCTCGCAAGTCTGATGTGGGCTGTGATGGCTGGCGTCTTTGCTGTCTCTGCACTGCTATATCGGCGGCGGGAGCTGTGGGACGGATTGTCCCTCAGGAAGCTGCCGGACTTTGTGCCGAAGGGGCGGCAGGAGAGGGAATCCTGGCTGCGTACCCCGCTTTACGACCTGGCGAAGCTTTCGCCGCTCGAAGCATTGCGCTATCCAACGTTCCGCGCCCGGTTGGCGGATAATATGAGCGCGCAGCCGAGCATCCAGCCGAGCATCCAGCCGAGCGTGCCGCACTTGCGAACTGTGGCTTGATTCCGGTTCATGAACGAGTGCTGGAGGTCACGTGTATCGGTTTGGTGGTTGATTTTTGCTCGGATCGAGCGCTAATCAATCTATGGGAGCGCGTGACAGCGAACATTTCGACGTCCTCATCGTCGGTGCCGGCCTGTCCGGCATCGGCGCAGGCTATCATTTGCAGACGAAGTGCCCGGGCAAGAGCTACGTCATCCTGGAGGGCCGCGATTGCATCGGCGGCACCTGGGACCTGTTCCGCTATCCCGGCATCCGCTCCGACAGCGACATGTTCACGCTCGGCTATTCGTTCAAGCCGTGGACCGACCCGAAGGCGATCGCCGACGGGCCGCAGATCCTGAACTATGTGCGCGAGACCGCCGCCGAGAACGGCATCGAGCAGCACATCCGCTTCCGTCATCGGGTCAAGCGCGCATCGTGGTCGACGCCGGAGGCGCGCTGGACCGTGGAGGCCGAGCGCATCGCGGGCGAGGGCGCACCCGAGCTCGTGCGCTTCACCTGCAATTTCCTGTTCATGTGCTCGGGCTATTACAAATACGAGGCGGGCTACACGCCGGAGTTCAAGGGGACGGCGGATTTCCAGGGCCGCATCGTGCATCCGCAGAAATGGACTGAGGACATCGACTATTCGGGCAAGCGCGTCGTGGTGATCGGCTCGGGCGCGACCGCAGTGACCCTGGTGCCGGAGCTCGCCAAGAAAGCGGCGCAGGTCACCATGCTGCAGCGCTCGCCGACCTACGTGGTGTCGCGCCCCGCTCAGGATCCCGTCGCCAACAAGCTGCGCCGCAATTTGCCGACGCGGCTTGCTTATCACCTGATCCGCTGGCGCAATGTGATGTGGGGAATGTTCTTCTTCCAGCTCAGCCGGCGCCGGCCGGCGAAGGTGAGGGATCTCATCCTTAGGGGCGTGCAGATGGCACTCGGCCCCGACTACGACGTCGCGACCCATTTCACGCCGCGCTACAATCCCTGGGACCAGCGGCTATGCCTCGTTCCCGACGGCGATCTCTTCAAGGCGATCCGCGAGCAGCGCGCCGCGGTCGTCACGAGCGAGATCGACACGTTTACGCGCGACGGTATTCGCCTGAAGGACGGCAGCGAGCTTGCGGCCGACATCATCGTGACGGCGACGGGCTTGGTGCTCCAGGTCGTCGGCGGGCTCGAGATCAGCGTCGATGGCCGCGCCGTCGATTTCGCCAACACGCTGACCTACAAGGGCATGATGTATGCCGACGTGCCGAACATGGCGTCAGCCTTCGGCTACACAAACGCGTCGTGGACGCTGAAATGCGATCTCACCTGCGAATATGTCTGCCGGCTCATCAACTACATGGACCGGCATAATTTCCGTCAGTGCATGCCGCACAATGACGATGCCACGATCACCGCGCAGCCCTCGCTCGATTTCACCTCGGGTTATGTGCAGCGCTCGATCGCCAAGATGCCGAAGCAGGGCTCGAAGCGGCCGTGGCGCCTCTATCAGAACTACGCGCTCGACATCGTCTCCTTGCGCTTCGGCCGGATCGACGACGGCGTGATGCAATATTCCTGATCTCCGTATGTTGCCGGAGGAACCCGTCGACCGCTTGAGGCGAACCGCGACTTGAAGTAGTATTGTTGCGTTGCATGCAATTTACTTCCGACAGCGCCTGAGTTCCGCGTCGCTGGCATTGATGGGAGCGCGGGACGTGCACGTGCTTGCTCTGGTCACGCAGAAAGGCGGAAGCGGTAAGAGTACGCTGGCTGTCGGGCTTGCCGTGGCCGCGATGGAATGCGAAGAGCGCGTCGCTCTCATTGAGGCGGACGCGCAGGGCACCATCTCGAAATGGAAACAGCGTCGCGAGAATTCCTATCCTCGTGTCGAGTGCGTTGCGGATCCGGCAGAGATCGAGCCGGTGCTATCTCGGCTCCAGGCCGAAGGGATTGGGCTCGCAATCATCGACACGGCCGCAACGAACAACGCCCTGGCGCTGCGCGCCATCACCAATGCCGACCTCTGTCTCATTCCGGCGCGTCCGAGCCCGGCCGATATCGAAGCTGCCATCCCTACGCTGTTGGCCATTCGTAGGGGTAACCGCCGGTTTGCCTTCATCCTCAATCAGACGCCCACACGGGGGTGCCGGCTGAGTGAAGCTGCCACGTCGCTCAACTCGCTTGGGGTGCTTGCGCTTCCCTTTATTGGACAGCGCAACGACCATCAGGATGCGCTCGGGGTAGGCTTGGGCGTCACCGAGTTTGCGCCGGACGGAAAAGCCTCGGACGAGATCGTTGGGCTGTGGCGCTGGATTTCGGAGCACATCTTCGCGGAGTCGAATCATCATGGGCAAGGCGCGGTCGAGACAGCCTGCTGATGGCGCACGCGCCAAACGTCGGTCGCTGGTGGATCTGACTGCGGCGGTGAGCCGCACAATCGACGAGAGCCTCTTGGAGATGCCGCCTGATCCGGTCGCCGTCTCACGGGGCGATGGACTCCGGAGCGAGCGGACAGCCAGGACTGCTCGAAAGAAGCCTGCTCGAAAGGTGCCTGCGGAGACGACCATTCCCGCGGCAATCGACAACGTCGCGACGTGCCCGTCTACCAAGGTGGAGCTGCGTTCGACGCAATTCCAAAGTGCCAGCAACACCTCCGCTCTCGCCGTGGAGATCGCCAAAGAGATGCAGACGCATGCCCTCGAGGCAATGAAGTTGGGCGTGCATACTGCGTTAGAATATACGAAGGATATTGCCAGTCCGGAAAGCGACGTCCTGGACGGAGCTGCCGCTGGGTGCCACGCTGTCGTGCTCGAACTGATGAAAGTGAATGCAGGCGCGACCCTGCAGTATACGCGCGAGTTGAGCCGCGTGAGAACGCTCTCGCAATGGATCGAGTTGTCGAGCTCACATGCGCGGAAGCAGTGCGAGTTGGTGCGACAGCAGGCCGAATTGCTGAAATCATTGACACGCAATGCGAGAACGTCCGGCGCCGACTAGCGCGCATCGGAATCAGGATATCGCCGAGGCCGGGGCGGGGCAGCCCGCCCGCCAATGTTGTTTGCGTATTCGGCCGCTCGTCTGAATCGGCCATCCTGCCCAACGGTTAACGCCGGATTAACGGATGGGTGCTAGCCTGTCTCGGCCGGGGTGACTCGCAAGGCCGAGGTGAGCCCAATGGAAGCCCAGAGAATCGCGGTCGACGCCGTCGTCGCGCTGACCGACTGCGACCGCGACGCCGTCATCGCCTTCATCCGCCGTCTCTACCTCGCCGGCGTCACCGATCCCAAGCGGCTGACGTTCAAGGGCCTCCAGGCGCTGTCGCGGGCCTGATTTGGGCGGTTTCGGCCCCAAGTTCCGCTCGAGGGCTCTCCCCAGCGTGATTGCAACCCGGCGGTGAATATCTTGCCGCTCGGGCCCCGTCGGGCTACACGACACACCGGCTGGGTCACTTGGGATTGGGGAAATGCTGAAACAGCTTTTTGCGCCGCAACTTGTCATTCTGTATGTGCTTGCGGCATCGACGATTTACGTTCACTTCCGCGGCAAGCAGCGGCTGCGCTTCGCGCGCCAGCTCGGCGATCACTCGACCTACCTCGCACCCTACAACGTGCTGATGTATGCCGGCTCGGCCGTGCCCAACAAGCCGGTGATCTCGGTCGATCAGTTTCCCGAGCTGAAGCCGCTGAGCGAGAACTGGGAGACCATCCGCGACGAAGCGGTGCGCCTGTTCGACGAAGGTTTTATCCGCGCCGCAGCCAAGAACAACGACTGGGGCTTCTATTCCTTCTTCAAGAGCGGCTGGAAGCGGTTTTACCTGAAATGGTACGATGACTTCCTGCCTTCGGCGCGCACGCTCTGCCCGAAGACGGTGGAGCTGCTGAACTCGATCCCGAGCGTGCACGGCGCGATGTTCGCGATGCTGCCGCCGGGCGGCAAGCTAGGCGCCCATCGCGATCCCTTCGCGGGTTCGCTGCGCTATCACCTCGGCCTCGTTACGCCGAACTCGAACAAATGCCGGATTCTCGTCGACGGCGTCGAATGCGTCTGGCGCGACGGCGAAGCCTTCATGTTCGACGAGACCTTCATCCACAGCGCCGAGAATGCGACCGACGTCAACCGCATCATCCTGTTCTGCGACGTCGAGCGCCCGATGAAGTTCGGCTTCATGACCGCGATCAACCGCTGGGTCAGCCATCACATCGTCAAGGCGTCGGCGACCCAGAACGTCGACGGCGAGAATGTCGGCGTGCTCAACAAGGTGTTCGGCAAGCTCTACGAGATCCATCTCGGCAGCCGCAAGGTCAAGGAGTGGAACCGCAACGTCTACTACACGCTGAAATATTCGCTGACGGCGCTCGTCCTCGGCCTCATCGTGCTGTCGGCGTTGCGGTGAATCGACGCCTCGCGATGAGCCCCTTGCCGGTCGCGAATACGGAGATCGTGCGGTTCTTCCGCCAGTGGCTGGACACCTTCGCGGGCTATGTCCGCGAGGTCGACTATGCCTCGGCGCGGCCGCTCTTCCATCCGGATGTGCTCGCCTTCGGCACGCATAACGATGTCATCCCCGGCCTCGATCAATGGGTCGCGACGCAATGGGACAACGTCTGGCCGAAGACGACCGATTTTCGTTTCGTGCTCGATCAGACCTCGATCCTGGCATCGTCCGACGGCACGATGGTGACCGTGATCGCGCCGTGGACGAGCACGGGCTATCATTCCGATGGCAGCGCGTTTCCACGCCCCGGGCGGGCGACGATGGTGTTCTCCAAGACCGCCGACGGCTGGCTGTGTGTGCATTCCCATATGTCGCTCAACCGCGGAGTGCCTCAGGCGAGCCACGCCAATCGGCCGGTAAAGGCCTGGTAGAGCCAACCCATCCGGCAGCGTGCGCCGCCGGCTTTATTGGCCGACTAAAGTTTTACACTCTCGTTCCAGTTCGGCCGGAACCCTTGGAACCTGATCTCGTTTTTTCTCAACGAATAATCGGTGAAAAATGCGCAACCGGGGGGCTGTCCGAGGGAAACGCTCCCATGGCAACACTCGACCTTGATGCCACCCGACTTACTGAATCCGAGCATCAGCGCCAGCTTCGTCGCGCGGTGATCGCGTCCACGGTAGGGACCGCGATCGAATGGTATGATTTCTTCCTCTACAGCACCGTCACCGGTCTGGTTTTCGCAAAGCTGTTCTTTCCGCAGTCCGATCCCTGGGTTGGCACGCTGGAGGCGTTTGCGATCTACGCAGTCGGCTTCGTCGCGCGCCCGATCGGCGCGGCAATCTTTGGACACTATGGCGACCGCATCGGACGTAAATCGACGCTGATCGCGACGCTGCTTTTGATGGGACTGGCGACCGCCGCAGTGGCCGTGGTGCCGACCTATGCGAGCATCGGCATCTGGGGCGCCGTGATCCTGACCGTGCTGCGATTCATTCAGGGCGTCGGCGTTGGCGGCGAGTGGGGCGGCTCGGTGCTGATGTCGATGGAATGGGCCCGCAGCGACCGATCCCGAGGATTGATCGCGTCATGGCCGCAATTCGGCGTGCCCTGCGGCCTGTTCCTCGCAAATCTCGCCGTGCTGGCGTTCAGCCAGATGGCGGGCGATCAGTTCCTGGCGTGGGGCTGGCGCATTCCGTTCGCGCTCAGCATCATCCTGGTCGGCGTCGGGCTTTATATCCGGCTCGGCATTCTCGAAACGCCGGTGTTCTCAAAGCTCGTGGCCGAACGTCAGGTCGACCGCACGCCAATGCTGACGGTGATCCGGGAATACCCGAAGGAGATCCTGCTGTCGGCCTTCGCGCGCATGTCGGAGCAGGCGCCGTTCTACATCTTCACCGCCTTCGTCTTCTCCTATGGCATCGGCACCCTGCACGTTTCGCGCGACTTCCTGCTGACCGCGGTGCTCTCGGCCTCGGTGCTGTCGTTTGTCTCGATCCCGCTGTGCGGACATATCTCCGATCAGATCGGCCGCAAGAACATGTACATGATCGGCGCTGCCGTGACGGGCATCTTCGGCTTCGTCTATTTCGCGCTGCTCAACACCGGATCACCAACCATCATCTTCCTTGCGATCATCCTGTCGCTGATTCCGCACGACATGCAGTACGGGCCGCAAGCCGCCTTGATCGCCGAGAGTTTTACTGGACGCCTGCGCTACAGCGGATCCTCGCTCGGCTATCAACTCGCATCCGTGATCGCCGGCGGCCCGGCGCCGCTGATCGCAACCTGGCTGTTCGGCACGTTCCATTCGGCGACCGCGATCGCGATCTACATCGCGATTTGCGCTGTCATGACGCTGGCCGCAACCGCGATGATGACCGATTACACCGGGAAGGATATCAACGCGGTGGGCGCGCATGAGCGGCGAACTTGAGGCCGCAAAAAAGCCCCGGACGTGACGTCCGCGGCTTTGCCTGTCTGTGATCTCGAGCTCAGCCTATTCCGGCTGGCAGATGCTCACCTTCAGCGTGCCGACGCCGTCGACGCCGCATTCGAGCTTGTCGCCCACCTGGAGCTGCGAGACGCCGGCCGGAGTGCCCGTCATGATGATGTCGCCGGCGGCGAGCTTCACCTGCTGCGAGAGCTGCCAGATGATCTCCGGCACGTTCCAGATCAGCTCGGTGAGGTCGCCCTGCTGCGCTTCCTTGCCGTTGACGGTGAGCCAGATCTTGCCCTTCGAGGGATGGCCGATCTTCGAGGCCGGCTGCACCGCGGAGCAGGGGGCGGAGCCGTCGAACGACTTGCCGATCTCCCAGGGACGCTCCTTCTTGCGCGAGGCGATCTGGAGATCGCGGCGGGTGAGGTCGATGCCGACGGCGTAACCGTAGACGTGGTCGAGCGCCTTGTCGGCGGGGATGTTCAGCCCGCCGCTCTTCATCGCGACGACCAGCTCGACCTCGTGATGCAGATCCTTGGTCAGCGGCGGATAGGGAATGGTGGCGCCATCCGGCACCAGCATGTCGGCGTGCTTGGCGAAGAAGAACGGCGGGGCGCGCTCGTCATTGCCCATCTCGCGGATGTGCTCGAGATAATTGCGGCCGACGCACCAGATGCGGCGCACCGGATAGCGGCCGCTTTCCCCGACGACGGGAAGCGATGCCTGGGGCGGAAGCGGAATGACGTAGGAGGCGGCGTTCATGAAGCGGTCTCGCGGCTCTTGAGGTTGATAAGGAACTCTATGCGGTTGCGCTGATCGGCGCCAGTGCACCGACATCGTGATGTTGCAGGCGGAAGAACGAGGCGTAACGGCCGGAGCGGCGCAAGAGCTCGTCATGCCGGCCCTGCTCGACGATCTCGCCGCCCTCGACCACCAGGATGCTATCTGCGTGCATGATGGTGTGCAGGCGGTGCGCGATCACGATGGTGGTGCGGTTCTGGCAGAGATGCTCGATCGCCTCCTGCACCTGACGCTCGGACTCCGAATCGAGCGCGGCGGTGGCTTCGTCCAGGAGGATGATCGGCGCGTTCTTGATCAGCGCGCGCGCCACCGCGATGCGCTGGCGCTGGCCGCCAGAGAGCTGCGTGCCGTGCTCGCCGACCGGCGTGTCGTAGCCGAGCGGGAAGCCCATGATGAAATCATGCGCGCAGGCCGCCTTCGCCGCCTCGATGATTTCCTGTTCGGTCGCGCCCGGCCGGCCGAAGGCGATGTTGTTGCGGATGGTGTCGCGGAACAGATAGACGTCCTGGCCGACATAGGCGGTCTGCGCCCGCAGCGATTTGCGCGAGACCGAGTTGATCGACTGGCCGTCGATCACGATCTCGCCTTGCGTCACCTCGTAGAAGCGCAGGAGCAGCGCCAGCACGGTGGACTTGCCGCCGCCGGACGGGCCGACCAGGGCGGTGACCTTGCCGGGCTCGGCAACGAAACTCATGCGGTTGAGCACGGTCTCGCCTGAGCGATAGGAGAAGCTGACATCGCGCAGCTCGATGCGGGCATCTGACAGCTTCAGCGCCGGCTTGTCGTCGTCGGACTGCTCGCTCGCGGGGCTGTCGACGACCTCGAGCAGCATGCGCGCGCCGACCAGCTGGCTGTTGAGGTCGATGTTGAGCCGCGCCAGCCGCTTGGCTGGCTCGGTCGCCATCAGGAACGCAGTCATGAAGGAGAAGAACGCGCCGGGCGTCGCATTGAGCGCGACCACGGCGTAGCCGCCGTACATCAGGCAGCCGGCGACCGCGAAGCCCCCCAGCATCTCCATCAGCGGATTGGAGCGGTTGGCGACGCGGGCCATCTTGTTGGCGTTGCGCTCGACGACCGCGATGTTCTCGTCGATGCGGTTCTGCATGGTATCTTCGAGCGTGAACGCCTTGACGGTGCGGATGCCTTGCAGCGATTCCTGCATCGTCTCCAGGATGTCGGCGGTGCCGGTGAACTGGTTATGCGCAAGGCCCTTGATGCGCTTGACCAGCTTGCGCAGCACCAGCATCGCCGGTGGCACCGCGACGAGGCCGATGAACGACATCAGCGGGTCCTGCCACACCATCACACCGATCATCGCGAGCAGCATCAACAGGTCGCGCCCGATCGCGTTGACCAGCATGTTGAGCACGTCGGTGATGGACTTGGCGCCGGCGGTCAGCCGCGCCAAAAATTCCGACGAATGCCGCTCGGAGAAGAAGCCGACGCTCTCGCGCATCAGCTTGGCGAACAGCTGGCGCTGGTTGGTCGCGAGGATCGCGTTACTGATCTTGGTCAGGATCACCATGTGGCCGTAGGTCGCCACACCCTTGATGAACAGCAGCACCACCGTGATGCCCGAGAACATCGCGATGCCCGGGATGTTCTTGTCGACATAGGCCTGGTTGATGACCTGGCCGAGCACATAGGTCGCGCATGCGGTTGAGCCTGCGGCGAGCGCCATCAGCGCAAAGGCGACGAGGTAGCGCCGCCAGTAGACGACCCCTTGTTCCATGACGAGGCGGCGAATCAGGACCGCTGCCGCATAGGGATCGTCGGTGATTTTCTTTGGAAACTGGGCCATCCGGTGTCCATTGACGGCGCAGGACAAAGCCTGCCCGCACGTCAGGGATCGATGGGCCTCTGTGCCCGCTCAAGCGGGGTTTTTCAAGCCCAATTAAGGGCTTGCGCTCGGGATGATTCTAGGCCGAGACGGCGTGGCGAAGCTCGCCATGGCGCTCGCGGAACAGCTTGTCCTCCCAGGCCAGCGCATGCGCGGCGATGGTCTCGAGGTCCTCGTATTGCGGCTTCCAGTCGAGCAAGCCGCGGATGCGGCTGGTGTCGGCGACCATGGTCATGATGTCGCCGGGCCGGCGCGGGGCGTATTGCACGGCGAAGCTGCGGCCCGAAACCCGGCGCACCGCATCGATTGTCTCCAGCACCGAATAGCCGCGGCCATAGCCGCAATTGAGCGTCGTCGAGGCGCCGCCATTGCGCAAATACGCCAGCGCGGAGCGATGCGCCTGCGAGAGGTCCGTGACGTGGATGAAGTCGCGGATGCAGCTGCCGTCCGGGGTCGGATAGTCCGTGCCGAACACGTCGATCTTGGCGCGCTGACCAGTGGCAGCTTCCACCGCGATCTTGATCAGATGCGTGGCGCCGACGGTGGCAAGGCCGATGCGCGCCTGCGGATCGGCGCCGGCGACGTTGAAGTAGCGCAAGGTCACATATTGCATGCCGTAGGCGGCGGCGACGTCGTGCAGCATGATCTCCGTCATCAGCTTCGACGAGCCGTAAGGCGACAGCGGCCGCGTCGGCGCGTGCTCGGGCACCGGCACCTGGTCCGGATTGCCGTAGACGGCGGCGGTCGAGGAGAAGATGAAGCGGCCGATGCCGCGCTTGACCGCGACGTTGAGCAGATTGCGCGCGGTCGTGAAGTTGTTGCGGTAGTAGCCGAGCGGATCGCGCATCGAATCCGGCACGACGACCGAGCCCGCGAAATGGATGATGCTCTCGATGTCGTGTTGCGCGATCACGCCTTCGAGCAAGTTCTCGTCGCCGGCATCGCCAATGAACAGCGGCACGCCTTCCGGCAGATAGGTGGAGAAACCTGTGGAGAGATCGTCGATCACGACGACGTCCTCGCCGGCTTCGGCCAGCGCCAGGACCGTGTGACTTCCGATATAGCCGGCGCCGCCGGTGACAAGCACAGTCATGATCTCATCCGTCTTCGATCAACGCGCAAAACTAGCGCTGGCGTGGTGAAGAGGGGGTATCGGCGCGGCTGAACTGGTCACTATGCTTAATGTTGCGTATAGGGGACCTGCTAAAACGGAGCATGACGTGGCGAATTTCCCGGGCGATCTCGAAGTGATCGTGCCAAATCTGCACAGGCGTTATTCCGGGGTCACCGCGACCAATCGGATGGTCGCGCCGCGGCTGGCGAAACTGTATCGCGCGGCGTGGTTCGCCTCCGATGCGCCGGACGGGATTGCGCGCCTGAGTGCTGCGGATTTCCTGAAACTATGGCGTCGCAAGACGCCGCTGATCTGGCATGCGCGCCGCAACAACGAGATGATCACCGGCGTCGCGTTGCGCGCGCTGGGCTGGCCCTTGAAGCTCGTGTTCACCTCGGCGGCGCAGCGGCATCACAGCTGGATCACGCGCTGGCTGATCCGGCGCATGGACGCGATCATCGCAACGAGCGAGATTTCGGCATCGTTCCTGAAAGTGAAGGCAACCGTGATCCCGCATGGCGTCGACACCGACGTCTACGCACCGCCGACAGATCGCGCCGCTGCCTTCGCGGAAGCCGCGCTGCCGGGCCGCTACGCGATCGGCTGCTTCGGCCGCGTGCGCGCGCAGAAGGGCACCGACGTGTTCGTCGATGCGATGTGCCGGTTGTTGCCGCGCTATCCCGATTTCACCGCGGTCATCGTCGGCCAGGTCACGCCCGAGCAGACGGCCTTTGCCAATGACCTGAAACAGCGCATCGCGGCCGCCGGCCTGCAATCGCGCATCGTCATCACCGGCGAATTGCCGATCGGCGAGGTGCAGCGCTGGTATCAGCGATTGACGATCTACGCTTTCACCTCGCGCAACGAAGGTTTTGGCCTGACGCTGATCGAGGCGATGGCGGCCGGCAGCGCCCTCGTCGCCGCACGCGCCGGTGCGGCCGAACTCGTGGTCGAAGATGGCGTGACCGGCGTGCTGATGCCGCCGGGCGATGTGGATGCGCTGGTCGCCGGGCTGGAGCCGCTGATGCGTGATGTGGACGCCGCGACCGCGATGGGCGCGCGCGGGCGGGCAAGGGTGCTCGAACGCTTCAGCCTGGATGCGGAGGCGGCGCGGATCGGCGAGGTCTATCGCCCGCTGCTCTGAGCGTTGCTTTCGTGGGTGCAAACAAAAAGTGCGAAAACAACCCCATGCACCGTAGCCGGGGACAATGAAATCAACGGTTTGGCGGTGAGCTTGTTTTTCTTGCGGATTTTTCGAATCGCCGTTGACTTGTCGGGCAAAACACTGGCAGGATGTCATCATCGGCGCCCGCGCCACTCACGTCGTCGCCCTTGCCCCCGTCTCACCCAGCACCCGCTGCGCAATCGCCACCACCTCGCTCGCCGCGATGTCGCGCATGCAGCGGTGATCGTTCATCTTGCAGATCGTGCTTTGGCAGGGCTGACATGACAGCACGCTCCTGTCCTGCACGACGGTCGCGGCGAGGCCGTTGAGGGGGGCCCAGAGGTAGGGGCTGGTCGGGCCGAAGATGCCCATGGTGGGCGTGCCCAGGGCGGCTGCGATATGCATCAGGCCGGAATCGTTAGAGATCGCGACGCCGGCGGCGGCTATGGCCAGCACGCCGTTGCGCAAATCGCTGCCGGTGAGGTCCTGCACCCCCGCGCCGCCGGCAGCGACGATCTCCTGGGCGAGGCCCTTTTCCGCGGGGCCGCCGACCACCCAGACCTCCAGGCCGCGCTCGACCAGCAATCGGGCGGCCTCGGGATAGTAGGTCCAGCGCTTTGACACGCCGACCGAGCCGGGGGCCAGCGCCACGGCCGCGCCGGCGCTGAGGCCATTGGCTTGCCGCCAGCGGACGATCTCCTCGGCGGGGACGCGCAATTGCGGCACCGGCCATTCCGGAGGCAGCGGCGCGCCGTCGGGTTGGGCGAGGGCGGCGTTCTTGTCGATGAAGCGGGGCAATTTTTTCTCGCCCCAGCGCCAGTGGTTGATCAGGCCGAACCGGAACTCGCCGACGAAGCCGACCCGTTCAGGAATGCCCGCCAGCGCGGGCGCGATGGCCGCCTTCCAGGTCCGGGGCAGCACCAGGGCGGTGCCGTAGTTCCGCTCGCGCAGGAGTTTTGCCAGGCTGAGCTGGCGGCCAACTGCGAGCCGGCCACGCGGCAGGTCCCAGACGACGCCAGCGCGCACGCCGGGCATGTAATCGACCAGCGGGGCGCACAGGGAGGTGGTCAGGAGATCGACCGGCCGGTTGGGCCAGCGCTGCTTCAGGACCCTCACGACAGTGTGATTCCGGACGAAATCGCCGATCCACATGTAGGGAATGATCAGGATCGGACTTGTGTCGTCCCGGTCTGCATGTCCACTAAGTTGCGAATCTATATTCATTTGTTAATAGGGCCGAAGGCGAGCTATGGGCCGTTCGGTTAGCCGCTCCGGGCCGGCAGGTAAAGCCGGCTGAGGACCGATCCCAAAACCGCTTACACTTTGGCGGATCATGCGCTACGGCAGGACCGGGCCTTCAGAAAATCGGGCAGGTAGGTGGAATGTTGCTGGTGACCGGCGGGGCCGGTTTTATCGGATCGAATGTCGTCGCCGCGCTCAACGAGGCTGGCCGCAGCGACGTCGTGGTCTGCGATCTCCTCGGCACTGACGGCAAATGGCGCAACCTCGCCAAGCGGCAGCTTGTGGATATCGTCCCGCCGGCCGAACTGATCGACTGGCTGGAGGGCCGCAAGCTCGACGCCATGATCCATCTCGGGGCGATTTCCGAGACCACCGCCACCGACGGCGATCTCGTGATCGAGACCAATTTCCGCCTGTCGATGCGCCTCTTGGACTGGTGCACGGCGAATGTGGTGCCGTTCATCTATGCCTCGTCGGCGGCGACCTATGGCGATGGTGCGGACGGCTTTGACGACGACGCCTCGCTGCCGGCGCTGAAAAAACTACGGCCGATGAATCTGTACGGCTGGAGCAAGCACCTGTTCGACCTCACTGTTGCCCAGCGCGTCGCGAACGGCGATCGGCTGCCGCCGCAATGGGCGGGCCTGAAATTCTTCAACGTGTTCGGCCCCAACGAATACCACAAGGGCTCGATGATGAGCGTGCTGGCGCGCCGCTTCGACGACGTGAAAGCGGGCCGCGTCGTGCAGCTGTTCAAGTCGCATCGCGAGGGCATCGAAGACGGCGACCAGCGCCGCGATTTCATCTATGTCGACGACGTCGTGCGCGTCGTCATGTGGCTGCTGGCGACGCCGTCGGTCTCCGGCCTCTTCAACGTCGGGACCGGCAAGGCGCGCAGCTTCAAGGACCTGATACTGGCAGCCTATGCTGCGCTCGGCAAAAGGCCCAATATCGAATACATCGACATGCCCGAGGCGATCCGGGGCAGCTATCAATACTTCACCCAGAGCAAGGTCGATCGTCTCCACCGCGCCGGCTATAACGGCGGCTTCACGACGCTCGAGGATGCGGTGAAGGCCTATGTCGGGGATTATCTCGACCGGCTCGACCGCTTCCGCTGAGGCCCCGCGATCATGCCGACACCCATTCTCGATTTCGATGCCCTCGCACAAGCCATCAGCGGCCGTACGGTGCTGTGCATCGGCGATATCATGCTGGACGAGTTCGTCTATGGCGAAGTGTCGCGGATCTCGCCGGAAGCGCCCGCGCCGGTGATCTCGGCACAGCGCAGCGAGATCCATATCGGCGGCGCCGGCAACGTCGCGCGCAACGTCGCCTCCCTCGGCGCGCGCTGCATCTTCGTCGGCCTCGTCGGCGAGGACGACGCCGGAAGGCGGCTCGCCTCCGCGCTGGCGGAGTACGCCGGCATCGACAGCGTTCTGGTGAGCGACTCCTCGCGCCCGACCACGCGAAAAGTCCGCTTCGTCTCCGAGCATTTTTCCACACACATGCTGCGTGCGGATTGGGAGCAGGCGGGGCCTGCCCCCGATGCCACCGAGACGAAACTGATCGAGGCGATCCTGCCGCAGATCGCGCGCGCCGACATCGTGCTGCTGTCCGACTACGCCAAGGGCGTGCTGACCGCACGCGTGATCCGCCACACCATCGACGCCGCGCGAAAGCTCGGCAAGCCCGTCATCGTCGATCCCAAGAGCCTGAACTGGGCGATCTATCGCGGAGCGACACTGCTCACGCCCAACCGCAAGGAGTTTTCGGAAGCGACGCGGAGGCGCGCCGACACCACGCAGAGCATCGTCGATGCCAGCGAGGACGTGATGCGGCTCGCCGATTGCGAGGCGATCCTGGTCACACTGGGCGAGCACGGCATGACGCTGGTGCCGCGCAGCGGCGAGGCCGTCCATGTTCCGGCTTTCCCGGTGAAGGTGCGCGACGTCTCCGGCGCCGGCGACACCGTCGCCGCCGCGCTTGCGGTGTCGCTCGCGGCGGGCGCGGACTGGGACGCGGCGCTGCGCATGGCCAATGCCGCCGCCGCCGTCGCCGTCGGCAAGCAGGGCACCGCCACCGTGAGCGCGGCCGAGCTGCGGCGAAAGATCCTGCCGCACGCCTACCTCGCCGCCGAGGAGAAGATCGTGCTCGAGCCGGGCGTGCTGGACGCGCAACTCGCCGAATGGAAGCGACAGGGCCAGCGCGTCGGCTTCACCAATGGCTGTTTCGACATCCTCCATCCCGGCCACGTCAAGGTGCTGACCGCGGCGCGTGCCGCCTGTGACCGCCTGATCGTGGGTCTCAACAGCGACGCCTCGGTGCGGCGGCTGAAGGGCGCCGATCGCCCGGTCCAGGACGAGCGCGCGCGTGCCGAGGTGCTAGCCGCGTTGGAGGCCGTCGATCTCGTCGTCATCTTCGAGGAGGACACGCCGATCGAGCTGATCACCAAGATCAAGCCCGGCGTGCTGGTGAAGGGCGGCGACTACACCCGCGAGCAGGTCGTCGGCCACGAGGTCGTCGAGGCCGCGGGCGGGACGGTCGTGCTGGTCGAAATCCTCCAGGGCTTCAGCACCACCGCACTGGTGCATCGTGCCCGGGGAGCGGGCAAGTGACGGCGCTCGCCCGCGAGACGGCCGGCCAGATGCTTGGGCGGCGCCTGCGCAGCCCGGCGGCCTGGCGCGAGACGGTCGACATTTTCGCGGTGCTGACCGCGGCTTCGCTGCCATGGTCGACGTCGCTTGCGGGCATCTTCAACGCCCTGATGCTGCTCTGCATGGTGCCGTTTCTCGACGTCCGCGTGTTCCTGCAATCGCTGAAGCGTCCGATCTGCGTTGCTCCGATCGCGCTGGTCGTTCTCGCGCTACTCGGGACGCTGTGGTCCGATGCGCCCTGGGGCGCGCGCCTGTATGCGGTCAATCCGACCGTCAAGCTGCTCGTGCTGCCCGTCCTGCTCTACCATTTCGAGCGCTCGCAGCGCGGCCATTGGGTGCTCGTCGCCTTCCTGGTGTCCTGCGCGCTGTTGTCGGTGATGTCGTGGCTGGTCGCCTTCTATCCCAACCTCGCGCTCAAGACCGATGCGCCCGAACGCGGCATCTTCGTCAAGAACTACATCGACCAGAGCCAGGAATTCACGCTTTGCGCGGTCGCGCTCGCCTATCCGATCGTGATGCTGCTGCGTGAGAAGCGTTACTGGTTTGCCGGGCTGCTCACAGCGCTGGCGCTCAGCTTCTTCGTCAACATGGCCTTCGTGGTGGTATCGCGCACGGCGCTCGTCACCATTCCGATCATGTTCGGCGTGTTCGCGCTGCTCCACCTGAGGTGGCGCAGCATAGCGATCATCGCAACAGGCCTGCTCGCCAGCGCCGCGATTGGCTGGCAGGCCTCGCCGCAATTACGCAAGACTGCGGACACCTTTGCCAGCGACTACACGCGCTACGTGGAGAAGGGCGAGCCGACCTCACTGGGCCTGCGGCTCGAATTCTGGCGGAAATCCCTCGGGTTCTTCGCGGAGGCGCCGTTCAAGGGCCACGGCACCGGCTCGACGCGCAGATTGTTCGAGCAGGTCGCGACGGGCAGCGGCTACAAGGCCTCGGCCGAGGTGATCGGCAACCCGCATAACCAGACGCTGAATGTCGCTGTGCAATGGGGCCTCATCGGTATCGTCGTCCTCTACGCGATCTGGATCCTGCATCTGCTCGTGTTCCGCGGTGACGGGCTCGCCAACTGGGTCGGGCTCCTGGTCGTGATCCAGAACGTCTTCACCTCGCTGTTCAATTCTCATCTGTTCGACTTCCATGAGGGCTGGATGTACGTCATCGGCGTCGGCGTTGCCGGCGGCATGGTGATCCGGGCACAACGGGCGAAGATGGGGGATGCCGGTTCCTGAACGGCCCGCGCGGCTGGCAACCCTAGCCGAGATGGGCTATCAGCGCGGGCAGGTTGCATCTAACTGGGATTTCATCGGTCGGCGGATGACGCGTCTCTCGCATCTTACCTTGCGCAATTTCCTGATCGCGCTCCACGATCTGCTGGCAACCACGGCCGCGCTTTTTGCTGCCTTCTATCTGCGATTCGAGGGTGGCGAAAGCTTCTTCGATCGCTTGCCGCTGCTGTTCCAGATTCTGCCCTACTTTCTCGCCTTCAGCGTGATCGTGTTCTTCGTCTTAAACCTGACCACGACCAAATGGCGCTTCACCTCGCTGCCGGATGCGCTGAACATCATTCGCGCCGCGACCGTGCTCACGGTTGCCCTGCTCGTGCTGGACTATATCTTCGTTGCGCCCAACGTCCGTGGCAGCTTCTTCGTGGGCAAGGTGACCATCGTCCTCTACTGGTTCCTGGAGATCGCCTTCCTCAGCGCGCTGCGGATGACTTACCGCTACTTCCGCTACACGCGGGTGCGGCGTCATGCCCGCTCCGATGACGCAGCCCCGACGCTGCTGATCGGGCGGACTGCGGATGCCGACGTGCTGCTCCGCGGCATCGAGAGCGGAGCGATCAAGCGGATTTGGCCACTCGGCATATTGTCGCCCTCGCGCGCCGATCTGGGCCAGCTCATCCGCAACGTGCCGGTGCTGGGTGGCATCGATGATGTGGAGGACGTCATTACTGATTTTGCCAAGCGCAACAATGCGATCGCCCGTCTCGTGATGATGCCTTCGGCGTTCGAGCCGGAAGCCCATCCAGAATCGGTCCTGATGCGGGCACGCAAGTTGGGCGTGATCGTGAGCCGCATGCCGTCGCTGGAGAGCGGCGAGGCGCCGCGGCTCACCGCGATTGCGGTCGAGGACCTACTGTTGCGGCCGAGCGAGAAGATCGACTATGCGCGCCTGGAAGCGCTGATCAAGGGCAAGGCGGTGATCGTCACCGGCGGCGGCGGCTCGATAGGATCCGAGATATGCGAGCGCGTGGTGGCCTTTGGTGCGGCGCGCCTGCTGATTTTGGAGAATTCTGAGCCGGCGCTCTACGCTGTCACAGAGACGCTCGCTGGGCACGGCTCCGGCGCTGCGATCGAAGGGCGAATTGCCGACATCCGCGATCGCGAGCGCATCATGCGCCTGATGGCGGAGTTCAAGCCGGACATCGTGTTCCATGCCGCAGCGCTCAAGCACGTGCCAATCCTCGAGCGCGACTGGAGCGAGGGGGTCAAGACCAACATCTTCGGCTCGATCAACGTCGCCGACGCGGCACTTACCGCTGGCGCCGAAGCGATGGTGATGATCTCGACCGACAAGGCGATCGAGCCGGTATCGATGCTCGGTCTGACCAAGCGCTTCGCCGAGATGTATTGCCAAGCGCTCGACCATGATCTTGCTGCAATGAGCGGCGCGGCCAGGCCGCCGATGCGGCTGATTTCGGTGCGGTTCGGCAATGTGCTGGCCTCGAACGGTTCGGTGGTGCCGAAGTTCAAGGCCCAGATCGAGGCCGGCGGCCCTGTCACCGTCACCCATCCCGAAATGGTCCGTTACTTCATGACCATCCGCGAGGCTTGTGATCTCGTCATCACGGCTGCGACGCACGCGCTCGGACCGGCGCGGCCGGATGTCTCGGTCTACGTGCTCAACATGGGGCAGCCGGTGAAGATCGTCGATCTCGCTGAGCGCATGATTCGGCTCTCCGGACTTCAGCCAGGCTACGACATCGAAATCGTGTTTACTGGCATGCGGCCAGGTGAACGCCTGCACGAAATCCTGTTTGCCTCGGAGGAGCCGACCCGCGAAATCGGCGTTGCCGGTATCATGGCGGCGCAGCCGAACGAGCCGCCGATGCAGATCCTGCGTAAATGGATCGCGGCACTGGAGCAGGCGATCGCGCGCGACGAAAGCGCCACCATCCGCACAATCCTTAAGGATGCAGTTCCCGAATTCGGGTCGACCGCGGCCTGACCATGCAGCCTCGAGCAAAGATAGTCGTCGCGAGCCAGCATTACCCGCCTGATCCGAGCACGACAGCGGCGATCATGGCCGAGATCGCCTGCCGTCTCGCCGCCGAGCACGAAGTCGTCGTGCTGTCGGGCTCGCAGGGCGCATTGCCAGCCGCGCAGACTGGCCCGGGCAAGCTGCGCGTCGTCGTGATCAGGAACCGCATGGCGGACAAGGCAGCGCTGGTGCGGCGTGGCGTCTCTGAGCTCTTGTTCGCGACGCGCACGTTCTTCGCATTGGTGCGGGAACTGGGGCGAGGGGACGTCGTGCTCACGGTCACTGCGCCGTTCATGCTGCCCTATGCGGTGGCAGCGGCAGCCAGATTGAGGGGCGCGCGCTCGGCGCTGATCATGCACGACCTCTTTCCCGACGTGCTGGTAATGGCGGGCTTGCTGAAGCCTGGCTCGTTGGTGACGCGGACGATGCGCGCCGCCAACAGCCTGATGTTCCGCGCGCTCAATGCCGTCATCACCATCGGCCGCGACGCGGAGCGGCCGCTGCTGAGCTATCCCGGAATGACGCGGAGCAAGATCCGCTTCATCCCGAACTGGGCAACGCTCGAGCCCGCTCCGCGGCCGCTCATGCCGGACAACCCATTCCGCAAAGCGCTCTCCGCGCGCTTCATCGTCGGTCTGTCGGGCAATCTCGGCTTCACTCATGATCCGGAGATCGTGTTCGAGGCGGCGCGGCTTCTGGAGAACGAGGCGGACATTCACTTCCTGCTGTCCGGCTGGGGCATCGGCTTCGAACGGCTGAAGCAGTTGCAGGCGGCCGCGAACCTGTCCAATGTCTCCTTCGTGGGGCGTGTTGAGGATGCCGAGCTCGAGGCATTTCTGGCGTCCGCCAATCTCTGGATCATTCCGTACCGGAAGGACGTTGCGGGGGTGTCGGTGCCAAGCCGGTTCTACAATCTGCTTGCGGTCGGCCGTCCCGTGGTGCTGGTCTCCGAGCCGGAGGCCGAGGCCGCATTGACGGTAGTGGAGAACGGACTCGGCTGGGTCGTGACGCCGGGCCGCGCCGATCGGCTGATTGAAGCGATCCGTGCGGCGTCCCGCTCCGATACGTCGGCAATCGCGGAGCGCGCGGTGAACGTGGCATCGCGATTCGACCGGACCATCGCGATGAACGCATATGCCAATCTGATCGACGAACTGTTGTACAATCCGGAGCTGGCGGAATAACGATGAGCGAGCGCAAACCGGTCGTGCTGGTGACGGGAGCGAGCGGCTTCGTCGGCCGTCATGTGGCCCCCGCGCTGGCGAGCGAGGGATGGTCGGTCCGACGGGCGGTCCGCAGCCCGGAGGGCATCGGCAACGAAGTCATCATCGAATCGATCGGTCCGGATACCAATTGGCAGGCTGCGCTCGAAGGAGTAGACGCCGTCGTCCATCTCGCCGCCCGGGTTCATCACAAGCGCGAGGAGCACGCAGCCGAGCTGTATCGCAACGTCAACATCGCCGGCACACTGCGCTTGGCTCGAAGTGCGTCGAAGGCCGGCGCGCGCCAGTTCATCTTCGTCAGCACCGTTCTCGTCCATGGTCGCAGCAACGAAGGACGTGCTCCATTCTGCGAGGACGATATCCTTACGCCGCGCGGCATCTACGGTATGTCCAAGGTCGAGGCCGAGGCGGGGTTGAGGGTGTTGGCGTCCGATGGCGACATGAAGATCTCGGCGATCAGACCGCCGTTGGTCTACGGCGCGGGGGCCAAGGGTAATTTCGCGCTGCTGACTCGTGCGGTGAATCTAGGGCTTCCGCTGCCTTTTGCCGCGATCCGCAATCAGCGTGCCTTTCTTGCCGTGCAGAATCTTACCTCATTCATTCTGCATCGGCTCGCTCATCCCGATCGTGCGAGCAATTTCGAGGTATTTCTCGTGGCTGACAGGGAGCAAGTCTCAACACCCGAATTTATTGAGCGTCTCGCCAGGGCATCCGGCAAACGCCCGCGGCTCTTCCGCATGTCGCCTGCGCTGCTCAGCACGCTTCTCGGCGTGATCGGCGGGCGGGACATGCATGATAGCCTGCTCGGCTCGCTCGAACTCAACGTCTCCAAGGCGATCGCAACAGGTTGGCAGCCGCGGGTCTCCCTCGATGAGGGTCTGCGGCTCGCGCTGTCAGCTCAGGACATCTGAGGGCGGGAGAAGCGCCGCAGGACCAATCCGATCGCGATCGCGCCAGTGACAAGCGCAAATGACGTGATCGCCATTGATTCGGCGCGAACGGTGGCAATGGCGAGCAATGATAGCAGGAAATTGAGCGCGAATGCCTCGCCGACCACCCGCTTCACCGTGAACCCATTGTCGATTGCACGCTGATAAAAATGCGTGCGGTGCGCCGACCAGAACGGCTCGCGCCGCGCGATCCGTCGAAACAGCGTGATGGTGGAATCGGCGAGATAGTAGGCGGGCAACAGCAGCGCCGCGGCCGGCTGCCCGCGAAAGGCGAGCTCCAGCAAGCACCAGCCGAGCAATAGACCGATCGGCAGACTGCCGACATCGCCCAGGAAGACTTTTGCGACCGGGCGGTTGAACGGCGCGAAGCCGAGCATGGCGCCGCACAGCGCCGTCGCGATCAGCGCGGCCGGCCACGGCAGCTCGCCGAGCCATCCCAGCAGCAGCAGCGCCGCGGTCACCGGCACCACTTCCGCTGCCGTCATCAGGTCGAGCCCGTCCATGAAGTTGACGAGGTTCACGAACCAGACTCCTGCGAGCAGGATGAGACCGCGCTCCAGCGCAAGCGGCAGCACCGGAACGATGCGCGCAGTCTCGGGCGCAGTGAATACCACGGCGCCGACGGCTGCCGCTTGCAGCACCAGCCGCAACAGCACCGGCAGCGACACGATGTCGTCGGCGAATCCGACCAGCGCGATCAAGACCGTCGCACCAACCAGCGCCGGCGGGATCGCGACGTTTACGACAATCGCAAAGAGCGAGGCGACGATCAGCGTCGCGGCGATCACGGCGATGCCCGCACCCTGCGGGGTCGGGATGCGATGCGAGGACCGCGCGTTCGGCCGCGCCAGTGCGTAGCGCTGGAGCAGGGGACGGCTGGTCCAGGTTATGAGCGCCGACATCAGCGCGGCGATTGCGACGGCAAGCAGCGATGGCATGGCGGCGAGGGCGTCGGCGGACGGGCTCACTCGGGCACCCCGATCGGCGCCGATCCTTGCGCGGCCTTCTCCGCGCTTAGGATCCAGACCAGGCCGCCGATCGCCCCGACGATGAAGAACACCGCGCCGAACAGCAGCGAGACGTTGACGCCCTCGTTTGCGGCGAGTCCGGCGAAGCCGAACGCGAGGCCCATCGTGGCTTCACGCACGCCCCAGCCTGCGATCGAGATCGGCATCATGGTGATCAGCATCACCGGCGGGACGAGCAGGAAGATCTGGCCGAAGCTGATCGGTGCCGCGATCGACTGTACCACGCACCAGGCGATGACGACGGCGAGCACGTGAACGAGGATCGACAGGATCGCGACGATCGGTCCGCGGCTGCGGTTGAAGATCACGCGATTGGCGACCACGGCACAGGCGTGAATGTGATGCGTGGCCCACCAGGTCTTCAGCCAGCGCCATTTCAACGCGCCGAAGACCAGAAAGCCGAGGCCGCCCGCCAGCGCCGCGAAGTCGACGAGCAGCAGCGCCGAGCGCCCGTTCGGATCGGTGATGAGGGTGTAGCTCCAGGGCAGGCTCGCGACGATGAGAACCGCGAGCGCGATCAAGCCGATCGCGCGATCGACGAAGATCGAGTAGGTCGCCGCGCGCCAGCCGGCGCCGGCGCGCGCGACCAGCCACAGCCGGACCGCATCGCCGCCGATCGCCGACGGCAGGGTCTGGTTGAAGAAGGCGCCGATCACGTTGTAGCGCATGGCCCGGCCGAGCTCGAGCGGCGCGCCGCATTCGGCACTGATCTCGCGCCAGCGCAGCACGCCGACGAAGATTTGCAGGAACGTGACCGCGATCGCCACGCCGATCCAGACCAGGCTGGTCACCGTGAAGCGCGAGAACAGTTCGGATAGGTCCACCTTGCGCAGCGCCAGATAGAGCAGCGCCGCGGAAATCAAGATCTTGGACGCAGAAAGCAGGATTCGGCGCATCTCGCCCGCTTGAACAGGGTTTGCGAAGATTAGAGGCAACCCGACGCGAGGCGCCGAATTCAGCCGCTTTGGTATGGTTTTGGCGTCAATCTTGCAATAGCCCTGTGTAGTCAGCCGTGTGTAAGCCGTGGTGCAGCGGCGTCTTGAGGGGTCCTCATGAGGAGCGGCAGGCCTATTGCGACCTCCACGATGCGGCGGCTAAACAGGTTCTGCGGGCAAGGGATCTCTGGGGAACAGAATGACGGATCAGGCGATTTTGGTCACGGGCACTGCCGGCTTCATCGGCTTTCATGTCGCCCGGCAGCTCCTGGCCGAGGGCCGGTCTGTCGTCGGGCTCGACAATCTCAACAGCTATTACGATCCCGCGCTGAAGCGAGCACGCCTTGCATGGCTCAAGAAGGAGTCCGGCTTCTCCTTCGTCGAGGCCGACCTCGCCGACCGCGGGACGATCGCGGCGCTGTTTGCGCGACATCAATTTGCCAAGGTCGTGCATCTCGCGGCCCAGGCCGGCGTGCGCTACTCGATCGAGCAGCCGCACGCCTACGCCGATTCCAATCTCCAGGGCTTTCTCAACGTGCTCGAAGGCTGCCGCAACAATGGCTGCCGCCATCTCGTCTATGCATCCTCCGTTTATGGCGCCAACACAAAAATGCCATTTGCCGTGCAGGATCGCACCGACCATCCCGTGAGCTTCTACGCCGCGACCAAGAAGGCGAATGAATTGATGGCGTAGTCCTACAGCCATCTCTACCGGCTGCCGGTCACGGGCCTGCGCTTCTTTACCATTTACGGCCCGTAGGGACGGCCTGATATAGCCATGTTTCTCTTTGTAGATGCCATCATGGCGGGCAGGCCGATCCGGCTCTTTAACCATGGCAGGATGCGGCGTGACTTCACCTATATTGATGACGTGACGCGTGTAGTATCCAAGCTCATCGATCTTGTACCTGCGGACGATCCGGCTGTCGCAAATGCGCCGTCAAAGCTCTACAATGTCGGCAACCACCATCCGGAGGAACTGATGCACGTCGTCGGTCTTCTGGAGCGGGAGCTGGTCCGGACGGCGATCAAAGAATTGCTGCCGATGCAGCCGGGAGATGTGCTGGAAACGTTCGCGGATGTCGAGGATCTGATGCGCGACACCGGCTTTGCACCGTCAACGCCGATCGAGCATGGGGTCCGCAACTTTGTCACCTGGTATCGGGACTACTTCAAGGTTTGAGATGGCGATGGACAAACGCATAATCCCCCTGATCATGTGCGGCGGTGCCGGCACGCGGCTGTGGCCAGCTTCGCGTGAGGTGCGCCCCAAGCAGTTCCTGCCGCTGTTCGGCACGCGCTCGACCTTCCAGGACACGCTGCTGCGCGTCTGCGATCCCTCGCTGTTCGACCGGCCGATCGTCATCACCAATGCGGCCTATCGCTTCATGGTGTTGGAGCAGCTCGCCGAGATCGGGATAGAGGCCGATGTGATCCTCGAGCCGATGCGGCGCGATTCAGGACCTGCGATCGCCGCTGGCGCGGTGTTCGCGCAGAACCGCGCCAATGAGGCGATTGTGCTCGCGCTCGCTGCCGACCACGTGGTGCGGGACAATGCCGCTTTCGTCGCCGCGTGCCGCGAAGGCCTTGCGGCCGCGAATGCCGGGCGCATCGTCACCTTCGGCGTCAAGCCGGAGCGGCCAGCGACCGAATACGGCTATATCAACCCGGGCGAGGTGATCACCGGCGAGGTGCACGCGGTCGAGCGCTTCGTCGAGAAGCCGGATGCGGTGAAGGCATCGGACTACGTCAATTCCGGCTATCTCTGGAACAGCGGCAACTTCATGTTCCCGGCCGCCGTGCTGCTCGATGAATATCGCAAGGTGGATGCGGCAAGCATCGAGGCGGTCACGAGCGCCGTCACCAATGCCGGCCGCGATCTCGGCTTCGTCACGCTGGAGCCCCAGGCCTTCGGCTCGGCGAAGGCGATCTCGATCGACTATGCGGTGATGGAAAAGACTGCGCGCGCAGCCGTCGTGCCGGTGTCGTGCGGCTGGTCCGACGTCGGCTCCTGGCTCGCGGTGTGGGAGTTGTCGGAGAAGGACGCGCAAGGCAACGCCGCGCACGGCACCGCGGTGTTCGAAGACTCCCGCAACTGCAACGTCACCACCGATTCCGCGCTGGTTGCGCTCGAAGGTGTCGACGATCTCGTGGTGGTCGCGACCGCGGATGCGGTGCTGGTCTCGCGCCAGAAGGATGCCAACGGCTTGAAGCGTCTCGTGACCAAGCTCAAGGCGGTGGCGCCGAAGGTCACCGAGGAACACCTCAAGGTGCACCGGCCCTGGGGCAGCTATCAGTCCGTCGACAATGGCGAGCGGCACCAGGTCAAGCGCATCGTGGTGAAGCCGGGTGGGCGGCTGTCGCTGCAGAAGCATCACCATCGTGCCGAGCACTGGATCGTGGTGCGGGGCACGGCACAGGTGACTGTCAACGACACCGTGAAGGCGGTGCATGAGAACGAGTCCATCTACATCCCGATGGGCGCCGTTCACCGGATGGAGAACCCCGGTAAAATCATGCTGGAGCTGATCGAGGTCCAGACTGGAAGCTATCTCGGGGAAGACGACATCATCCGGATTGAAGACGACTATCAAAGGTCGTAACCAGCGAACTCCGAATCACGCGCCCCGGGCCGAAAGCGCGGTATCTTTTCCGGCTTAAGGCCTGGGGAACGTGTAACTTTTTGAATCAAATCGTGTCCGGCCCGCTAGCGCGTCATTCGCCACAAATGTGGCGCCCGTGCTAGAAGCGGCGCCGGGGATTTGGGTGAATCGGGGTTCCATCAGATGAGTTCCAAAGGATCTGCACCGGCAAAGGCCGGCCTGCGCCTCGGCGTCATTGGCGCGGGTGTGATGGGCAGCAACCACGCGCGCGTGCTCGCAGGTCTTCCCGGCGTCAGTCTGGTCGGCATCGTCGATCCTTCGCCGACGCACCGGACGCGCACCACCGAGCTTGCGAGCTGCCAGGGTTTTGAGACGCTCAACCAGCTCTTCGCCGAGGGTGTCGATGCCGTCACCATCGCAGCGCCTACCCATCTTCATCACGAGGTCGCGCTCGCCTGCATCGCCAAGAACATCCACGTCCTGGTCGAGAAGCCGATCGCGTCCTCGGTCGAAGAGGGCCGCGAGATCGTCGCCGCCGCGCAAAAGGCCGGCGTCACGCTGATGGTCGGTCATGTCGAGCGCTTCAATCCGGCGGTCGCCGCGGTCAAGCAGGCGATCGCGGGCGAGGACATCTTGTCGATCGCGATCACCCGCGTCGGCCCGTTCCCGCCGCGCATGTCCAATGTCGGCGTCGTCATTGACCTCGCCGTGCACGATATCGATTTGATCCGCTGGTTCACCGAATCCGACATCGTCGAAGTGCAGCCGCAATTGTCGAGCGCGGTTGCTGAGCGCGAGGACATCGCGCTGTTGCAGTTCCGCACCGCGAATGGCGTACTCGCCCACATCAACACCAACTGGCTGACGCCATTCAAGGCACGCAGCGTCACGGTCGCGACGCGCGACAAATACGTGATGGGCGATCTGTTGACGCGCCAGGTCACCGAATGTTTCGGCTTCAAGCCTGATGGCAGCTATTCGATGCGGCATCTGCCTGTCGGCCACGATGAGCCGCTGCGCGCCGAGCTGATTGCGTTCCTGAAAGCAGTGCGCAACGGCGAGACGCCGGCGGTGACCGGTGACGAAGGCGTCGCCAGCCTCGAGATCGCGACGCAGTGCCTGGAAGCGCCGTCGCGGCCCGCCGCCACGGCGCCCGCCCGCAAGGGCCCGCGCCGCGTCGCCGGCTGATTCCTCATGTCGGCTTCTCAAACTTCGCGAAAAAATCAGCAAGGCGCCATGAACCAGCATCTGCGTTCCGATCCCATTCCTTTCATCGATGTCGGCGCGCAGCGCCGCCGGCTCGGCGCCTCGCTCGATGCGGCCGTGAAGCGGGTTCTCGACCATTGCCAGTTCGTCAACGGCCCTGAGGTCTTTGAGCTGGAGAAGCAGCTTGCGGCCTACAGTGGTGCCAAGCACGTCATCGGCTGCGCCAGCGGCACCGACGCGATCCTGATGGTCATGATGGCGAAGAATGTCGGGCCCGGCGATGCCGTGCTGTGTCCGTCCTTCACCTTCATTGCGACCGCCTCGCCAGTGGCGCGGACCGGTGCGACGCCGGTCTATGTCGACGTGGACGAAGCGACCTTCAACATGAGCCCGGAGTCGCTGAAGCGCGGCATCGCGACCGCCCGCAAGGCCGGGCTCAAGCCTGTCGCGGTCATTCCGGTCGACCTGTTCGGCCAGCCCGCCGATCACGACATTATTGCCGAGATCGCCAGGGACGAAGGCCTGTTCGTGCTCGACGACGCCGCGCAAGGCTTTGGCGCGAGCTACAAGGGCCGCAAGCTCGGCACGCTCGGGCACGCCACCGCAACCAGCTTCTTTCCCGCCAAGCCGCTCGGCTGCTTCGGCGACGGCGGCGCGATCTTCACCGACGATGACGAGCTCGCGGCCACGCTGCGCAGCATCCGCGTGCACGGCCAGGGCGTCGACAAATACGACAACGTCCGCCTCGGACTGACCGGCCGGCTCGACACCATGCAGGCCGCAATCCTGCTCGAGAAGCTGAAGATCTTTGACGACGAGATCGCCGCCCGCAACAAGGTTGCGGAACGCTACGCGCGTGGCCTGTCCAACATCGTTACCGTGCCGCGTCTTAGCCCCGGCAACACGTCGGTCTGGGCGCAGTACACCATCCGCCTGCCTGAGGGCACCGACCGCGACGGCTTTGCCGCCGCGCTGAAGGCCCAGGGCGTGCCGACCGCGATCTATTACGGCAAGTCGATGCATCAGCAGACCGCCTACAAGCAATATCCGGTCGCTGAAGGCGGCTTGCCGGGATGTGAAAGCCTGTCGCAGGACGTCATCAGCCTGCCGATGCACGCTTATCTGACCGAAGCCGACCAGGAACGGGTCATCGCCGCCGTCCGCGGCGCGCTTCCAGCCTGATTGCGCGGTGCTGGCTTGAGGTTAACCTCTCCCGCTTGCGGAGAGGTCGCGCCGAAGGCGCGGGTGAGAGCTCTCTCCTCTTGGGGAGCTTTTTTGTGGAAGCAGCCCTCTCCCCAACCCTCCCCCGCAAGCGGGGAAGGGGCGCACCTTCGTCGCGGCGTGCACCTAGACCTAATCGCGCGATGCTCTACAAGTGACGCATGCTCGGACGCATCTTCACGGTTGGCGGATATACGCTGCTCTCGCGGGTGACGGGATTTGCCCGCGACATCATGCTCGCGGCGATTCTCGGCGCCGGCCCGGTGGCCGACGCCTTCTTCGTGGCGCTGCGGCTGCCCAATCATTTCCGCGCGATCTTCGCCGAGGGCGCTTTCAACGCGGCCTGGGTGCCGGCCTATGCGCATGTCCATGGCGAGAAGGGGGGGGGAGCGGCAAGCCTGTTCGCCGATCGCATCTTCACGCTGCTGCTGGCCTCGCAAGTCGTGCTGCTGATCGTCGCCTGGCTGTTCATGCCGCAGGCCATGAGCATTTTGGCGCCAGGCTTTTCCGAGGACGCCGAGCAACGCAAGCTCGCGATCGAGCTCACGCGAATCACCTTTCCTTATCTGCTGCTGATCACGCTGGTGACGCTCTATGGCGGCATGCTCAACGTGATGCAGCGCTTCGCCAGCGCCGCGGCCGCCTCGATCTTCCTCAACGTCGCGATGATGATGACGCTGGCGCTGGCCGTCTGGTTTCCAACCGCCGGCCACGCCGCGGCCTGGGGCGTGCTGATCTCCGGCTTCCTGCAATATTTCCTGCTCGCCGGCGATCTGGGGCGTCATGGCGGCCTGCCGCGCTTTGCGCCCTTGAGGCTCGATGAAGACGTCCGCGGCTTCTTCAAGGCGTTAGGGCCTGCGACGCTGGGCTCAATGGGGACACAGGTCGCGCTGTTCGCTGATACCATCATTGCGACGTTCCTGCCTGCCGGTGCGCTGTCGGCGCTCTATTACGCCGACCGCCTCAACCAGCTCCCGATCGGCGTGATCGGCATCGCCATCGGCACCGTGCTGTTGCCGGAAATGTCGCGGCGGATCACCGCCAACGACCACGACGGTGCGATGAAGGCGCAACGCCGTGCCTTCGATTTCACGCTGCTGTTCTCGGTGCCGTTCGTCGCAGCCTTCATCACCGTGCCCGAGGCGATCATGCGCGCGCTGTTCGCCCGCGGCGCGTTCTCGAAGGCCGATGCGGCCGCGGCAGGTGCAACGCTCGCCGCCTATGCCATCGGCCTGATCCCCTTCGTGCTGATCCGCAGCGCGGTCGCGACTTTCTATGCGCGCAAGGATACGGCAACGCCGGTCCGGGCATCGTTGACCGGCATCGCAGTCAACGTCGCCCTGAAAGTCGCGTTAATGGGATCGCTCGCCCAGATCGGCCTCGCGCTCGCAACAGCCGTCGGTGTCTGGACCAACCTCTTGCTGGTGCTCTTCTTCGCCGTGCGGCGAGGCTTTCTCGTGCTGGACCGCAGCTGGCTGATGTCGCTGGCCAAATTCCTGCTGACCGGATTGATCCTGTCTGCCGCCTTCTGGCTGATTGCGCACTTCAGCGCGGCCATTTTGGCCTCCATGCAGGCCTTCCGGGACGAAGTGACGCTGGCCCTCTTGGCCATCGGGGGCACGATCGTCTATGCGCTCGCGATCCTCATCCTGTTCGGCCGCAACTGGCTGATCTCGCTGGTGCGAGGCTAGGCGTTACCCGGCCGTCACCGCGTCGTGCGATGCCCCCGCCGGGGCCTTTCATGCGGTTCGCCGATCATGATACGATCTTTGCATATTCGGGTGCCGTCCTCAGGCAACAAAGCGATGAGGCAGTGACCATGACATTATTCCGCTCTCCCTGGCCCACATCTCAAATTGACAAGTTCGCCACCAGCAATGCCGACCTGCTGATCCTGATCGGCCGCGTCCTGCTTGCATGGGTCTTCGTTGGAAGCGCGTACGGGGCACTTACGAACTTCAGCGGCTCAGTGGGCTATTTTCGGTCGCTGAACCTTCCAATGCCCCAGCTGTTCACGGCAATAACCGTCCTGCTGGAAATACTGATATCGGTTGGTTTGATACTCGGCATTGGAACGCGCTACTGCGCAATTTTGGTTTTGCTATTTGTAGTCGCGGCTACCGCAATCGCACATCGTTACTGGGAATATCCCGCCGGTCCGCAACAGATTGGACAGTACAATAATTTCTTGAAAAACATCTCCATATTGGGAGGCGCTCTGTTGATCTTGGTTACCGGAGGGGGACGGTTCTCGCTCGATCGGAGGCTGGCAGGCTAGCAGCGTTGTTCGTTTCTCAGCGTCAATAGCCAATAATTTTCCTGAACTGCCTGGAGGCGCAAAGCATCGTCGCTCCCTCGCAGAGCTGGGAGAGTGCGGCCGCACGATGTGCGCGCTTTGGTTCGTTCGCCCTTGCGTCATCAAGGCGACGCGCAGCCCTGCCAGTTTGGCAGCTGCCAAGCCGCGCCTTAAGGCCACTGCCTTAAGCCCACTATTGCGTCACTTCGCCCTCAGCCTGAACGTAACCTCGAGCAGATGGCTGAGGAGTTTTGAGAGAGGCTTCAAGCGCTCTGCGGTGATTCCGAAGAAAAGCATCAGCCACGTCGCCAGTGCGGCACACCACAATAGACTTTCCAATGTTTCGGGCATGAGGACACCCCTTCAAAACAAGTACTTGAAATGCGAGCAGTGTTGCCGAACGAAACCCGCGTGGCAAGTCCTCCAATAAGTGGCAAGACGCCGAAATACTCGGAAGAGCGTTAGCTCACCATGACATTCGCCAAAGCACTGCACCTCGGTGTGCGCTGGGGAAGCAAAACCAATCTGCTGCTGGTGCTCTTCTTCGCGGTGCGGCCAGGCGAATTTCCAGAGACGAATGCGCCCGAGCGAAGGGCTCGCTTCTAGGATGCAACCGACATTCGCACATCCCTTGATTTTACACGATCGTTGTGGTACGAGCGCCTCATGATCAAATCCGTGCGCACCGTCAACTTCATGCACATGATGACCCGCTTCGGCTGGGCCATGGGAGGAGTCGCGCGCTAGGAATTCGACGACGACATCTTTTCCATCAGGTCCCGCCGGCATCGGACGGGGCCTTTTCTTTGGCCACGCTCCCTGCCGGCTCAACAGCAGGAGCATCCGATGCCACCCCATCAGACGATCATTACATCCGAGACCGAGCGCGATGCCGCGGCGCTCCGTCTCGACCTCCCCATTGCACTGGAAAAGGATATTGCTGGACCAGCGGCCACTTCGGCGCAAAGCGTCTTAGGCCTGCTCAAGCAGTGTTGGCGAGCGTTTCAGCGGCGGCGCCAGCGCCAGGGCTTACGGGTCACTTTGCAGGAGCTCAGTGACAGGGAGCTGATGGACATCGGCTTGACGCGTAGCGAGATCGACTACATCACATCTCAACGAGCCATCGAGACGCTTAGAGACAGGGCGACGCATCTATGGAGCCGTGGTGTGATGTGACTGATAGGCATCAGACGCGGACATGCGCTTTGCGAGCAAGCGGCGGTCAGCGCGGCCGCTTGTTCATGGGAGTGTGCGGGTTAGTTCGGCAACTATCATGCCAATAGCCGGACCGATCTTCACGGGGAAATGACCGAGCTGCGACCTTTCGCGCCCATCCGCTCTAACAGGCGAGGGCAGCGAACAACTTTCGCGGACTCCGGGTGCCTAAACCCGTTTGCCTTGCAAGTTTTTCCACGGCAATATGCCGCCAAAACAACCATGAGAACGGAAGACAAAATGGCGGCTCCCATCAAATTCGGCGTTGGCCAAAGCGTGCTGCGCAAGGAGGATGACGCACTCATCCGCGGCAAGGGTCGCTATACCGACGATTACACGCCGCAGGCCGCGCTCCGCTGCTTGATGCTGCGCTCGCCGCATGCGCATGCCAAATATACCATCGATGTGAGCCGCGCCCGCGGCTTGCCCGGCGTCGCGCTGATCCTGACTGCCGAGGACGTCAAGGATCTCGGCAATCTGCCGTGCCTGTTCAACCTCGAGACCGATCCGTTCACCGGACCGCCATACCCAATCCTCGCCAAGGATGAGGTGCGCCATGTCGGCGACGCCGTCGCCTTCGTGGTCGCCGAGACCATCGATCAGGCCCGTGACGCGATCGAGGCAATCGACGTCAAATGGAGCCCGCTGCCGGCGGTGACCGGCGTCGTCAACGCAGTCAAGAAAGACGCGCCGCAGGTCTGGCCGGACAAGCCGGGTAACGTGCTGTTCGACGTCTCGATCGGCGACAAGGCCGCGACCGAAGCCGCCTTCGCCAAGGCGCATGCGGTCGCCGAAATCTCCATCGTCAATCCGCGCGTGGTCGCGAGCTTCATGGAGACGCGCGCGGCGGTCTGCGAATACGACGCCAAGCGCGACCATCTGACGCTGACCGTCGGCAGCCAGGGCAGCCATCGCCTGCGCGACATCCTCTGCCAGAACGTGCTCAACATCCCCACCGACAAGATGCGGGTGATCTGCCCAGACGTCGGCGGCGGTTTCGGCACAAAGCTGTTTCCGTACCGGGAATACGCCCTGATGGCGGTCGCGGCGCGACAGCTGAAGAAGGCGGTAAAGTGGGCGGCCGATCGCTCCGAGCATTTCATGGGCGACGCGCAGGGCCGCGACAACGTCACCACCGCCAAGATGGCGCTGGCCGAGGACGGCAAGTTCCTCGCGATGGATTGCGACCTGATGGGCGACATGGGCGCGTATCTGTCGACCTTCGGGCCCTATATCCCGCACGGCGGCGCCGGCATGCTGCCGGGCCTCTACGACATCCAAGCCTTCCACTGCCGGGTGCGCACCATCTTCACCCACAGCGTGCCGGTCGATGCCTATCGCGGTGCCGGACGGCCGGAGGCGGCCTACGTCATCGAACGCCTCGTCGACGCCTGCGCGCGCAAACTCGAGATGACGCCGGATGCCATCCGTCGCAAGAATTTCATCCCGCTGAAGGCGCTGCCTTATAAGACCGCGACCGGCAAGGTCTACGATTCCGGCGACTTCGCCGCGCATCTGAAGCGCGCGATGGAGATCGCGGAATGGAAGGAGTTTGGAAAGCGCGCCAAGGCAGCCAAGAAGCAGGGGCTGATCCGCGGCATCGGCCTTGCGAGCTACGTCGAGATTTGCGGCGTGATGGGTGAGGAGACGGCCAACGTCCGCCTCGATCCCAATGGCGACGTCACCGTCCTGATCGGCACGCAATCGAGCGGACAGGGTCATCAGACCGCCTATGCGCAGATCGTCGCCGAACAGTTCGGCCTGCCGCCGGAGCGTGTGCA
The DNA here is from genome assembly GCF_004114935.1 of Bradyrhizobium zhanjiangense. Taxonomy (NCBI): domain Bacteria; kingdom Pseudomonadati; phylum Pseudomonadota; class Alphaproteobacteria; order Hyphomicrobiales; family Nitrobacteraceae; genus Bradyrhizobium; species Bradyrhizobium zhanjiangense. The sequence goes on from NZ_CP022221.1 coordinate 3,689,279, forward strand.
TATCCACCAGGGCGACACCGACGAGATTGCGACGGGTCTCGGCACCGGCGGTTCGGCCTCGATTCCCACCGGCGGCGTCTGCGTGGAGCGTGCTGCGGGCGATCTCGGCAAGAAGCTGAAGGAGTTCGCAGCGCAGGCGCTAGAAGCGAGTGCGGGCGACCTCGAGATCACCGACGGCGTGATCCGGATCGCCGGCACCGACCGCTCGATCTCCTTTGCCGACCTCGCCAAGCGGCCCGGCGCCGATCCGTCGAAACTCAACGGCAGCGCCACCTTCGCCAGCGCCGACGGCACCTATCCCAACGGCACGCATCTGGCGGAGGTCGAGCTCGATCCGGCCACCGGCATCATCAAGATCGTCAACTATGTGATCGTCGACGATTTCGGCAAGACGCTCAATCCGCTGCTGCTGGCGGGGCAGGTGCATGGCGGCGCCATGCAGGGCATCGGCCAGGCCTTGATGGAGCAGGTGGTCTATGGCGCGAGCGACGGCCAGCTCATCACCGCGACCTACATGGACTACGCGCTGCCGCGCGCGGCGGACGGGCCGGCCTTCGTGTTCGAGACCAACAACGTTCCCTGCAAGACCAATCCGCTGGGGGTGAAGGGGGCGGGTGAGGCCGGCGCGATCGGCTCCTGTCCGGCCGTCGTCAACGCCATCGTCGATGCGCTCTGGCGCGAATACAAGATCGACCACATCGACATGCCGGCAACGCCCGAGCGGGTGTGGATCGCGATCAACGAGCATCACCGCCGTCACAGTCTCTAGGCCCAGAACCTCCGCGCGGGAATAAACGCCCTGCGCGGGGTTCTATTCATGATGGCCGAATTCCCCCAACCGCCTCGGAGACACATGCCGATGAGACGAACGATGATTGTCGCGGGTACCCTGCTGCTGGGTGTGGGCGCCGTGATGGCGCAGCAGGAGATCGCCGTTCAGCAGGACAATCTGATGCGCTCGATCGCCAAGAACCAGTATGGCATCATCCAGAAGATGACCAAGGGCGACATCCCCTACGACCAGAAAGCGGTCGATCAGGCCATCGCCAGCATGGAGGCGGATGTCGCCAAGATCGCCAAGACCTTCCAGGTCAATCCCAAGCAGGACGTGGTGAACGCGACGTACGGCGCCTCGCAAAAGGTCTGGCAGAACAAGGCCGATTTCGATTCCAAGATCCCGCCGGTGCAGAAGGCGATCGCCGACGTCAAAGGCAAGATCACCAATGTCGCGAGCCTGAAAGCGGCCTATACCGCGATCAACGATCGCTGCACCGATTGCCACGAGACGTATCGGGTGAAGCTGAAATAACAGGGCCAAGTCCGTAGCCCGGATGGAGTGAAGCGAAATCCGGGAGGTCTATCCAAGAATGATAGTCCGTCCCGGATTGCGCTGCGCTCCATCCGGGCCACTAGGACTCACGAAAGGGCGGTTGCGAAAGCAGCCGCCCTTTTTGCGCGACCATGGGCCGCGAGTCGCGGCGCAGCACGGTAGGAAATTCCTCCGCGAGGCCTGACGGATCGCCGTGAGAGCGGTTATGTTTGCTTCAGCCGCCGCGGCATTGATGTGAGCTGTTGGATGCCGGCGCATCTCGCGCCTGACTGCCTCATGACAGCAGGAGTTCCAACGCCCGGCGAGGAACTGAATCAACAGCGAGATAGGCCATGGCAAAACCGTTCCCGTCGAAGACCCACATCGGCAACCATATGCTGCATCCGGAAACGCTGATGCTGACCTATGGCTATGACCCGCAACTGTCGGAAGGCGCCATCAAGCCGCCGGTGTTCCTGACCTCGACCTTCGTGTTCAAGACGGCCGACGACGGCCAGGATTTCTTCGACTACGTCGCCGGGCGGCGCGAGCCGCCGGAAGGGATGGGCGCGGGCCTAGTCTATTCGCGCTTCAATCATCCCAACAGCGAGATCGTCGAGGATCGGCTCTCGATCTACGAGCGCACCGAGAGCTGCGCCCTGTTCTCGTCCGGCATGGCAGCCATCGCAACCACGATCCTGGCTTTCGTTCGCCCCGGCGACGTCATTCTGCACTCCCAGCCGCTCTATGGCGGGACGGAAACCCTGCTGACGAATACGCTTGCGCGTCTGTCGATCGGCGCCGTCGGCTTCGCCGACGGCATCGACGAGGCCGCAGTCAAGCAGGCTGCGGAGGAGGCCATGGGCAAGGGCCGGGTGTCGATGATCCTGATCGAAACTCCCGCCAACCCGACCAACGGGCTGGTCGACATCGCGATGATGCGCCGTGTCGCCGAAGTCATCGGAAAGGCTCAGGGACACACACCGATCATCGCCTGCGACAATACGCTGCTCGGACCGGTGTTTCAGCGACCGATCGAGCACGGCGCAGATATTTCCTTGTACTCGCTCACGAAGTATGTCGGCGGTCATTCCGACCTGATCGCGGGCGCCGCGCTCGGCTCGAAGGCGCTCATGAAGGGGATCAAGGCGCTGCGCGGCGCCATCGGCACCCAGCTCGATCCGCATTCCTGCTGGATGATCAACCGGTCGCTCGAGACGCTGAGCCTGCGCATGGAAAAGGCCGATGTGAATGCGCGCCTCGTCGCAGACTATTTGCGCGATCACCCCAAGGTGGCGAAAGTCCACTATCTCGGTCATCACGAGGACGCATCGCCAGCCGGACGGGTGTTCGCGGAGCAATGCTCAGGCGCCGGCTCCACCTTCTCGTTCGATATCGTCGGCGGCAAGGAAGCGGCCGTCAAATTCCTCAACGCGCTCCAGATCTTCAAGCTCGCCGTGAGTCTCGGCGGAACGGAATCGCTGGCCAGCCTGCCGGCGACGATGACCCATTCCGGCGTTCCCGCCGACATCCGCCGGAAAATCGGTGTCCTCGATTCCACGATCCGACTGTCGATCGGAATCGAAAATCCGTCGGACCTGATCGCCGACCTAGCGCAGGCGCTGAACGCGGCTTGAGCGTGGCGAGAATCGAAAAGGCCGGACGCTCCCTCCCAGCATCCGGCCCTTCCGCGACGAAGCAGCGTTTGCGCTTACTTCGTCACCTGGCCGCGGATCTCGCCGCCCGGGTTCGCCGCCGTGTGGATGTTGATGTAGTACTTGCCGCCGAGCAGATCGGCCGCCTGCGCGTCGGTGAGCGTCGCTTCGCCCTTGACCGGGCTTGAGGCCGCGTTCGGGATCGCGACCGCAACGCCGGCGTTCTTGCCCGCCTCGGCCGGGCCATGGAAATGAGCCGCGGTGGCAGGGCCAGAGAGCCCGGAATAGTTGACAGTCCAGGACAATTTCTTGCTGGCTGCATCGTAGTTCAGGTCGGCCGTTCCGCTGCCGCTGCTGGTCGTTGCGGGCACCTCGGACTTGGGGTCGAGCGTTGCTTTCAGCTTTTCGGCGCAGGCCGGGCCTGCAAAAGCGACGGCACCGAGCGCGCACATGGCGATGACGGTCTTGTTCATGACATTCTCCCTGCAAAACCCGTTCGGGCTGGCTAACTTTCAACAGTCGGCATTTCAGTTTATTCCCGTTTCCGGCCAGGGCGGGCTAAATTCTTTGTGGTTGGAGCCACACGGAGATCGGTCATAGGTTCGCCGCAACAAATGAATGGATCAGCATGTTGCAACGAACAATTTTCGTGGCGTTGCTCGTCGCGATCGCCGCTACGGGCATCTATTGGTGGCTCAGCGCGCCGGTGGTGGCGGCTGCGAGCACCACGCCGCCGCCCCATGCGCCTGATCTTGCCAATGGCGAGGTGATGTTCAACGTCGGCGGCTGCGCGTCCTGCCATGCCGTTCCCAATCAGCCCGATCGTCTCAGGCTCGGTGGCGGCGTCGCGATCAAGTCGCCGTTCGGAACGTTCTACGCGCCGAACATCTCGCCCGATCCGGCCGACGGCATCGGCAAATGGACGGATGCCGATTTCGTCAATGCGGTGATGCACGGGGTCTCGCCGTCCGGGCAGCATTACTTTCCGGCGTTTCCCTACACCTCCTATCAGCACGCCAGGCGTGAGGACGTGCTCGATCTCTTTGCGTATCTGAAAACGCTGCCGGCCGTTGCAGGCAAAGTGCGTGACCACGACGTCGGCTTTCCCTTCGACATCCGGCGCAACATCGGTATCTGGAAGTTCTTATTTCTGGACGACAAGCCCTTCGTCGCCGACGCCGCGAAGTCGCCGGAATTCAATCGCGGCGCCTATCTCGTGAACAGCTTCGGCCATTGCGTCGAATGCCACAGCCCGCGCAACGCGCTTGGCGGCATCATCTCCGGTGAGCGGTTTGCCGGCGGGCCCAATCCGGAAGGCGAGGGGTGGGTCCCCAACATCACCCAGAAGCGCCTCGGTGACTGGAGCGCGAAGGATATCGCCTATTTCCTCAAGACCGGCGAATTGCCCGACGGCGACAGCGCCGGCGGTGCGATGACGCGCGTCATCAAGAACACCTCGCAATTGCCGGATGCCGCTCTCGCGGCGATGGCGGACTACGTCAAATCGCTGCCGCCGGTGGACGGGCCGACGCCGCCCAAGCGCAAGCAGGGCAGCTAGTGCAGCTCGATCGGATGTCCGTGGTTCACCTCTCCCCAACGGGGAGAGGTCGGATTGCGCCTGGCGATGCGAAGCATCGTTTAACCAAACTCATCCCGCACTACTGACGCGGCGCTAGCCCGTGCCGAACGCCTTGAACGTGATGATGGTGAGGGTGTCCTGGATGCCCGGCAGCACCTGCACCTTCTCGTTCACGAAGTGGCCGATGTCGGTGTCCTTGTCGACGTAGAACTTCACCAAGAGGTCGTATTGACCGGCGGTGGAGTAGATCTCGGAGGCGATTTCGGCTTCGGCGAGCGCATTGGCGACCACATAGGACTGGCCGAGCTTGCATTTGATCTGGACGAAAAAGGGAACCATCGCGGTCACTCCGAAAGCACATCTGGCCGGCTAATAGGCCAAAACGGGCCGAATTTAGCAAGCGAGCTTGCCGGCCGCCAGATGCCGGCCCAGCGCTCAGGAGGCGACGGCCGCCGCGGCGAACGCATCCCTGAGCCGCTGCGCGAGCTCGACCTTGCGATAGGGCTTGGTCAGCACGATCGCCTGCGCATGCGCGCGGCCCTGCTCCACCAGGGTCTCCAGCGCGTAGCCCGAGGTGAACAGGACCGGCAGGCCCGGGCGAATCCGCCGCGCCTGATCGGCGAGCTCCCAACCGCTCATGCCGCCGGGCATCACGATGTCGGTGAACAGCATGTCGATGCTGGGGTCGGTGCGCAGCTGCTGCAGGGCCTCCTTGCCGTTGAACGCGGCGACGACGCGGTATCCGAGAGCTTCCACCCTGCGAATCGCGGAGGAGCGGACGAACGGATCGTCCTCGGCGATCAGAATGGTCTCGTAGCCTCTGGGTGCTGTGTCCTCGCCGTCCACGAGGTCGGCCTGTGTTTGCCCTGCATCAGCGCGCGGCAGGTAGATCCGGACCGTGGTCCCAAGGCCTGCCTCGCTGTAGATCGAGACATGGCCATTGGATTGCTTGGCAAAGCCATAGACCATGCTGAGGCCGAGGCCGGAGCCCTTGCCGACCTCCTTGGTGGTGAAGAACGGCTCGAAGGCGCGCGCGGTGACATCAGGCGTCATGCCTTCGCCGTCGTCGGTGACCGAGATCAACGCGTAAGTGCCGGATGCGACTTCCGGGTGAAGGACACGATAGTCGTCGTCGATCGCAACCAGCTCCGTGCTCAGCGCCAGATGTCCTCCTGATGGCATGGCATCCTGTGCGTTGAGCGCAAGGTTCAGCACCGCGGATTCGAGCTGGGTGCGGTCTGCAAAGGCCATGATCGTGCCGGGCCCGGAGCTCGTCCTGATCTCGACATTTTCGCGCAAGGTGCGCTTGAGCAGCTTGAACATGGAATCGAGCAGGCCGCGGCAATCGATCATCTGAGGCTGGAGCAACTGGCGGCGGCTGAACGCGAGCAGGCGCTGCGTCAGCTCGGCGCCCCGTTCGCCCGATTGGCAGATGTCGTCGGCAAACCGCTTGAGGTCGGGCCTCGCCTTGAGCTGCTCGCTGAGGTGCTCGGCGTTGCCGATGATGACGGTCAAGAGATTGTTGAAATCGTGCGCGATGCCGCCGGAGAGCTGGCCGACCGTCTCCATCTTCTGCGCCTGCTGGAGCTGCTGCTCGGTCAACTTGCGCGTGGTGAGGTCATGGATGATGCCGACGAAGATCAATTCGCCGTCCTGCCGCGCCTGGCCCACCGACAGGTCCATCGGAAAGCTCGATTCATCCTTGCGCAGGCCGATGGCCTCGCCGCCGGTCGCGAAATGCCCCCTGCGGCTGTCGGACGCAGCAGCTGCCTCGGGCATCAGCATGCCGATGTGCCGGCCCATCACCTCGTCAGCCCGGTAGCCGAACAAGCGCTCGCAGGCCGGATTGAACAACAGGATTCGATCCTGCGCATCGAACAGGATGACCCCGTCGACCGCGGTCTCGACGATTGCGGTGAGGCGCGCCATGCTGTCGCGCATCGCGCGCTGGGCTTCCCCGACCTGCTGGAGCAGGAGCGTCGCGTCCCGGCTCTTGATTTCCTCCTCCTCGAGCGCGGCCTGGACCTGCCGCAGCTCGAACGGAGAGGGAATCGTCAGGATCTTCGGCAGCAGCGGCCAGAGCGCAGCGGCGGTCACCACGGACGCGACCGCTGTGGTCGCCTTCACGAGGCCTTCGATGCCATAGATCGGGACCCAAAGCGTGTAGATCGACAGCACATGGGTCAGGCCGCACGCCATGATGAAGATCGCGAACAACCGAATTTGAGGTCGCGCCGCTTGGTGACGAGGATCGCGAGCGCGAACGGGATCGAAAAATAAGCGGCGGCGATGCAGGCGTCGGAAACGACATGGAGCCAGATCAGTTCGGGTTCCCACAACAGGCAAATGCCGTGCGGCGACAGCATCGAGGAGTCGAGGAGACGTTCAAAATAGGCCCACATAATTCCACCCCGGGAAGACGTGCGAGCCGGGGGCGGCTCGCGCGAATGGTGTCGCTGGACGATTCTACCACCTAACGTCTCACTCATCGGTGTGCACGCCAAGGGGCAGGTTATCAAGGCTATGGCGAGGCTCGATTTTTCAGGCCGGCACGATTGCGGGGGCATGCCGCGCCGGTTGCGGGCGCGACGGGCCGCCACGAATCATGGCAGCGGGCCGCCGCGCTTGCTGCTGTTCCACGGTCGCGCTAGGACAGGCCATGGCGGTGTCCTCCAGCACATGCATCCCGCGATGACGACCCCGGTCGCACTCACCATCGCCGGCTCCGATTCGAGCGGCGGCGCCGGCATCCAGGCGGACCTGAAGACTTTTGCCGCGCTCGGCGTCTATGGCGCCTCCGCCATCACGGCGCTGACGGCGCAGAACACGCGCGGCGTCACCGGCATTCACGCGGTGCCGGCGGAGTTCGTCACCGCACAGATCGATGCGGTGTTTTCCGATCTCGATGTCGGCGCGGTGAAGATCGGCATGGTGGCCCAGGCCGCCAGCATCGAGGCGATCGCGGCCGCGCTGTCGCGCTGGGCGCCGCGCCACGTGGTGCTCGATCCCGTGATGGTGGCAACATCGGGCGACCGCCTGCTGGCCTCCGAGGCCGTCGCAGCGTTGCGCACGAGACTGATACCGCTGGCCTCGGTGATCACGCCGAACCTGCCCGAGGCGGCCGCGCTGCTCGAGGAGCCCGTGGCGGAAAGCAAGGCCGAGATCGAAAGCCAGGGGCGCCGCCTGCTGGCGCTCGGCTGCCGCGCAGTCCTGGTCAAGGGCGGGCACGGCGAGGGCGCCGAGAGCATCGACTATCTGGTCGATGCCGACAGCACCATCGCGCTCGCTGCGCCGCGCCTCGCCACCAATAACACCCATGGCACCGGCTGCTCGCTGTCCTCGGCCGTCGCGGCGGGGCTTGCCAGGGGCGAGGATCTCGAGCAAGCAGTGCGCAATGCCAAATCCTGGATCAGCGCCGCGATCGGAGCCGCCGACCGCTTCAGCGTCGGGCATGGCCACGGGCCGATCCATCATTTCCACAAGTTTTACTGACGCGGGCTCGCGCGACCTCTCCCGCTTGCGGGAGAGGTCGCGCCGAAAGGCGCGGGTGAGGGCTCTCTCCACTCGGGGTCATCGCTTGAGGAGGCACCCTCATCCCAACCCTCTCCCGCAAGCGGGAGAGGGAGCGCACTTGCCTCGTGGGTTCCAGCGGCAATCTGGTCTTGCGGGGGGTCGCTGCGGCGCCATGTCGCCTGATTGTCGCATGCGACTGATATTCGCGGGGAGGGCGAGGCAAGGCGTGATTCGTATTTGAAGGTGCCTCGAAGGTTCAATCGGTCATCCCCCTGTCACGGGACATTGTTACAGGCTGGCGCATGGGAAGCTACGATGTGAGTGATGAAAGCCCGGAGCGGCGCTTTCGCACGTTGTTCATCTCCGACGTCCATCTCGGAGCCCGCGGTTCTCAAGCCGACCTTCTGCTCGACTTTCTGCGCTACCACGATGCCGACACCATCTATCTCGTCGGCGACATCGTCGACGGCTGGGCGCTGAAATCGAGCTGGCACTGGCCGCAATCGCACAACGACCTGGTCCAGAAGCTGCTGCGCAAGGCGCGCAAGGGCGCCAAAATCATCTACATTCCCGGCAATCACGACGAGTTCCTGCGCAATTATTACGGCACGCATTTCGGCGGCATCGATGTGGTCGAGAACACCGTCCATACCGGCGTGGACGGCAAGCGCTATCTCGTCATCCACGGCGACATCTTCGACCTCGTGGTGCAGAACGCGCGCTGGCTCGCCCATCTCGGCGACAAGGCCTACGACTTCGCGATCCAGATGAATCGCTTGGTCAATTTCTTCCGCCGCCTTTTCGGCGTGCCCTATTGGTCGCTGTCGCAATGGGCCAAGCAGAAGGTCAAGAATGCCGTCAACTATATCGGCGCGTTCGAGCAGGCGCTCGCCGCCGAGGCGCGGCGCCATGAGGCCGACGGCGTGATCTGCGGCCACATACACTATGCCGTGATCCGCGACGAGGCCGGCATCCGTTACATGAATTGCGGCGACTGGGTCGAGAGCTGCACGGCCCTCGTCGAGCACGACGACGGCCATTTCGAGATCATCACCTGGGCGGATCATTTGCAGAAGCCCGCACAAGTCCCGCAGGTCGCGGCAAGAGCTGCCTGATGAGAGCTGCCTGATGCGCATCCTGGTCGCGACCGACGCCTGGCACCCGCAAGTCAACGGTGTGGTTCGGACGCTGACCAAGCTTGCTGACGCCGCCGAGGGGCTCGGCGTCGCGTTCACGTTCCTGACGCCGCAATCGTTCCGCACCTTCGCGATGCCGAGCTATCGCGACGTGCGCCTCGCGATGCCGCGTCCGGCGCGAATTGCAAAGCTGATCGAGGAGGCGCGCCCGGACAGCATCCACATTGCGACGGAGGGGCCGATCGGCCTGATGGTCCGCCGCTATTGCCGCCAGCGCAAGCTGCCGTTCACGACCAGCTTCCACACCCGCTTTCCCGAATATGTCCGTGCCCGCGTGCCGGTGCCGGGCTCGCTGATCTGGCGCGCGCTGCGCCGCTTCCATGCGCCCAGCCGTGCCGTGATGGCGGCAACGCCTGCGCTCGCCCGCGAGCTCGGCGATCGCGGCTTCGACAATGTCGTGCTGTGGCCGCGCGGCGTCGACACCGATTTGTTCCACCCGCGCGCGATCGACCTCTGTCTGCCGGCGCCGGTGTTCCTGTCGGTCGGCCGGATTGCGGTGGAGAAGAATCTCAAGGCCTTTCTCGATCTCGATCTGCCCGGTACCAAGGTGATCGTCGGTCACGGTCCGGCGCGCGCCTCGCTCGAAGAGGCCTATCCCGATGCGATCTTCCTTGGCGAGAAGCACGGCGAGGCGCTGGCGGAAATCTATGCTGCGGCCGACGTCTTCGTGTTCCCGAGCAAGACCGACACGTTCGGTCTGGTCCTACTGGAAGCGCTCGCGAGCGGCCTGCCGGTGGCGGCCTTCCCGGTGAAGGGTCCCCGCGACGTGATCGGCAATGCGCCGGTCGGCGTTCTCGATCACGATCTGCGCAGCGCCTGTTTCGCCGCGCTCGACATCTCCCGGCAGGACTGCGTCGCGTTCGCCGCCAATTACACCTGGGAGGCTTCGGCCAGGGCTTTCGTGGCTAGCATCGAGGCGGTCGGCGCGGTACTGCCCGGCCGGAACAGGGCGGAACAGCCACGCTTCGTCGCCTGACGGGGAAAATCCTCGCGGGGAGGTGTCTTGCCCGCAGCTCGTCGGCCGCGATAAAGTCGGCCATGACCGAACAGCTCCTCCCGGTCGGCCCCGCCGACATCGACGCCGCAGCGCGCGTGATCGCGCCTTACGCCATCCGCACCCCGCTGTTGTCTTTTCCCGTGCTCAACGAGCGCGTCGGCGCAAAGGTCTTCCTGAAGCCGGAAATGTTCCAGCGCACCGGCTCCTTCAAGTTCCGCGGCGCTTTCAACAAGGTGTTCTCGATTCCGCAGGACAAGCGCGCCGGCGGCGTCGTCGCGTTCTCCTCGGGCAACCACGCCCAGGGCGTGGCGGCCGCGGCGAAAATCCTCGACATGCAGGCGACGATCGTGATGCCGGCGGATGCGCCGCTGTCCAAGCGCGACCGCACCAAATCCTACGGCGCAGAGGTCGTGCTGTACGATCGCGATCGCGACGACCGCGAGGCGATCTCGCGCGGCATCGCCGAGAAGCGCGGTGCGACGCTGGTCAAGCCATATGACGATCCCTTCGTGATTGCGGGGCAGGGCACTGCCGGCCGCGAGATTGCGGAGGACATGGCGGGCCTCGGCCTTGCCCCCGACATCGTGGTGGCGCCGGCCTCCGGCGGCGGCCTGATCGCGGGCGTCGCGACCGCCGTGAAGGCGCGCTATCCGCTAGCCGAAATCGTGGTCGCCGAGCCCGAGGCGTTCGACGATCACGGCATTTCGCTGACCGCCGGCCATCGCGAGCCGCATCCGCCCGCGGCCCGCACCATCTGCGATGCGCTGATGGCCCTGATGCCCGGCGAGATGACCTTTGCGATCAACAGCAAGCTGCTCGCGCGCGGCGTCACGGCCTCGGATGCCGAGGTCGGCGCCGCCGTCGCGTTCGCCTATCGCGAGCTGAAGCTCGTGGTGGAGCCGGGCGGCGCCGTGGGCCTTGCCGCGCTGCTGGCGGGACGTCTCGACGTCGCTGGCAAGAACGTCGTCATCGTGCTCTCCGGCGGCAATGTCGATGCGGAGTTGTTCGCAGAGCTGGTGGCTTAGGCGTCATTCCGGGCGCGCGCGAGCGCGAACCCGGAATCCATTTCCTCACCGACCTGCTGCACAATGGATTCCGGGCCTGCGCCTCTCGGCGCATCTCGGAATGACAATGTTCAGAGCTGACATGAAGAAAGGGGCAGAGCGTTGCCGCTCTGCCCCCCTGTCGTGTGCGCTTCTTGCGCGATCAGTGCATGAAGCTCCGGCGATTGTTGCCGCCGCCCGTGCTCGGCGCCTGGTTCATCGACTGCCGGAAGTTGTTGCTGCTGTTGACCATGCGGTTCGGCATCGTGTTGAGCTGCGGACGATTGGTCTGCACGTTATTCTGCACCTGCACCTTGTTCACCGGATTGTTGTTGAGCTTCACGATACCGGTGTTGCCGTTGTTGATGCGGATCGGGTGGTTCTGGGTCTGAACGGGCTTCACATCGATAGTCGAGTCACCCATACCGACATTCACCGGCATGCTCACGATCTTGCCCGGCTTGCCGTTGGCGTTGCTGGCATTCGGCTTGGTGTTGGTCACCGGCAGCGTCACGATCTTGCCGGTGCCGCCAGTGTTGTTGCTCGTGTTGGTCGGCGCGGGCAGGGTGACGATCTTGCCCGGGGTCTGCGACGGCGTGCCGTTCGGCTGGTTGTTGCCTGAGGGCAGGTTGATGATCTGGCCACCATTGCCGAGCTTGCCGATGACGTTACCGTCGATCGGCTTCTGCACGACCGGCAGATTGCCGTTCACTTGCGCGCCGCCATTGCCCTGCTGCATCAGCGGCATGTATTTGGGCTGGCCGAGATTGCCGATCTTCAGCGTCGGGGCGATGTTCTGTGGCGCCAGGAACTTGGTCGCTTGCATCAACGGGATCTGCTTCGGCTGCGCCTGCAGTTTCAGCGCGACTTGCGCATAGGGGCTGTTGCTGTAGCTGTCATAGAAGCTCTTGTAGCCGAGCGGCGAGTTCGCGAGCACGGCCTTGTGCCAGGCCTGCGAGACCAGGAGATTGTTGAGCAGCCAGCGGATGTGGTCGCACAGCGGATCGTGCGGGTACATCTGGATGAACTCCTGATAATATTCCGGCCGGCCCTCGGACACGACGTAATCATAGGCCTGGCGGGTCGAGCGGCTCGGCAGGTTGGAGGCCATCTGCACCACCGGCGCTTTCACCGGCGCGCGGTTGGCGGCAACGGCGGTGTCGCCGAAGAAGGTGAAGTCGCTCGTCAACGACGAGCTCTCCCACGGAATCTGCGCGCCGCTGGTGGTCTGGTTCACCTGCAGGCGCACGCGCTTGAACAGCTGCTCGATTGGCACATTGGGCTCGCGTGCGACGTTGAGGAAGGCTTGCGTGTAGGGGCTGTGGCCGCTGGTGCCGTCGAGCGCTTCGGCGCCCGGCGCGGTCGAGTAGCCGACGATCGAGCCGTTCGGCGCATCGACGATGGCTAGGCCGCGGCCGGCGTCGTTGACTTGGGGGAACGGGTTGTTGCGGCAGGCATCGAGGATGACGATGCGCATGCGGCTCGGGATCGTCTCCAGCGTCGACATCACGTCGACCAGACGCACCGAATTGTTGACGAGCTCGGTCGGGCTCGACACCTTGGCGTCGACGGGAACGAGATAGTTCTCGCCGGCGAGCTGCACGCCGTGACCGGCGTAATAGACCATCGCCACCGTGTTGGGGCCGCGCGAAGCGACCTTGGCGGAAAAGTCCTGCACCACGCGCAGCATGTCGTTCTGGGTCAGGTCAGTCGCGGCGACCACCTCGAAGCCTGCCGAGTTCAGGAATTGCGCCATCGATTGCGCGTCATCGTCGGGGTTCGCAAGTTGCGGCGCGTTCTGGTAGTTCGCATTGCCGATCACCAGCGCCACCCGCTGCTCCGGGCCTTGCAGCGCGGTGGGAGCCGGCTGGGCCGGGGCGACTTGCGCGGAAACGGGCCCGCAGGTGAAGCCGAACAGGCTTCCCAAGAGGCTAGCCGTCATCAGGAAAGGCTTTAGGCGGAACATGGCGTGCTCCTTTGCCACTCATCTCGATGCGAGATTGGTTGCGAGCAAGCCTGGGCGCGTTCAAGTCCGGCGTCCGTGATCCCTATCACGATGGTAAGTTGCGTGATCTGAATCACGCTTAGAACCCGCTATGGTTGGGGATCGATTGGGAGGATGGCCTCCGCGCAGTCGATCGACTATTGTCGATTCATGTCGCGCCTTATGTGTCTATTCGTTGCGGTCATCCTGTCTCTGCTGCCCGCAGTCGCACCCGCCGAGCCCGTTCAGAAGCGTCCCAAGCCGGTCTGGCGCGGCTACGGCTTCCTGCCAGGCTATCGCCAGCCGCTAAGCAACAGCATTCCGCTCTACAAGCAGAAGGACGCGATGCGTCGCCTGTCGCGCGCCGACCGGCGCCACTGGTACATCGATCCGGTCCCTCAGTATTATCGTTGGGATGGCGAGTGGCACTATTTCGGCCGCCCCGGCTTCGGCGGCGGCCGCTACAATGGCGGCAGTTTCGGTCCATGCTGGACGCGGACGCCGATCGGGCCGGTCTGGAATTGCGGGTGACGAGGGGGCGCGGCTAGCCCGTCATTGCGAGCGCAGCGAAGCAATCCAGAATCTTGCCGCGGAGGGATTCCGGATTGATTCGCTTCGCTCGCAATGACGATGTGGCGAGAGCGCGCGCTCTCTCACGAGAAGAACGCGATCTTCTCGGCCTGGGTCATGCGGCGGATCGGCGCGAGCGGGTCGTTGGCGGCGGCGCGGGGCTTTTGCAGGATGCCGCTGGCGAGGATGGTGGCGCCGAGCGAGGGCTCGGGCAAGGACGTGGATAAGGGCGAGGGCATCGGCAGCGTCGCGCTCGGTGCCGCGGCGAATGTTGCCGTGGTCGCCATGGCCGGGGCCGGCGGCTCCATCACTTCGGCAGCGGCTTCCGCAATGGCGTCGGTGAGGCGCGCGAGCGAGTCCATCGCGATCGGCGCGTCCGCGGCGGGCTCGTCCGCGACCGCTGCGACGACCGGCTCTGGCGCGATCGGCTCCGCTGCAACGGGAGCTGCGACCTCCGCAGCCGTCGGCTCCGGAGCGACCGCTTCCATCTCCACCGGCTCGATGATCTCGTCGAACTCCGGATCGGGCGCGGCCATCTCTAGCGCGATGGCCTCGAGGATGGCTTCATCCTCGGCTTCCGCGGCGGCGTCGAGCGAGAACTCGTCGGTGACCTCCGGGATCGCAGTGGGCTCTGCGGCGGGCTCTTCAAAAGCGACGTCTTCATGCGCCGCTTCTTCACGTGCGGCTTCTTCAGGTGCTGCCTGGCTTTTGGCGACGATCTCGGGCGCGATTGCCTGCTTGGCAACGGCGGAAGTATCAGTGATGCCAGCTGCTTCGACCTCGGGAGCGGCGGCGATGTCCTGCGACGTCTCCGTAAAAGCCACGGGGGCTTCGCTCGCCGTCGCGCCAAGCGCGACCTCCGAATGCGGCGCTTCTGCCGCGGATGACGGTGCCTCCTGCCTGGGAGCCGGCGCGGCCTGCGGCGTTGCGTCGCCGTCAAGCTGCTCGACCCGATCCTTCAGTAGATCGAAGGCGGCCTTGAGCTCGACGCGGGGATCGATGGTCGAGATCTGCCCGCAGGCGGCCTCGATCGAGGCGAGCTGCGAATCAATGAGGTCGCAGATTCGCCCGTCGGCGCCGATCTCGCGCCAGCGCCAGGAGATCTCCTTGATGATGCGCACCCCGCGCGGAATCGGCGCGAGGCTCGCCTCGATCGCCGCGGGATCGAACGCTGCGATCGCGATCGTCTCGGCCTCGCGGATGGCGCGGCGAATCTCGATCAGCGCCTCAGGCAGGCGGTCCTCGACGACGGGTTGTCGCTGTGCCGCAAGGGTTTCTTCGATCTTCGCGACCGCATCGAGCACCATGCGCGTATCTGCGTTGCGGTTGCGCTTGGCATATTCGCCGAGGAACCAGCGGCCGCGCGCGGTTTCCATGAAGGCTTCGCGGATCGCGTCGTAATCCTGCTCGTTCGGCTCGGCCGCGCGGGCAGACATGGGCGAGAGGGCGAATGCTTCGTTGGCCATGACAATCTCGTCGCGCAAATCACCGCGCGTTACTGTAACGATCACCACGATATCGACCGAATCGCAATTGGTTTGATGCAGTCCGAATCACAAATCCCCATCGCGGCAGCGAAGAAGCGGCGATTTGGCGTGAGTCTTGCCCT
This sequence comes from Bradyrhizobium zhanjiangense, assembly GCF_004114935.1. NCBI lineage: Bacteria > Pseudomonadati > Pseudomonadota > Alphaproteobacteria > Hyphomicrobiales > Nitrobacteraceae > Bradyrhizobium > Bradyrhizobium zhanjiangense. The sequence goes on from NZ_CP022221.1 coordinate 3,704,734, forward strand.
GTTCTATTCGGCTGTCTTCGCGGTCGCGGGCACGCATCTGCCGTTCTTCCCGGTTTGGCTGAAGGCGATCGGCATCGACGCGGCCTGGATCGGGCTCATCAACGCGCTGCCGGCGATCACGCGCTTCACCACGCTGCCGCAAGTGACCGCCTTTGCCGAAAAGCGACAGGCCATTCGCACTGCCATGATGGTGTCGGTGCTGGCGACGGCGATCGGTTTTACCGCGGTCGGCTTGCAGCAGCAGCCGCTGGCGCTGCTCCTGATCTATGCGCTTACCTGCGTGATGTGGACGCCGACGACCCCACTGACCGACGCCTATGCACTGCGCGGTGTCGCGCGTTACGGGCTCGATTACGGACCGTTGCGGCTGTGGGGCTCGGCGGCGTTTGCCGCCGGCTCGCTCGCCTGCGGCTATCTCGTCGACAGCATCGCGCCGCGCGACCTGATCTGGGTCATCGTCGCATGGGCCGTCGTTGCGGTTCTCGCCAGTCTGCTGCTTCAGCCGCTCGACGATGTCAGGCGCAAGACCACCGAGACGCATGCCGGCAAGGCGCTGCTGCGCGATGCCGGCTTCTGGGCCATCATCGCCTCGGCGGCGCTGATCCAGGGCAGCCACGTCGCCTATTACACCTTCTCGGCCATCAACTGGCAGCTCCATGGGATCAGCGGGCTGACGATCGCGGGGCTGTGGACGTTGGGCGTGATCGCCGAGATCGTCGTGTTCGCGCTGTCGCCGCGCTTCTCGCTGCATCCGTCCACGATGATGGCGATCGGGGGGCTAAGCGCCGTGGTGCGCTGGATCGTCACCGCCAACGAGCCGCCGCTGGCGCTGCTCGCGATCGTGCAGCTCGGCCATGGTCTCAGCTTCGGCATGACCATCGTCGGCACCATGAATCTCCTGGTGCAGCGCGTACCGCCGCATCAGATCGCGCGGGGGCAGGGCTACTACGCCGCGTGCAACGGTCTATTGGGCGCAACGACCTCGATCGCGTCAGGCGCGATCTACGCCCTCATCGGCGACGGCCTGTACTACGTCATGGCGGCGATGGCCGCTGCCGGTGCGCTCGTGATCTGGTCAGCGCGGCATCAGCTCCAGGCTCATCCCCACAGCGAGGCGTCCGGCGGATAGACCAGGCTTTCGTCGTAACGCAGGCCGTGATCGCGATCGCGCGCCAGCAGCAGCGGGCCGTCGAGATCGACGAAGCGCGCCTGCGGCGTCACCAGCATCGCAGGCGCCATCGACAGCGAGGTCGCGACCATGCAGCCGATCATGATCTCGAAGCCGAGCGCTTGCGCGGCATCGGCCATTGCCAGCGCCTCGGTGAGGCCGCCGGTTTTGTCGAGCTTGATGTTCACGGCGTCGTAGCGTGCGCGCAGCGGCGCGAGCGACGAGCGGTCATGCACGCTCTCGTCGGCGCAGACCGCGAGCGGGCGCTTGATTCGTGCCAGCGCCTCGTCCTTGCCTGATGGCAGCGGCTGCTCCACGAGGGTGACGCCGGCGGCGGCACAGGCGGCAAGATTGTGCTCCAGATTGGCCTCGCTCCAGGCCTCGTTGGCATCGACGATCAGCTCGGACGTGGGAGCGGCCTTGCGCACGGCCGCGATCCGCATCCCATCGCCTTCGCCGCCGAGCTTGACCTTGAGCAGCGGACGGTGTGCGGCCTTGGCGGTTGCCGCGGCCATGGCCTCGGGTGTGCCCAGCGAGATGGTGTAGGCGGTGGTGCGTTCGCGGGGCGTCGGGCGGCTCAGCAGGTTCCAGGCCCGCAGGCCGCCAGCCTTGGCCTCGAGGTCGATCAGGGCGCAATCCAGCGCGTTACGGGCCGCACCGGGCGGCATGGCGGCCTGGAGGGCCTGTCGGGTCAGCCCAGCGGCCACCGCGTCCTGCATGGCCTCGATGGCGGCCAGCGTCGCCTCGGGCGTCTCGCCATAGCGAGGATAGGGCACGCACTCGCCGCGGCCGGTCAGGCCGGCCTGGCTGATCTCCGCCACGACCGTCACGGCCTCGGTCTTGGCCCCCCGGCTGATGTTAAAGCTGCCGGCGATGGGGAAGCGCTCGATTCGCGCCGCCAGGGAGGCAAATTTCATGGAAGTCATTTTGAACTCTGGCGAAATCTGAACCTGCTAGTTACCTGTAGCAACTAACAATGGGCAGTTGGGGATACCTTCTCTAGGTAAGGGCGCGTGCGCAACCATCCGATTCTATCCGTTTCCTGCGCCTCGGCACGGGAGCGGACATCTTGAGTGGCGATCCGAAGCTGGAGCGGATTGCCAAGGGCAATGCGCTGGCACTCTGCGCCACCGGAACCTGGACCGCGAGCTTCGCGCCGGTCCTGGAGCGGATGGTGGCGGACGCCGAGAAGCTCGCCGGCGGCTCCCAAAGCATCTTCATCGACGTCTCCGAGGTCGCCAAGCTCGACACCTTCGGCGCCTGGCTGATCGAGCGGCTGCGCCGCAGCCTGACGCAAGGCGCCGTCGAGGCGCAGATCGCCGGGCTCTCCGCCAATTATTCCAGCCTCGTCGACGAGGTGCGGCGGGTGCGGGCGACCCCCGTGATCGACAGCAGCCCGATCACCATCACCGGCATGCTGGAGCAGATCGGCCGTACCGCGGCCGGCGTTGCCGGCACCGTGGCGGGCCTCGTCGACATGCTCGGCGCGGTGCTCGCGGCAGGCTTTCGCGTCTTGCTCCATCCGCGCTCGCTCCGCCTGACCTCGACCGTGCACCACATGGAGCAGGTCTGCTGGCGCGCAGTGCCGATCATCGTGCTGATCACCTTCCTGATCGGCTGCATCATCGCGCAGCAGGGCATCTTTCATTTTCGCAGGTTCGGCGCCGATATCTTCGTTGTCGACATGCTCGGCGTGCTCGTGCTGCGCGAGATCGGTGTGCTTTTGGTCGCGATCATGGTGGCGGGCCGTTCGGGCAGCGCCTACACCGCCGAGCTCGGCTCGATGAAGATGCGCGAGGAGATCGACGCGCTGCGCACCATGGGGTTCGACCCGATCGAGGTCCTGGTGCTTCCGCGCATGATGGCGCTCGTGATTGCGCTGCCGATCCTCGCTTTCCTCGGCGCGATGGCCGCGCTCTATGGCGGCGGTCTCGTCGCCTGGCTTTATGGCGGCGTCGAGCCGGAGGCCTTCCTGTTGCGGCTGCGCGACGCCATCTCGATCGATCATTTCATCGTCGGCATTGTCAAGGCGCCGGTGATGGCCGCCGTGATCGGCATCGTCGCCTGCGTCGAAGGACTCGCCGTGCAGGGGAGCGCGGAATCGCTGGGACAGCACACCACGGCGTCGGTGGTGAAGGGCATTTTCTTCGTCATCGTGATGGACGGCGTGTTCGCCATCTTCTTCGCCTCGATCGGGATGTGACGATGGCAGGCGAGATCCAAAATCCCATCATCCGCGTCCGCGACATCACCGTGCAGTTCGGCGCGACGCGCGTGCTCGATGGGCTCAACCTCGACGTCAAGCGCGGCGAGATCCTCGGCTTTGTCGGCCCATCCGGCGCCGGCAAATCGGTGCTGACGCGCACCATCATCGGCCTCGTGCCGAAGGTCGCAGGCTCCATCGAAGTGTTCGGCGTCGACCTCGATTCCTCCAGCACGTCGCAGCGGCGAAATGTGGAGCGGCGCTGGGGCGTGCTGTTTCAGCAGGGCGCGTTGTTCTCCTCGCTGACCGTGAGGCAGAACATCCAGTTTCCGATGCGCGAATATCTTCGCGTCTCGCAGCGACTGATGGACGAGATCACCATGGCCAAGCTGACCATGGTCGGTCTCAAGCCGGAAGTTGCCGAGCGCTTCCCGTCCGAGCTCTCCGGCGGCATGATCAAGCGCGTGGCGCTCGCACGCGCACTGTCGCTCGATCCGGATCTCGTCTTCCTGGACGAGCCGACCTCGGGTCTCGACCCGATCGGCGCCGGCGATTTCGACGAGCTGGTCCGGACGCTCCAGCGCACTTTGGGGCTGACCGTTTTCATGGTAACCCACGACCTCGACAGCCTTTACACAGCATGTGACCGCATCGCCGTTTTAGGGAACGGTAAGATCATTGCGGCAGGGTCGATCGCCGACATGCAGGCCTCCCAGCATCCCTGGCTGAGGCAGTATTTCCATGGCAAGCGCGCCCGCGCGGTCATGGGTTAAGAGCTGGGTTGATTAGCCGGAGCACCTGATGGAAACGCGGGCGAATTACGTATTGATCGGGTCGTTCACACTGGCGGTGATCGCCGCCGCGATCGGCTTCGTGCTGTGGTTTCAATCGCTGCACACCACCAAGCAGCGCACCCCCCTACGCGTCGTGTTCGAGGGCCCGGCGGCGGGCCTGCGCAACGGCGGCAGCGTCAACTTCAACGGTATCAGGGTGGGTGAGGTGGTCTCGGTGAAGCTGGACAACCCGCGGCGGGTTGTCGCACTCGCCATGATCGAGAACAACGCCCCGATCCGCAAGGACACGCTAGTCGGCCTCGAATTCCAGGGCCTCACGGGGGTCGCCGCAATCTCGCTCAAGGGCGGCGACGAGGCCGCGGCCGCACCGCCGCTCGACCAGGATGGCATCCCGACGCTGACGGCGGACCCCAACAAGCTCCAGGACGTCACCGAGGCGATCCGCGGCACGCTGCAGAACATCAACAAGATCGTCGCCGACAATCAGGAATCGGTGAAGAACTCGCTGAAGAATCTGGAGACCTTCACCAACTCGCTCGCCCGCAACTCCGAGAAGATCGACGGCATGATGGCCAAGGTCGACGGTGTCATGCTCAAGGCCGACAGTCTCATGCTCGGCCTCAACACGCTCGCCGGCGGCAAGGACGGCGGCGAGCTGTTCCAGGCGGTCAAGTCGATCCGCGAACTGGCCGAGGACTTCGACAAGCGCTCCGGCGCGCTGATGAGCGACGGCCGCCGCACCCTCGGCGACATCAGCCGCGCCGTGAACAATTTCGACCGCAACCCGACCCGCGTCCTGTTCGGCGCCAGCAACTCATCGCAAGCAGCCCCGCCGCCCGAGCCGCCGAAGCCGGCGGCGTCGAACGAGCGCCGCAGGCAGTAGGTTCCGACCTCCTAGTTTCCGTTGGCCCCCTGCATCGGTATCCATCGGAAGTCGATATCATCGGCTTCGATCACCCATACGAACGCTTTGCATTGGGCGCGGTAGGCCCACTCAATCTCGTGAATCAAGTGACCGCGATCCGAGATACGAAACTCGTCGTAGCGCCAATCACCGTGCGATGGCGCATCTGGCGAGAGCTCCTGGAGTGAGTAGGCGTACACCGTCGGATACGTAATCTCGATGTGCCCATCTTTGTAGGCGCCGAGTAGGCGAAGCGCGATCGAACAGGATTGTTGACGAGGGTGGGAGCCGGGTCTTTCCAATACTTGCAACGACTCTAGCCAGGCATCGTGCGGACAGCGGCTAGCGCGCCTCGCGATTGCGCAGCGGATTGACGAATTTAAATCCTGCGAAGTCCTTTTCGTTGTCCGTCGCAACAACGCAGTCATTGGCCTCGGCCACGGCGGCGATAATCATATCGAGCGCACTCCGCGGCCTGCCGGTGGCGGTGCCACGCGCCATGAGGCGCGCCCAGATCAGGCTTGCTTGCTCGTCGAAAGCCAGCACGCGACCTGCGAAAAGCAATGGTGGTCCTTCAGGTCCGGCGAACCAGGTTTCAAGTGCATTTCGCTTTCGTCCCGCCGGCTTTTCCAGGATGCCTCGCAGGATTTCTCCGATCGTCAGGGAAGAGACGAACAGATCGTCATCGTTCTGGTCTGCCAGCCACGCCAGGAGTACCGGCGACGGACTCGGTTTCGTGACATGGCTGATGATGTTGGTGTCGAGGAGGTACCGTGTCACAGGTCAACCTTGCGACCCGTTACGCGCGCGCGCGTGACATCGAGGTCTGTCCCGACGAGCGGTGAGCGTCGCAGCGCGGCAAGGATGCCGCCCTTCTTGGCGGGTTCCGCTGTCATCGTTTGACGCAATGTAGATCGGATTCGTTCGGCCTCGGTCCCATCCTCGGCAAGCTGCTTGGCGATTGAGCGGATCAATTCGCGGTCGGTATCGAGCCCGAGCACCTCGAACCGCGCCATGCCGCGCTTGGTCAGCCTGGCCCGGTAATTTCGCAGTGCTCTCTTTTGCGCTGTGTCGGCCACTGGAATTCTCGCGCTCTTATCTCTGGAAATATATCCTGAAATAGGTCGGAACGCAAGCGATCCGAAGTCGCCGCCGATACGAAAGTATGGGGGTCTGGCCGAGCCAACGTAGGGGGAGGGGCTGGCCGTCATTGTCAGTTATATCGCGCTCAAGTCGCGTCCACGAAAAGGCGCGTCGACTTCACTCATAGGGGAGGAGAGCGTGATACGTCTGTTGCTGTTGTTGCCGTTCATCGGCCTGATGATCGTGCCGTTCTACAATATCCGGGAGCCGCATCTGTTCGGCTTTCCGTTCTTCTACTGGTACCAGCTCGCCTGGGTGCCGCTGACCTCGCTCCTCACCTATATCGTCTACAGGAGGTTGCGTCGTGCTGGCTAATGTCGATAGCGCGGCGTTCGCCGTATTCCTTGCGCTCTTCATCCTCGTCACCGGCATGGGCTTCGTCGCCTCGCGATGGCGCAAGCCGGAGACGCTCGCCCATCTCGACGAGTGGGGCCTCGGCGGCCGCAAGTTCGGCACCTGGATCACCTGGTTTCTGGTCGGCGGCGACTTCTACACCGCCTACACCGTGATCGCCGTGCCTGCATTGGTCTATGCGGTCGGCGCCTACGGCTTCTTCGCGCTTCCCTACACCATCATCGTCTATCCCTTCGTGTTCGCGGTGATGCCGGTGTTGTGGAAGGTCGCCAAGGAGCGCGGCTATGTCACGGCGGGCGACGTGGTGCGCGGGGCCTACGGATCGCGCGGGCTCGAGCTCGCGGTCGCGGCCACCGGCGTGCTGGCGACGATGCCCTACATCGCGCTCCAGCTCATCGGCATGGAGGTGGCCATCAAGGCGCTCGGCCTGCACGGCGAGATACCGCTCGTTCTCGCCTTCCTGGTGCTGGCGCTCTACACCTATTCGTCGGGGCTGCGCGCACCGGCGCTGATCGCCTTCGTCAAGGACATCATGATCTACATCGTGGTGATCGCCGCGATCGCGATCGTGCCGTCCAAGCTTGGCGGTTACGGCGCGATCTTCACCGCGGCGGATGCGGCATTCGCTGCCAAGGGTTCGGGCGGGATCCTGCTGTCGCCGGCACAGATCGTGCCTTATGCCTCGCTGGCGCTGGGCTCCGCGCTCGCGGCCTTCATGTATCCGCACACGCTGACCGGCATTTTCGCGTCCTCGGGTGGCAACACCATTCGTAAGAATGCGATGCTGCTGCCGGCCTACACGCTGCTGCTCGGCCTGCTCGCGCTGCTGGGCTACATGGGCCATGCGGCGGGGCTGAAGCTCGCGAGCAACAACGACGTCGTGCCTGAGCTGTTCAAGTCCCTGTTCCCGAGCTGGTTCGCGGGCTTCGCCTTCGCCGCGATCGCGATCGGCGCGCTGGTGCCGGCCGCGGTCATGAGCATTGGCGCCGCCAATCTGTTCACCCGCAACTTCTGGAAAGTGTGGGTCGATCCGAAGGTGACGCCGGCGGGTGAGGCGAAGGTCGCCAAGATCACCTCCATGCTGGTGAAGGTCGGCGCGCTGCTCGCCATCCTCTTGATGCCGACGCAGTTCGCGCTCGACCTCCAGCTGCTCGGGGGCCTCTGGATCCTGCAGACCCTGCCGGCGCTGGTGTTCGGCCTCTATCTGAACTGGTTCTCGAGCACGGCGCTCCTGGCTGGCTGGGCCGTCGGCCTTGCGGGCGGATCGTGGCTCGCCTGGTCGGACGGGCTGAAGCCGCTCCACACCATCGATTTCGGCATGGGCCCGGTTGCTCTCTACACCGGCCTCCTGGCGCTCGCGCTCAACATCGTGGTTGCCGTCGTGGTCAACCTCGTGCTCAAGCGCGCGCCGCAGGAGCGGCTGTCCCGCGAGGCGGCCTGATTTGATCCGCCAGCGGCGGCCGGGGATGCTCCGGCCGCCGGCCTTTTCCGGAATGAATAGCCTTCCATGCGATTGAAAACGCTATAGTATCCGCCCGCGATCTGGCCCCGCTCGTCGCCGGCGGATCAGACGGTCTCGGGTGAGGATGTCTTGCAGGCGTGGTTCGTTCTTGCGGTCGCTGCCGGCTATGTGACCACGCTGTTCCTGGTGGCCTGGTGGGGCGACCGACGGAGCGCCGGTGGGCCGCTGGTGTCGCCAAACTCCTGGGCGGCCGCGATCAGCTATTGCCTCACGCTTGCGGTCTACAACACCTCCTGGAGCTTCTACGGATCGGTCGGGCGGGCCGCGACCAGCGGGCTGGACTTTGCCACGATCTATATCGGCCCGACCCTGGTGCTGCTGTTCGGCCAGAGAGTCCTGTCAAAGGTGATTGCGATCGCGAAGGCGCAAAACGTCACCTCGATTTCGGACTTCATCGCCGCGCGCTACGGCAAGAGCCAGGTGCTCGCGGCCTTCGTGACGCTCGCATCGCTGCTTGGGGTGCTTCCCTATATCGCGCTCCAACTCAAGGCCGTCGGCAAGAGTTTTGACTACCTGATCCTCCAGCCCGAGCGTGCCGGCGGCGAAGCGCTGCGGTTCTGGCAGGATTCCGCATTCGGCGTCGCCGCGTCGATGGCGCTGTTCGCGATCGTGTTCGGCGTCCGGCACGTCCATGCCAGCGAGCATCATCGCGGCCTGATGCTCGCGATCGCCTTCGAGAGCGTCGTCAAGCTGCTCGCATTCCTGATCGTCGCCCTGTTCGTGCTGTTCGGACTATCCGGCGGGCCGGCCGCTCTGCTGTCGCAATTTCAATCGGAGCCGCAACTGGCGGGCATCCTGAGCTTCGATCCGACGCAACCGGTGTGGCCTGCGACGATCATCATCTCGGCGATCGCCTTCCTGTGCCTGCCGCAGGCATTCCATGTCGCCGTCGTCGAGAACGAGGCACCTAGCCATACGCGCACTGCGGCATGGCTCTATCCGAGCTATCTTGCGCTGTTCAGCCTGCTGATCCTGCCGATCGCCGCGGCCGGGCTTGCCAGGTTCGGCGCGATGATGGACCCCGACACCTACGTCATCTCGCTGCCGATCGCGGCGGACGCGAGCACCGTCAGCCTGATCGCCTTCCTGGGCGGGCTGTCGGCCGCCACCGGCATGGTGATCATGACGTCCGTCGCCCTCAGCACCATGCTCTGCAACGACGTCATCATGCCGCTGCTGCTGCGCTCGCGCGTCTTTGGCCTGCGTGCGCAGAGCCGGCCGATGACCTCGGTGCTGGTGACGGTGCGCCGGCTCTCGATCCTCGGTATCCTGCTGCTCGCCTATCTGATGCACCGCCTGGTCAACCAGTCCTATCCGCTCACCGTGATCGGACTCCTGTCGTTCGTCGCGGTCGCGCAATTCGGTCCGGCGTTCGTCGGAGGGCTGTTCTGGCCGCGTGCCAACAAAGCCGGCGCCTCGATCGGGATCGCCATCGGCTTCTTGATCTGGGCCTATGCGCTGCTGCTCCCTTCGGCCGCGCCGCTCTGGCCCGCGATCGAGGAGATCGTCCGCCACGGCCCGTGGCAGCTCGCCTGGCTCAAGCCGAACGCGCTGCTGGGTCTCGAAGGGATCGATCCGATCTCGCATGCCACACTCTGGAGCCTCGGCGCCAACCTCGTGTGCTTTCTGATGGTCTCGGCGCTGGGCCGGCAGTCGACCGTCGAGCGCAACCAGGCCGCGGCGTTTGCCGATGGCGTCGTCCGCGAAAATACCCCAAGGCTGTCTTCGCGCGTGGTGGTCCGCCTCGATGATCTCCGGGCGCTGGCCTTGCGCTTTGTCGGGCCCGTGCGGGGCGCCGCGGCCTTCGACAGCTATCTCGCTGCGCGCATCGCCGGCAGCGGGCCGCGCCTCGATCCGTCAGGCTTCGTCGATCTCGACTCGATCCGATTCACCGAGAATCTGCTTGCCGGCGCGATTGGTGCGGCATCGGCGCGCGTGGTCATCGCCGCGTCGCTGGAAGGGCACTCGCTGTCGCGGCGCGCGGCGATGGCGATGCTCGATGAAGCCTCCGAGGCGTTGCGGTTCAACCGCAGCCTTTTGCAGAGCACGCTGGAGAGCGTGCCGCAGGGCATTTGTGCGTTCGATGCGGATTTCAACATCACGGCCTGGAACGGCCGTTTCATCGCGCTCCTGGACCTGCCGCCGGATTTCGTTCGCGTCGGTCTTCCACTGGCGGATCTCATTGCCTTCAACGTCGAGCGCGGCGAATATGCCGCGTCCGAATTTGCCGCGCTCCTGGTCAATCGTGACGTCGCCACGCAGAGCTGGCCCTATCTGTATGAGCGCAAGCGGCCGGACGGCACGGTGCTCGAGATCGTCTATGATCGCGTTGCCGAGGGTGGTTACGTTTCGACCTATACCGACGTTACCGAACGTCATCGCGCCGCGGAAGCCTTACGACGCGCCAATGAGGGGCTCGAGCTGCGTGTCCGTGAGCGGACCGAGGCGCTCGAGCTGGCGAAGGCGGACGCAGAGCAGGCCAATCTCGGCAAGACCCGCTTCCTGGCGGCGGCCAGCCACGATCTGCTGCAACCATTGAATGCGGCCCGTCTGTTCCTGTCCGCGCTCGACGAGAGCCTGCATGCTTCGTCGCGAGCTGGTGATGCCGACAAGGAGCGTACCTTGGCGAGCAGCGCGATTACCGCGCTGCGCTCGACCGAGCACGTGCTCGACAGGCTGCTCGACATCTCCTCCTATGATGCCCGCGCCGTTCGCGCCGAGGTTTTCGATTTTCCGATCGCGGATCTCTTCGTGCAGTTGAACCTCGAGTTCTCGGCGATGGCGCGCGAGCGTGGGCTCGACCTCGACGTCGTGGATTGCCGCCTCGCAGTGCGCAGCGATCCGCATCTGCTGCGTCGCATCTTGCAGAACCTGCTGTCGAACGCACTCCGCTACACGCCCAAGGGACGCATCCTGCTTGGTTGCCGGCGGCGCGGTGACGCGCTGCGCATCGAGGTCTGGGATACCGGCGTCGGAATCGCAGCTTCTGACCAGAAGCGCATCTTCGAGGAGTTCCAGCGCCTCGCGCCCGGGTCGGAGAAGGGATTGGGGCTGGGGCTCGCCATCGTCGATCGTGTATCGCGGCTGCTGGACCATGCCATCGACGTCCATTCGCGCCCGGGACATGGTTCGTGCTTCGCCGTCACGGTGCCGCTTGCGCGCGGAACGGGCAGGCCCCTTCAGCGCAATCCTGCGAGTTCAGCGCCCGTGGCGGCGGAACGGCCGCTGACGATCCTGTGCCTCGACAATGATGCGACGATCCTTCAGGGTCTGACGGCGCTGCTCGGCGCCTGGGGACATCGCGTGCTGGTCGCGGCGAATGCCGCCGAGGCGATGGCTGCGGCCACAGCCAGCCCACCCGACATCGTGCTGCTCGATTACCATCTCGATGGCGGCCGCAGCGGCTTGGACTTTCTCGACGATCTCAGGCAGAAGTCGAGCGGCGAGGTCCGCGCGCTGGTCGTCACCGGCGATCGCAGCGAGGCGGTGCGCAAGGAGGCGAGGGCGCGCGGTTGCGAGATCCTGTCGAAGCCGGTCAAGCCGGCGGCTCTGCGGCGCTTCCTCGGCGGCGAAGCCCTCAGCCGGCAGTTCGGGACGAAACAGGAGATCCCCTGACAATGCGCATCCTGATCGGCGACGATCATCCGCTGGTACAGGCCGCGTTGCGCAGCGCGCTGTCGAGCGTGCTGCCGGATCTCGACATCATCGCCTGCCAGTCGCTTGACGAGGCGACCGGCGTGCTGACGGCCCAGTCCGACGAGATCGACCTGATCCTCTGGGATCTGACCATGCCGGGTATCCAGGGATTTGCCGCGCTGTTCATCCTGTCGGCGCAATTCCCGACGGTGCCGGTGGCGATCATCTCCGCGCGTCAGGATGCCGCCACGATCCGCCGCGCTATCGCCTACGGCGCGTCCGGCTACATCCCGAAATCGCTCAGCCTGCCCGAGATGGCGGATGCGATCACGAAGATCCTCGCCGGCGAGATCTGGATGCCGCCCAATGTCGGTGGGCGCGGCTCGATCCAGAGCGCCGATGTCGAGCTTGCTGCGCGAATGGCCTCGTTGTCGGCGCAGCAGCTGCGCATTCTCGCGATGATCGTCGAAGGCAAGCTCAACAAGCAGATCGCGGGTGAGCTCGACATCGCCGAGCAGACGGTGAAGGGCCACGTCTCGACGATCCTGCGCAAGCTCGGCGTCGGCTCGCGCACCCAGGCTGCGGTCCTGGCCGAGCGACTGTCATTCGGCCAGTCCGGCGCGACCTGACCCTGAGGCAAAACAAAACGGAGGCCGCGAGGCCTCCGTTTTCATCGTGCTGTCTTGCGAGACCTGCTGCTTATCCCAGCCGTCCCGCGGCGTGGGCCAGCAGCGTGTAGACCAATCCCGTCTCCGAGATCAGGTGGCTGCGCAGCTCCTGCGGGCCGCGGCCGTCGCGGGCGACTTCGTCGAGCAGGCGTTCGAACTCCGCGACATAGCGGTCGACCGTACCCTTGAAGTTGCGGTCGGCGCGATACTTGCGGGCGACCTCGTCGAAGGCCTTCTGGCCGGCGGGCGTGTAGAGGCGCTTGGTGAAGGCCTTGTTCTCGCCGCGCTGGTAGCGGTCCCACATCTCGGCAGCGAGGTTACGGTCCATCAGCCGGCCGATGTCGAGCGACAGCGATTCCAGCGGATTGCCACCACCCTGCGGCGCCTGCGGCTGCGGCGCGGGTGCCGCGCGGCCGCGCGGAGCCTCACGGCCGTTCGGAGCGGCAGGACCGGTGTCGGCGCGGTTGAGCAGGTCCGACAGCCAGCCGTCGCGGCCCTGGTCGTTGCCGGCAGGCGCGACCGGCGGCGCTTCGGTGCGGCGCGCAGCCGGCATGCCGAGGTCCGGCGGCGGCAGCGTCGAGGCGCTGCCGGTGTCCCGCATGCGGGTCTCGGTGGCGCGGCCGCCGACGGCTGCCAGCACCGACGGCTCTTCCTGGCGCTGCACGCTGGCGCGGTTCGTCGTCGTGACGTCGAGACCGCGGCCATGCTGGGCCACGATGCGGTTGAGTTCGGCGAGAGCCTCGATCTGGTCGACGATCACCTTGCGCATCTGCGCAGTGCTCTCGGCGGCCTCCTGCGGCATCTCGAGCACGCCGCGGCGCAGCTCGTTGCGGGTGGCCTCGAGCTCGTTGTGCATCTCGAGTGCCATCTGCTTCATGCTGGCGACGAGGTTCGAGAACTTCTCGGTCGACTGCTTGAACATCACATCCGCCTCGTCGGTGGTCTGGCGGTAGATGTCATGCATGGCATCGATGGTCTGCCGGTGCTCCTCTTCGGACGCCGCGCGCACCGCCTCGAACTGGCGGGTGATCGCGGCCGAGCCTGCGCCGGCGGTCTCGGCGACGACGCGGGCGATGTCGCGGGCACGCTCTTCGGCTGCGGCCAGCGATTCATCGAGCAGGCCGGTGAAGCGCGACAGGCGCTGGTCGAGATCGGCCGTGCGCAGGTCGATCGTGGTGACGAGCGATTCCAGCGCCTGCTTGCGCTCGGCGAGCGAGGCGGTGGTGTTCTTGTTGCTCTGCTCGACGACCTGCGCGGCCTCGACGAGCGCCTTGCCGTGCTTGTCGAACTGGGTCGACAGCTCGCCGAGATCCTGGAGCGCCTTCGTGGTCTTGCTGTTGAAGACGTTGAGCTGGTCTTCCAGGTTCTGCGTCGCAGCGCCGTTGCGCGAGGTGACGTCGTTCATCGCGGAGACGAAGTCGGCGACGCGCGTTACCAGCGCCCGCTCGAGCGAGTTGAGGTTGTCGTGCGCACCGGTCAGCACCTCCTGGAGCAGGATGTTGCCTTCGCGCAGCCGCTCGAACAGCGCCACCGTGTCGGTGCGCAGGATCTTGCTGGTCTCCTGCATCTCAGTGACGGCCGCGATCGAGACCTGGCGCGACTGGTCGATCGCCGAGCGCGAGGCCTGCTCGAGGTCCTTGAGCGACTTGCCGACCGCGCCGGTGGCGATCTCGCTCGCCGTATTGATGGCGCGGGCGACTTCCGAGCCGTTGCCCATCATGGTCTGCGAGAAGGCCTGGCCGCGCGTCTCGATCGACTTCAGCGCGTCGGAGGTGACGCGGTCGATGTCAAGCGTGAGCTGGCTAGTCTTGGAGCCGATCGCGTCGACCAGAGCGCCGCGCTTGGCGTCGATCATGTTCGACAGACGGTCGGCCTGTTGCTGCACATAGGTGACGATCTCGTCGGTCTTGCCGGTCATGGCCTGGCCGAAGCTGCTGCTGGCGGCGAGCACCGAGCGCTCGACATCGGCCGAACTCGACTTGACCCGCGAGCTCGCCTCGTTGGAGGCAGATATCAGCGCGTTCTGGGCGTTGAGCGCGCTGGTCTGGATGTCGTTGGTCGCGTTCGCGGTAGCTGCGCTCAGCGTACGCTCGATCTCGGTCGAGATCGTGCGGATCTGGCTCGCGGCGTCCGCCGAGGTCGAGGTCAGCGAGGTCTGCGCCTCACGTGCGCTGTTGAGGATCGTCGAGGCGGTATCGGCGCCGACCGCGGTCAGCGTGCGCTCGATGTCCGTGGTCAGCGACTTGATCTGGCTCGCCGCGTCCGTCGAGGCGGAGATCAGCGTGCCCTGGGCCTCGCGGATGCCGCCGGTGAGCGCCTCGATGGTGGCGCCGCCGGCGGTCGCCAGCGCGCGCTGCATCTCGGCCGCGAGCGAACGGACCTGGCTGGTCTGCTCGGCCGAGACCGCGAGCAGGGTGCTCTGGGCGTCGCGGGCGCTGGTGGTGATCGTCTCGGCGGTCGACACGCCGACCTGCGAGAGCGAACGATGCACTTCGGCCGCAAGCGACTTGACCTGGCTCGCCGCATCCGAGGATGCCGTGACCAGCGTGCTCTGGGCCTCGCGGGCGCCGCTCATGATGGTCTCGGCGGTCGAGGTGCCCGCCATCGAAAGCGAGCGCTGCACGTCGGAAGACAGCGCCTTGATCTGGTTGGCGGTCTCGGTCGAAGCTGCGATCAGCGCGCCCTGTGCATCGCGGGCGCCGGCGACGATCGACTCCGCCGTGCTGGTGCCGGCCAGCGATAGCGAGCGCTGCACGTCGGCGGTGAGCGTCTTGACGTGGTTGGTCGCATCCGACGAGGCGGTGACGAGTGTGGTCTGCACTTCGCGGGCGCCGGCCAGGATCGAGGCCGCGGTGGCCGAGCCCGCCGCGGACAGCGTGCGTTCGACGTCGGCAGCGAGTCCCTTGAGCTGGTTCGACGCCTCGCCCGACGCGGCGACCAGGGTCGACTGCGCCTCGCGGGCGCTGGTCAGGATCGAATTCGCAGCACCGGTGCCGACCGCGGTCAGCGCACGCTCGACCTCGGTGGAGGTCATCTTGAGCTGGGCATTGACGTCGGAGGAGACCGTCAGCAGCGACTGCTGAGCGGTGCGCGCGCCGGTCTGGATGGTCTCGCTGGTGTTGACGACGAGGTTGGTGAGCGAGCGCTCGGCATCTTCGACATGCGAGCGGATCGCGGTCGAGATCATCTCGGCGCGGGACATCATGTCCTCGCTGGCCTGGCGTCCGCTGCTCTCGATGCGGCCGGCGACGGCCTCGACGCGCGAGCCGAGCAGGTCCTCGAACTGCGCCACGCGCACGTCGATGTCGTTAGCGACCGAACCGACCTTGCTCTCGATGGCCTGGTGGATCTCCTGGAAGCGCGCCGTGACCGTGTCGGCCAGATGCGTGCTGCGGCCGTCCATGATCTCGGTGACGCCGGTGATGCGGCGGTCGACCGCCTCGATCGCCTGCGCTGTGCCATCGGTGAGGGTCGAGGTCAGCAGTGTGAGGCGCGTGTCGATCGACTGTACGGCCTGCGAGGCGCCGTTCGTCACCGCCGTGGTCAGGTAGGTGAGGCGGGAGTCGATGGACTCGAGCGCCTGCGATGCGCCGCCGGTCAGCGTCGTCGTGAGATGCGTCAGCCTCGTGTCGATCGACTGGAGGGTCTGCGATGCGCCGTCGGTCAGTGAGGTGGTGAGGTGGTTGAGGCGCGTGTCGATCGTTTCGATGGCCCGCGATGCGCCGTCGGTCAGCGAGGTGGTGAGGTGGTTGAGCCGCGTATCGATCTTTTCGATGGCCTGCGATGCGCCGCCGGTCAGCGACGTCGTGAGATGGGTCAGGCGGCCATCGATCGACTGGATCGCCTGCGCGGCACCGTCGCTCAGCGACATCGCCAATGTATTGATGCGTCCGTCGATGGTTTCGGTCATGGACCTGGCGCGGCTGTCGAACGACTGTTCGAGCTCGGCGACGCGGCCGATGAGCTGTTCGTCGAAGGTCCTGATGTGGCCTTCGATCGTACCGTCCAGGCTGGCGAACTTGCCGTTCAAGGAGGCGTCGAAGTTGCTGACGCGTTCGCCGATCGTGGTCTCGAATTGCACGAGGCGCTGGTCGAGCAAGGCCGTGATCGCGCCGCCATTGGACGTGAAGCGGGTGTCGAAATTGTCGACATAGGTCTTCAGCGTCTCGGCGATGTCCTGCGTGCGCTGGCCCATGCGCTCAACGATCTCGCCGCCGAAGGTCTTCACGGTGCGGTCGAACTCGGAGATGTGGCGCGTAATCAGCGCGCCCAGCGTGCCGGAGTCGCGGGCGAACTTCTCGACCAGCTCGGTGCCCTGGTTCCTCACGAGCTCGTCGAAGGCGCTCATCTGGAGCGACAGCGAATCGTGCGCGGTCTCGGTCTGGCTGACGACCTTGGCGACCAGGGTGTTGACAGTGGCGTCGAGCGCCTCGCTCGCCTTGTCGCCGCTCGTCATGATCTGGCCGGCGAGCCGGTTGCCGGCGTCGTCGATCTTGGCGGAGATGTCGTTGGAACGCAGCTCGAGCTCGAGCAGCAGCGAATCCGACGAATTCTTCAGGGAATCGTGCACCTGCTCGGTGCGCTCCGAGATGCCGTCGACGATCGCGGCGGAGCGCTGCTCGAACTCGCCGGTGATGCGGTCGATGCGCTCGTTCAACATCTCATGGACGCGGTCGGCGAGGTCGACGAACTCGTCGTGGACGTGGCCGGTCTTGAAGTTGAGGCTGGTGGTCAGCCGCTCGCTGGCGTCGAGCACGGCGCGCGTAGTCTCGTTGCTGGCCTCCTCGAGGCGGTCGAGCAGGTCACCGCCGCGCTCGCCGAGCGCCAGGATCATGTTGTCGCCGGCGTTACTCAAGGCGCTGGTGATGTGCGCGCCGCGCTCTTCCAGCGCGCCGGTGATGGACTTGGCCACCTCGTCGACGCGCGAGGCAATCGCGTCCGAGATCAGCGCGATGTCGTGGCGCAGGTCGATCTGCACCCCGGAGATGGCGCTGCGGACCTGCTCGGCCTGGCCGACCAGATTGTCGCGCTGATGCGCGATGTCCTGGAGCAGGGCGCGGATGCGCACCTCGTTGTCGGAATAGGCGCGCTCGAGCGCCGCGACCTCGTTGGCGACCAGCGTCTCGAGCTCGCCGGCGCGCGCAATCGCGCGCTCGATGCCGTCGCCCATCGCCGCGACCTCGCGGCGGATGGCCTGGCCGACGGTGACCATGGAATCGGAGGCCGAGCCTTCCGGCTCGGAGAAGCGGATCGCGACCTGCGCCATCGCCTGCGCGATCATGCGCATTTCCTGGCTGCGCCAGACGAGGCTCGCCAGGAAGTAGAACAGCATGATGGGCGCGAAGAACATCGCGATCAGGCCGGCAATGACGAGCACGCCGCCGCTCTGGCCCACGGCGGCCTGGATCGAGGGCAGGAAACCGAACGTCAGCGCGGCGCAGGCGGCGAGCCAGACGCCGGCAAAGATGGTGGCGAAGGTGTAGACGCTGCGGGCAGGGCGACCCTTCTGAAGCGCCTGGAGCAGCTGGCCGATTGTCTCGCGGTCGTCATTGGCGGCGCGGCGCGAGGTGCGCGGCTCTTCGATCGGGTCGAACGCGGATGCTCGTTCGTTGGCGGCGGCGCGCGGCTCGAAGCTCGGCTCGTCGAAGATCGGTGGCTCGGGCGGCGCCACCGGAGGCGGCGTTTCGTTGCGCATCGCGGCGTTGCGGCTCGTATCCGCAGCGGTGTCACTGATGTTGAGGGCTTCCTGGATCGCAGAAAGCGCAACTTCTGTGGGGTCTTTGACCTTTTTCGGAGTGTTCGCCATGTCAGTCCGAGCCCTCGTTACTTGTACGCGTCCCCCCGCGAGCCCTGCGCGTTACGCAAGCCCACAGACCGGATCATGCCGCTTGCGCGGATCTCCGAGCCGTCCCCACCCGGACGGCTTGTCCGCCAATTTCTGCAACATCCTATTGGCAGAGCGTCTCGAATGAAATGCCCGCGATTAAGACAATCTTAATCATCGTTAACAGGATCGGGCCGTAACGCCTTAGCAATAAATGCAATTCTCCACCGAACTTGGCAGATTACGGCAACTTTTAGTCAACAAACCGGCGGATCTGCGTCAAACGACCCAAACATTTCGTTAACCATTTTCATGCTTGGGTGGGAGGAACCTGACCGCCGGACCGGCGGGACCATCGCACGATGCCGGGGCCTGGGTCATGACGCCTGAACTGCAACGGATGGACTGGATGCCCTCGCCCCCGCTTGCACCCATCGACAGCCCGCTCGACCTCGATCACCTGTCGCGCATGACGCTCGGCGATGCCCAGCTGGAACGGGAAGTGCTGGCGTTGTTCGCGGAGCAGGCGGCCCGCCTGATTGCGGCGATGACGGCGCTGCCGGCAGAGGCCGGCGCACTTGCCCACAAGCTCAAGGGTTCGGCTCGCGGGATCGGCGCCTTTGCGGTGGCCGATGCCGCAGCCAGCCTGGAGACCGCGATCCGGACCGGCCATGGCCGGCCCCACGCCCTTGCTGCCTTAAAAGAGGCGGTAACCGAGGCCCGCACCGCCATCGAGGCGATGCTGAAGCCTTAAGCGCGGACTGTCAGAACCAGGTTCTACTCTTTTGTTTTGACGCGTTTTCTTGCCACGAAGCGGGATTCAGGTCGCGCGAAAACGCTATGGCGCCGGGCGGACCGACCCGTTATAGGACAGCCGGGACCCCTCCTTCATTCCAAGCACCGCGGCAGCACGAGCACACATGGCCAAGATTCACTTTGTCGACCACAAGGGCGAAACCCGCACGGTGGAAATCGAGAACGGCGCAACCGTGATGGAAGCCGCCATCCGCAACAGCATTCCCGGCATCGAGGCCGAATGCGGCGGCGCCTGTGCCTGCGCGACCTGCCATGTCTATGTC
The DNA here is from genome assembly GCF_004114935.1 of Bradyrhizobium zhanjiangense. Classification (NCBI taxonomy): domain Bacteria; kingdom Pseudomonadati; phylum Pseudomonadota; class Alphaproteobacteria; order Hyphomicrobiales; family Nitrobacteraceae; genus Bradyrhizobium; species Bradyrhizobium zhanjiangense. The sequence continues at coordinate 3,724,029 of NZ_CP022221.1, forward strand.
GACGAAGCCTGGCGCGAGAAGGTCGGCAGCCCGACGCCGATGGAAGAGGACATGCTCGACTTCGGCTTCGACGTGCGCCCGAACTCGCGCCTGTCCTGCCAGATCAAGGTCTCCGACGACCTCGACGGGCTCGTCGTTGGGACGCCGGAACGCCAGGCCTGATCTTCCCTTCAATAGGGCATGATCTTTTCTGGAAAACCGCCGCACGCTTTGCAGCTAGCGCGCCCTTCGGGTCTCGATCATCGATTAGGCGCGCGGCGGCGCGACCTCGATGCCGCGCTTGTGCCAGGGGCGTAGCTTCGCGACCACTTCCGCAGTGAGCGGCGTCGGTCGCCGCGACGCTTCGTCGATCATCACGCCGACCGAATTCGCCGACGCGATGCACTTTCCTTGCGAGAATACGACCTGCTCGAAGGTCACCGAGGTTCGTCCGAGCTTCACCACGCCGAGGCCGAGCTCGATCGTGTTCGGCCAGTGCAGCTCGGCGCGGAAATGGATGTCGAGCCGCACCATGATCCAGGCAAGACCCGGCGGCGTCAGCCCATATTCCGGCAGCTTCATCAGCGTGACACGGCCGGTCTCGAAATAGGTGGCGTAGACGGCGTTGTTGACGTGCTGGTTGGGATCGAGATCGCCGAAGCGAACGTTGTCGCTGAGGCGATAGGGGTAGTCTTCCAGGCGCGGCGTCGTATCGAGGCGGCTTGGTGCGTTCACCGATTGATCTCCGTCATATGCTTCCTCGTTACAACCCAGTTATTTTGACCCGGCAAGTGGGTGCGGCGGCCGGGTGCTCCGCTTTTATGCCTTCCCTGTTCCATCCCCGTTGGCTAGACAGGCAGGGTCACCTCGGCCCAAAGGGCGCCGTCCAACCGATAACGACCGATAAAGAGACGACATGAGCGACGTGATCAAAACCGATGTGCTGATTATTGGCGCCGGCCCCTGCGGTCTGTTCGCCGCCTTCGAGCTCGGCCTTCTCGACATGAAGGCGCATTTCGTCGACATCCTCGACAAGGTCGGCGGCCAGTGCGCCGAGCTCTATCCGGAAAAGCCGATTTACGACATTCCCGGCATTCCGCAGGTCTCGGGCCAGGGGCTGACCGACGCGCTGATGGAGCAGATCAAGCCGTTTCATCCGACCTTCCATCTCGGCGAGATGATCGAGACCGTGGAGAAGATCGGCGATCCCGCCTTTCGCTGCACCACCGACGCCGGCAAGGTGTTCGAATGCAAGGTGGTGGTGATCGCGGCCGGCGGCGGCTCGTTCCAGCCCAAGCGCCCGCCGGTGCCGGGGATCGAGGCCTACGAAGGCACTTCGGTGCACTACGCCGTGCGCAAGATGGAGACGTTCCGCGACAAGAACGTGCTGATCGTCGGCGGCGGCGATTCCGCGCTGGACTGGACGCTCAATCTGCATCCGATTGCCAAGCGCATCACGCTGCTGCATCGGCGCGACGAGTTTCGCGCCGCGCCCCACAGCGTCGAGCAGATGCGCGCGCTGGTCGCGGGCGGCAAGATGGATCTGAGGCTCGGGCAGGTCACGGCGCTCTCGGGCGCTGATGGCAAGCTCTCCGGCGCCACCATCAAGGGCAACGACAACGCCATGACCGAAATTGCCTGCGACACCATGCTGCCGTTCTTCGGACTGACCATGAAGCTCGGCCCGGTCGCGAACTGGGGCATTGCGCTGGAGAACAATCTGGTGCCAGTCGAGACGTCGGCGTTCGAGACCAACGTATCAGGCATCTTCGCCATCGGTGACATCAACACCTATCCCGGCAAGATCAAGCTGATCCTGTGCGGCTTCCACGAGGGCGCGCTGATGTCGCAAAAAGCCCATCGTTACGTCTATCCGGAGAAGCGGCTGGTGTTCCAGTACACGACCTCATCCTCCAGCCTGCAAAAGAAGCTCGGTGTCAACTGACGGTGCTGAGCAGGAGGCGACCCCATGTTTCTGGTGCTGGAACCATTCGCGAAATCGCCGTAGTCTGCGGCCATTCCAGTCGTGGAATAGCAAGGTGATCTAATGCGGAATTTCCTGTCCAGCTCTCGGCTGCTTCCCTTCCTCGCGCTCGCGTTGTCGCTTCTTGCGGTGACACGGTCTGCGGCGCAGACCGCCGAGCCTACAGCGGCGGGCCTCTGGCAGAAGGTCGAAGACGGCAAAACAGTCGGATGGTTCCTCTTCGTCGACCACAACGGCATCTTTGAAGGCGTGATCGCAAAAACCTTCCCGCGGCCAACCGACGATCCGAACGAGGTTTGCTCCAAGTGCACCGACGATCGCAAGAACGCGCCGGTGCTCGGCATCTCCTTCGTCCGCAACATGAAGCGCGAAGGCTTGAAATACGAAGGCGGCAACGTGCTCAATCCGCGCGACGGTCAGATCTGGAAGGCCAACATGAAGGTCAGTCCTGATGGCCAGACACTGACGCTGCGCGGCTATCTCGGCATCGCGTTGCTCGGCAAGGACGAGACCTGGACGCGCCTGCCGGATGCCTACATGGCCCAGGTCGATCCTGCCATCGTGGCAAAATATCTCCCTGCGCAGGCCGCTGCCACGAAGCCGGCGGCACCCGCGACGAAAAAGGGCGGCGCGATGATGGCGCCGGCGCCCAAGCAGTAAGGGCGTACCTCGCGCACTGTGCCGCCTGGTCGGCAGTACCTCCACACATCATCATTCCTCGTACTGGCGGGGAAGACGGAAAGTCGGCGGCGGCCATATCCGCCGAAAGACGAACGCGCCGCGGGCCCGCTCCAGTAGTTGCCCGGAATGCAAGCTGGCGCCGGATTTGCATAGCTATCCGCAAAGCTGCTGGGGGAACGAGTCGCTGCCTTCACGCCTTTCGCCGAGCCGCGGAAGGCGGTCGGCGCGCGTTGTCCCCCCGCGGCGATCATGTCGACCCGCGGAGACGATATGCGACTTGTAAGATTGTGTGCGCCGCCATTGCTGGCCCTGACAGCGCTCTTGGCGACATCGGCGCTGGCGCGCGACGACGAGCGCTATGCCAACTCGCCGTTAAAGCCTTGGTTCGAAAGCCTGCACAGCGAATTCGGACAGTGCTGCTCCGACGCCGACGGCTACGTCATTGCCGACGTCGACTGGGAGTCCGATCGCGGCCGTTACCGCGTCCGCATCGACGACGAATGGGTCGTGGTGCCCGACGGTGCGGTGATCACTGTGCCTAACAAGATCGGCCGCACCATGGTGTGGAAGCACTATATCGATGGCCATCCGCGCGTGCGCTGCTTCATGCCGGGCAGCATGACGTAGACCCGCGTGTCATTCCGGTCGGCGCTGGGCGCCGAACCCGGAATGACAAAGCGAAGCTTAGTGCGCCTGTTTTTCCGAACCCGCGCTCGCGAGCCGCTTGACGCGCGGGGTCAGCACTGAAACCTGCGCGGGCGAGGCAGGCATGCCGGCGACGATCATCGCAGGGCTTGCCGACTGCTCCTCGACGCCGGCGCCGCCGAGCACCTGCACTTGCGTCGCTGAGATCGGAAACGAGGTCACTTCGTAAGAGGGAAGCTCGCTGGCAAAGGCACCGGCCGAGCTTGCAATCATGGCGCCGGCAAAGGCAATCATCGAGAGAACACGCATTGGAAAATCTCCGTGGAAGATGTCAATCGGAGGTTTGGTCGCGTCGATGCCGGGCCAGGTTCGCTCGTGTGCGAACATTCGCATTGCCTTCGGGGCAGATATTGATTGCTTGACGCGAAGGGACGAAACGCGGACGAAGTTTTTCCGCGCCAATGTTTCCGGACGGTTTCGCGGAACCGCCGATGCACCCTGCCTAACGCTCTTGCAGATCAAGCTGGGGAGATTTGACCGGGGCGGCGGCCGCGGGAAAGCGCAGGCTCATCGTCGTGCCGCGGCCGGGCGCGGAAGAGACGAACGGTTGCGCGCGGCGATTGCGGACCTGATCACGCGCAGCCTGCCTGTCACGCTGGGCGACATGCACCTGATCGACAGTCAGTGAGGCCGGCTCGCCAGCCTCAGGTCACCGGCGCCGGATTGAACAGCGTGAGGTCGTTGTGGATGCCCCAGCGGTCCGACCACGGTTTTGTGCGGCCGCTGGCGACGTCAAGGATCAGGCGGAACAGGTCCCAACCGGTTTCCTCGATGGTCTTCTCGCCGGTGGCGATGCGGCCGGCGTCGAAGTCGATCAGGTCCTTCCAGCGGCGGGCGAGCTCGCTGCGGGTGGCGACCTTGATCACGGGTGCGGCCGCAAGGCCGTAGGGCGTGCCGCGGCCGGTGGTGAAGACTTGCAGCGTCATGCCGGAGGCGAGCTGGAGCGTGCCGCAGATGAAGTCGGACGCGGGCGTTGCCGCGAACAGCATGCCCTTCTGCGTCGCTTTCTCGCCGGGCGAGAGCACGCCGGTGATGGCAGACGATCCGGACTTGACGATCGAGCCCAGCGACTTCTCGACGATGTTGGCAAGGCCGCCCTTCTTGTTGCCGGGCGTGGTGTTGGCGCTGCGATCGGCGCCGCCGCGGGCGAGATAGGAATCGTACCAGGCCATCTCGCGCACCAGCGCGCGGCCGACGTCCTCGCTGATCGCGCGACGGGTGAGGAGCTGGATGGCGTCGCGCACCTCGGTGACTTCCGAGAACATCACGGTGGCACCGGCGCGCACCAGGAGGTCCGCGGCGAAGCCGACGGCGGGGTTCGCGGTGACGCCGGAGAAGGCGTCGCTGCCGCCGCATTGCAGGCCGATGACGAGATCGGAGGCCGGGCAGGTCTCGCGCTTGCGGGTGTTGAGCACCTTCAGCCGTGCCTCGGCCTGAGTCATGATGGCATCGACGATGGCACCAAAGCCGTCGAAGGCTTCGTCCTGCATGCGCACGATGGCATCGCTGACGCCTTCCGGTACCAGCCGCTCAGGCGCGAGCTTCTCGCAGCCGAGGCCGACGACCAAAATCTCGCCGCCAAAATTCGGGTTGAGCGCGATGTTCTGCAGCGTGCGGATCGGCACCACAGCGTCGGGCGCGGTGATGGCGACGCCGCAGCCATAGGCGTGCGTCAGCGGCACGACGTCGTCGACGTTCGGGTACTTCGGCAAGAGCTCGGCGCGGATGCGTTTGACCGCATATTCCATCGTGCCCTTGACGCATTGCACGGAGGAGGAGATGCCGAGGATGTTCTTGGTGCCGACCGAGCCGTCGGGATTGCGATAGCCCTCGAAGGTGAAACCTTCGAGCGGCGGCAGCGGCGCCGGGACGGCGGTCGAGATTTCGAGCTTGTCGAGGGCAGGGGGCTCCGGCATGCGAATGCGGGCTTCGTCCACCCATTCGCCGGCCAGGATCGGCGACAGCGCGTAGCCGATCACCTCGCCATAGCGGACGATCGGGGCGTCTTGTGCGATGTCGACCAGCGCCGTCTTGTGCCCCTGCGGCACGAAGGCGCGCAGCGTCAGCCCGCAGGCGAAGCGGGAGCCGGCGGGAAGCCCGAAATCATTGACGACGATCGCGACATTGTCGCGCTCGTTGAGCTTGATGTAGCGGGGCTGCTCTTTCGCTGCGACTGACTGGTCCATCTGCTCTTGCCTCAGAGACTGAATCGTAGGGTGGGCAAAGGCGCAACGCGCCGTGCCCACCATGCTTCACACCGAAGATAAGCGGTGGGCACGCTTCGCTTTGCCCACCCTACGATATCTACGATATCGGCCTATCAACCCGGATTGGTATAGGCCGTCTTCACCGCAGTGTAGAATTCGCGGGCATAGGAGCCCTGCTCGCGGGCGCCGTAGCTCGAACCCTTCCGGCCGCCGAACGGCACGTGATAATCGACACCGGCGGTCGGCAGATTGACCATCACCATGCCGGACTCGCTGTTGCGCTTATAGTGCGAGGCGTATTTCAGGCTGGTGGTGCAAATGCCGGAGGCGAGACCGAACTCGGTGTCGTTGGAGATCGCCAGCGCCTCTTCGTAGTTCTTGGCGCGGATCACGGCAGCGACGGGGCCGAAGATTTCCTCACGCGCGATGCGCATGTTGTTGTTGACTTCGGTGAACAGCGCCGGCTGGAGGTAGTGGCCGGGCGTTTCGCGCTTGAGCAGCTCGCCGCCCCACGCAAGCTTGGCACCCTCGTCCTGGCCGATCTTGATGTAGCGCAGGTCCTGGTCGAGCTGGCTCTGGTCGACCACCGGGCCGATATGCACGCCGGCCTTGAGTGCGTCGTCCACCGACAGGCCCTTCAGGCGTTCGGCCATCGCCGCGACGAAGCGGTCATGGATGCCTTCGGTAACGATCAGGCGCGACGAGGCGGTGCAGCGCTGGCCGGTGGAGAAATAGGCGCCGTTGACGGCGACCTCGACGGCGGTCTTGAGGTCGGCGTCGTCGAGCACGACCAGCGGATTCTTGCCGCCCATCTCGAGCTGGAATTTCTTCATCGGGTTCGACAGCACGCAGGCCTGCGCGATCTTGCGGCCGGTCTGCACCGAACCGGTGAAGGAGATCGCCGCCACATCCGGGTGGTCGAGCAGGGTCTGGCCGACCACGGAGCCGGAGCCGACCACGAGGTTGAACACGCCGGCGGGAATACCGGAGCGGGTGATGATCTCGGCGAGCGCATGGCCAGAGCCGGGCACCAGCTCAGCCGGCTTGAACACCACGGTGTTGCCGTAGCAAAGCGCGGGCGCGATCTTCCAAGCGGGGATTGCGATCGGGAAATTCCAGGGCGTGATCATGCCGACAACGCCCACCGGCTCACGGGTGAGCTCGACGTCGAGGCCGGGACGCACCGAGGCGCCCTTCTCGCCGATCAGGCGCAGCGCTTCACCGGCGAAGAACGCGAAGATCTGGCCGGCGCGGGCGACCTCGCCGATGCCTTCCGGCAACGTCTTGCCTTCCTCGCGGGCGAGCAGGCGGCCGAGCTCTTCCTTGCGGGCGAGGATTTCGAGAGAAACCTTGTTCAGCGCGTCATAGCGCTCCTGCGGCGTCGAGCGCGCCCAGGTGGGGAAGGCGGCCTTGGCGGCGGCGATCGCCTTCTCGGTCTGCGCCTTGTCGGCCTTGGCATATTCACCGACGAGGTCGTTGGTGTTGGAGGGGTTGATGTTCCTGGTGACGCCGGAGCCGTCGACCCATTCGCCGCCGATGAAGTTCTTCAGGATTGCCGTCATGTATTCCTCCTTGTTCAAGGGGCATGATCCTATCGGAAAACCGGTGTCCACTTTTCCGGGATCATGCCTGAAGTTTCTTAGCGCACGAGGCAGGGACGCTTGTCGTCGAAGGTCCAGCCGGGGATCAGGTCCTGCATGGCAATAGCGTCATCACGGGCGCCAAGTCCATGCTGCTTGTAGAGGTCATGCGCGGCGTCGACGGCCGCCCTGTCGATTTCGATACCCAGGCCCGGCCTATCGGGAACGGCAATCTTGCCGCCCTTGATCTGAAGCGGCTCCTTGGTGAGCGCCTGGCCGTCCTGCCAGATCCAGTGGGTGTCGATCGCGGTCACCTTGCCGGGTGCAGCGGCGCCGACATGGGTGAACATGGCCAGCGAAATGTCGAAATGGTTGTTGGAGTGCGAGCCCCAGGTCAGGCCGTTGTCGCGGCAGGTCTGGGCGACGCGGACCGAGCCTTGCATGGTCCAGAAATGGGGATCGGCCAGCGGAATATCCACCGCACCGAGACGCAGCGCATGGGAAAGCTGCCGCCAGTCGGTGGCGATCATGTTGGTCGCGGTCGGCAAGCCCGTGGCCCGGCGGAACTCGGCCATGATCTCGCGGCCGGAGAAGCCGGCCTCGGCGCCGCAGGGGTCCTCGGCGTAGGCGAGGATGCCGTGCATGTCCTCGCAAAGCCTGACAGCCTCATCGAGCGACCAGGCGCCGTTCGGGTCGAGCGTCACGCGCGCGTTGGGGAAGCGCTTGGCAATCGCGGTGACGGCCTCGATCTCCTGCTCGCCGCGGAGCACGCCGCCCTTGAGCTTGAAATCGGCGAAGCCGTAATGGTCGTGGGTGGCTTCCGCGAGCCGCACCACGGTCTCGGGCGTCATCGCCTCCTGATGGCGGAGGTTGAACCACTCGGCCTTGCCGGTCTCGCCGTTGACATAGTCGAGCTTGGATTTACGGCGGTCTCCAACGAAGAAGAGATAGCCGAGCGTCTCGACGCTCTTGCGCTGCTGGCCTTCGCCGAGCAGCGCCGCGACCGGCAGGTTGAGATGTTGGCCGAGCAAATCGAGCAGCGCGGATTCGATCGCCGTGACCGCGTGGATCATGACGCGCAGGTCAAACGTCTGCTTGCCGCGGCCGTCGGCATCGCGGTCGGCGAAGGCGGTCCGGATATCGGCGAGGATGTTGTTCATCGCGCCGACGGTCTTGCCGATCACGAGATCGCGGGCGTCCTGCAGCGTCTGCCAGATCTTTTGTCCGCCCGGCACCTCACCGACGCCGGTGTGACCGGAATTGTCGGTGAGGATGACGATGTTGCGGGTGAAGAACGGCGCATGCGCGCCGCTCAAATTGAGGAGCATGCTGTCGCGGCCCGCGACCGGGATCACCTGCATCGCCGTGACGACCGGTGCGCCAGAGATCTCCATCTGGGCCATCGCACGCTCCTCCTGTTGTCGTCCGTTATTCTGCCGCCTGTTGTGTCGAACGGATGGCGGGCAGATTCTTCACCAGCGCGGTCAGTTCCGCCATCTCCTGCTCGGTGAGATCGGTGAGCGGCGGACGGACCGGACCGGAATCGCGGCCGATCACTTTCATGCCGGCCTTGATGATCGAGACCGCATAGCCCTTCTTGCGGTTGCGGATCGCGATCAGCGGCAGGATGAAGTTCTTCAGGCCGGCATGGATCGTCTCATGGTCGCGCTTGCGCACGGCGGCGTAGAAGTTGGTGGCGAATTCCGGCACGAAGTTGAACACGGCCGAGGAATAGGTCGTCACGCCCATGTCGAGATAAGGCAGCGCGAAGGTCTCCGCGGTCGGCAGGCCGCCGATATAGGTCAGGCGGTCGCCGAGCTTGGTGTAGACGCGGGTCATCAGCTCGATGTCGCCGATGCCGTCCTTGTAGCCGACGAGGTTCGGGCAGCGCTCGGCGAGACGCGCGAGCGTGTCGGGCTGGAGGATGGCGTTGTCGCGGTTGTAGACGATCACGCCGATCTTCACGGCGGCGCAGATCGCCTCGACATGGGCGGCGAGGCCCTCCTGCTCGGAATGGGTGAGATAGGGCGGCAGCAGCAGCAGGCCATCGGCGCCGGCCTTCTCGGCGCCAATGGCGATCTCGCGGGCGATCGCGGTGCCGTAGCCGGTGCCGGCGAGCACGGGCACGCGGCCCTTGGTCTCCTCGACGGCGATCTTGACGACTTGCGGAACCTCGGTCGGCGTCAGCGAGAAGAACTCGCCGGTGCCGCCGGCGGCGAACAGGCCGGCGACGTCATAGCCGCACAGCCAATCCATGTTGGCGCGGTAGGTCGCCTCGTCGAAGGAGTAGTCAGCCCTGAACGGCGTGACGGGGAAGGACAGGAGGCCCGATCCGATCTTCTGGGCCATTTCCTGCGGGGTCATCTTGCTCATGGGCGCGGCTCCCTTCTTGCGTGTTGTGGAGGACGCAAGCCTGCGCGTCCATGCGCCGGTGTTTAGGAGACCGTTCGATGCGCGTCCAAGCCAAAGCCTATATCGACTGATGCAGATTGAGTATCAATCCTCCGCCACCTCCACCGAGGACAATTCACCAGCGATTTTGACGAGGGCCGAGAGTAACGGATTCTCGTCGTCGCGGCGCCAGACCATGAAGAGCTCGACGGGAACGCGCGTACGCAGCTTCAGCGGCCGCAGCCGCACGTCGGCGATCTTCAGGCTTGCCGCCGCCGCCGGCACGATGGCGAGGCCGAGGCCGGCACGCACCATGGCGAGGATCGAGTGGATCTGGCTGAGATGCTGGACGTAGCGCGGCAGCACGTCGGCGCGGGTGAACAGCGCCACCAGCAGATCGTGGAAGTAGCGGCTCTCATAGGGCGAATACATCACGAAGGGCTGGTCGTCGAAATCCTTGATGGTGATGGTCTCCGCATTCGCCAACGGATGCTTCTTCGGGATCGCCGCGAGCAGGGGCTCGGCGACGACGCGGCGGCTGGCAAGCTCGGGCCGCGCGATCGGCGGCCTGAGCAGGCCGGCGTCGATCTGGCCCGAGGTCAGCGCCTCGAACTGGTCGCCCGACACCATCTCCTTCAGTGAGAAGTCCACCTCCGGCAGCTTGGCGCGGCAGGCGGCGACGAGCTCAGGCAGGAAGCCGTAAGCCGCGGCGGCCGTGAAGCCGATCTTCAGCGAGCCGGTCTTGCCGAGCGCGATGCGGCGGGCGACTTGCGAGGCGCTTTCCGCAAGCTTGAGGATGCGCCGTGCCTCCGGCAGGAAGCTGCGCCCCGCAGGCGTCAGGCGCACCGAGCGGCTGGTGCGCTCCAGAAGCGGCGCATCGATGATGTGCTCGAGCACCTGGATCTGCCGGGACAGTGGCGGCTGCGTCATGTTCAGCCGCGCGGCGGCGCGGCCGAAATGCAGTTCCTCCGCCACCGTGACGAAACAGCGGAGCTGGTTGAGGTCGAACATCGATACATGCCTTAGATGGATAAGGCGTTTCCCCGGCACTTCTAGCATCGATCACCCCCAAAACAAAGACGGCGGCTGGGAAGCCGCCGTTGAGTTGCCTGGTCAAGCTCCCATGGAGCCCTCAGGAGGAACTTTTGAGCGTCACCCGCTCGATCTTGCCGACGACCACGAGATAGGCGAACGCCGCCACCAGCGCGTTGAGGCCGACGAACACCAGTGCGCCGTTGAACGAGCCGGTCGCGGCCAGGATGTAGCCGATCACGATCGGCGTGGTGATCGAGGAGAGATTGCCGAAGGTGTTGAACAGGCCACCGGAGACGCCGCCGGCTTCCTTCGGCGAGGTGTCGGAGACGACCGCCCAGCCGAGCGCGCCGATGCCCTTGCCGAAGAAGGCGAGCGCCATGAAGCCGACCACGAGCGCCTGTCCGTCGACATAGTTGCAGGCGATGATCGACATCGACAGCAGCATGCCGCCGACGATCGGCATCTTGCGCGCCATGGTCAGCGAGCCCGTCCTGCGCAAGATGGCGTCGGAGATGATGCCGCCGAGCACGCCGCCGATGAAGCCGCACAGCGCAGGCAGCGTCGCGACGAAGCCGGCTTGCAGGATCGACAGGCCGCGCTCCTTGACGAGGTAGACCGGAAACCACGTCAGGAAGAAATAGGTCAGCGTGTTGATGCAGTACTGGCCGAGATAGACGCCGAGCATCATGCGGTTGGAGAGCAACTGGCGGATGTGGTCCCAGCCGGAGCCGGCCCCGGGGGCACGCTCGCGCAGCAGATCGTCCTTGGGCGCGTCGAGATCGACCAGCGCGCCGCCTTCCTTGATGTAGTCGAACTCGGCGTCGTTGATCGAAGGGTGCTCCTTCGGGCCATAGATGCTCTTGATCCAGACCAGGCCCATGACGATGCCGAGCGCGCCCATCACGAAGAACACGAAGCGCCAGCCATAGGCGTGCGCGATCCAACCCATCAGCGGCGCGAAAATCACCGTCGCGAAATACTGTCCCGAGTTGAAGAACGCCGACGCGGTGCCGCGCTCATTGCCGGGAAACCAGGCGGCGACGATGCGGGCGTTAGCGGGGAAGGAGGGCGCTTCGGCGATGCCGACCAGGAAGCGAAGTGCGAACAGCACAAGAACGGCGGTGCCGGCGCTGAAGAAGCCGACCCAGCCCTGCATCATCGTGAAGATCGACCAGACGATGATGCTGAAGGCATAGACGAGGCGCGAGCCGTAGCGGTCGAGCAGCCAGCCGCCCGGCACCTGTGCGATCACATAGGACCAGCCGAACGCCGAGAAGATGTAACCCATGGCGACGGGATCGAGGTGCAGCTCCTTGGAGAGCGCGGGGCCTGCAATCGACAGCGTGGCGCGGTCGGCATAGTTGACGGTGGTGACCAGGAACAACATGGTCACGATGAACAGCCTGACGCGAGACCTCTTCACGTCCGCTGCGGACACCACTGCGCTCATCACGCGCCTCCTTAGAACTCGAACATTTCCTCAAGGCGACTCCTAGAGGCGCGCGCGGCAAAGTGTCCAAGTTCAAGGCAGTATCGATCGATGCCGTTTTTGGATTGATGGAACGGCGGGTGAGGGGAACGATCGTGAGGGCGGCGAGATGCTAACTCCAAGCTCGTCATTGCGAGCGCAGCGAAGCAATCCAGAATCTTTTCCGGAAGGACTCTGGATTGCTTCGCTGCGCTCGCAATGACGGCGAGGAGAGAGTTGATCTTCGCTTCTACTGCCGCGCACTCGGTAGCAACTGTGGCAGAAATCCGCGCGTCACATCCGGCGGAGCGGCGTCGAGGCCGAGCACGGCGCTCGCGGCGGGCAGTGCGGCATCCGCCATCGCAGCGTGGCCCTCGGCGCTTGGATGCACGGCACCGCCATAGACGGCGGAGAGCACGCCCCAGGTCGCGTCGTGGATGTCCGTCGGCTGGCTCGCGGCCGGCAATCCTTGCGGATAGGTCATCGCGGCAAAATAGCTGTCGTTGGCGTCGCGGATCCAGCGTGCGCGCGGCAGATAGGCGCGGTATTCCGAAGCGCCGCGCCCGCACAGCATCGGCTGGCTCGCCGCCGTCACGATGTCGGGATTGAAGCTCTGGCCGTTCTCGGCAAAGCAGGTGCGGTCGAATTCGGGATCGTTGCCCGAATGAGCGCAGAAGCCGTGATCGGCGAACGCCGCCTGATGCGTGTCGACGAAGGTCATGCGATCGGCTTCGGGATCCCGGCAGAGCGCGCCGCGGGTGCAGGTGGCGAGCCCTTTCAGCTGCGGCAGGAATTCGGTGTCGACGAAGGTCGAGACGCGGGCCAGGCGCTGCGGATCGGCGTTGAAGGACGGATGGATGTCGAAGCCAGCGCGGCCGCCGCGGCAGGGCACGCCGCCATCGGCGAGCGCCGGGTTGGCGTAGGAGACGTAGACCACGTGCGAGAGATCGCCGCCGACCAGCGGCTTCAGCGCCTCGCGGAGCTTGACGAAATTCTGCGGCAGCTCGCGCGCCAACGCATCGCGGGAATCGTCGACGCTCGCCATCACGCCGGAGCGACGGAACAGCGCGCGCTCGGTCGCGGTGTCGACGATGACGTCGGCGACGAGACCGGAAAAATAGACGTCGTTGGCGCCGACCGACAACAGCACGAGATCGAGCGTGCGGTCGGGCTGGCGCTTCTTCGCCGCGGTGAGCGCTTCGCGCAGCTCGGCGACTTGCGCGTTCACGCTGGTGTTGCAGACGCCGGTCTTGCCCGGCGGACACTCGCGGGCGCGCTGCGAGCCGAGCAGTCCGTCGCCGATGCTGGCGCCGGTGCAGGCGAGCGGCAGGAACGTCACGGCGATGTGGGTGTAACGCACCGCGAGCGCCAGCGCGGTGCGGGCCTGATAGCTGTAGAGCGAGCGGTGGCAGGGCGCGTTGAACCACAGCGCACTGTAGCGTTGCCAGTTGGCGAGCGTATCCGGCGCCTCGCAGGCGCGGCCACCCTTGAAGCCGTGGCGGCTCGGCCGGTAGTACTGCGCGCCGGCGGTACCGAGATAGGAGCGGAAGCAAAAACCTTCGTCCGACAGCGCCAGCGGCCGGTCCGGATTGCCTTCGCCGGAGGCGATGCTGTCTCCTAAGCCGGCGACGAAGATGTCGCGGACCTGGATCTCGGCCTGGACCCGCTGGGTCGGATCGGAGCCGGAGGAGACGTCGACGGTCGCGACCGTCTGCTTGCCGTAGCGGACGCGCAAATTGACCGGCTCGGCGCAGTCGAAGGTCGAGGCTTGCGGCCCGTCGCCATCGTCGAACGACCAGGCGCAGGTGGCGCCGACCGGCACTGCGCCGACGAGGCGCACGGTGACGGGATGGTCGATCGGGGTGAGGTAGTTCTCCTTGACGTTGTCGCGGGTGCAGGGCTGGTTGACCCGGCCCTGGAGGTCGATGCAGAGCCGGTTGACCATGTTGCGGGCCCAGCCGCGGCCCTCGCTCTGAAGCTCCAGCGACTGCTCGGCGGCCAGGATGCTGCGGTTACGCGCATTCTCGACATGGAGCAGGAAATCGCGCTCCTCGCGGAACAGGCGGAAGCGGTTGCGCACCTCCCAACTGATCTGCATGGCGCCGGCGTCCTGCGCGGCGGCGCGCTCGAGCGGCAAGGCGGATAGAATCCCGGCAAGCAGCAGGGCGCCTGCGGAGAGGATGCGAAAGGGAAGAGGAACCATGGTCCGCGTGTTCAACGGCAAAGTTGGGGCGGAAATAAGAGAGGATTGCTGTCCCGCCCGCAACCTTAGTCTGACGCTCCTGCTGACCCGTCTATCGCTTGCCGGCCTGCCGCAGCGTCCGCTCGCGCTCCATCGCGGCCACCTGCTGGGGCAGGTTGGCCTGGGCGCAGGCCTCCGCCAGCCGTCGCCGCTCCTGCCACGGCGCGACCACGTTCATCCAGAGTTCGCGCGCGCCCATGATGGAGATGGCGAGACCGAACGGGATCACGAAATAGAGAAGGCGGAACACCAGCAGCGTCGCCAGAAGCTGCTCGCGGCCGAATTCGGGCAGCGCTAACAGCATGGCGGCATCGAACACGCCGATCGAGCCGGGCGCGTGGCTGGCAAAGCCGAGAAGCGTCGCCAGGATGAACACCACGGCGAGCGACATGAAGTCGATTGGCGGATTGGCCGGCATCAGCAAGTACATCGCCGTGGCGCAGAAGCCGAGATCGACCACGCCGATCAGGATCTGCACCAGCGTCAGCGGCGTCGAGGGCAGCACCACCTTCCAACCCTTCTGGCCGAGCTCGCGCCGCTTCTCGCCCATGCAAAGCCAGACCAAATAAGAACCGATCGAGGCGAGGCCGCCGAGCGCGATCAGCCGGTTGATCGACGACGGCAGCTGATCCATCGCGGACGCCGCATCCGGATGGATGGCCATGCCGATCGAGAGCACGAAGATGTTACCGAGCCAGAAGGTCAGGCCCGACAGGAAGCAGATCTTCGCGACGTCGATCGCGTTCAAGCCGTAATCCGAATAGATCCGGAAACGGATCGCGCCGCCGGTGAAGACGGTGGCGCCGATGTTGTGGCCGATCGAATAGGACGTGAAGCTGGAGAGCGCCGCGATGCGATAGGGCACGTGCTTCTTGCCGATCGTTCGCAGTGCAAAAAAGTCGTAGAAAGTCAGGGTGCAGAACGCGAAGAAGACGCAGATCGCCGCCAGCCCGATACTTCCGCGGGGAATCTCGGTCAACGCCGTCAGGATGACCCCGGTATCGATGCCCTTGAGGGTCCGCACCAGCGTGGTGACCGCGAAGGCGATGATGCAGACGCTCGCGGCAATGCCGAGCCGTCGCCAGCCGATCCATTTATTGAAGCCGCGTCTCAGCGCGGGCAGCAGTCCGTGCATTCATCCTCCCGGCGGGGGGCAAGACCGATCCAGCCAGGTATTGGCAAGTCGGGTACGATGACGGCCAAAGATAGGCGTCGATCGGTTGGCATGATCCAGCTCATTTAAGGAAAAAACAGCGGCTTGTGCAGCCCTTGACAACAATAGGTTCTGCGTTGGACCGGCCACTTTTGTCATATGTGGTTCACATCTGACGCGCGTTAAGCATATGAGTCGCGAAACGCGGTTCGGACGGCGCATTCATGTTCAAGAGGATGGTTTCAAATCCTGCCGCCATCCGCGTTGTTCCAGCGCAAAGCGATGGGCGTTTTGGAACGTCGATACCGCGCGCTCGTTGGGCCCCATCAGCAGCCGAACATGGCGGAATAATGGGGCCTTTCGTGCAGGCCGATACCGCCGTGTTCCCGAAACCGAGAGGACCGGAACGATGGGACTGTTCACAAAAGACATCAAAACCATGAACGACCTGTTCGTGCACCAGCTCCAGGACATCTATTACGCCGAGCAGCAGCTCACCAAGGCGCTGCCGAAGATGGCAAGCAAGGCCACCGATCCGCAGCTGAAACAGGGCTTTTTGACGCACCTCGATGAAACCAAGCAGCATGTCACGCGTCTCGAGGAGGTGTTCAAGATGCACGGCATCGCCGTGAAGGCGGTCGACTGCCCGGCCATCGACGGCATCATCGAGGAAGCCGACGAGACAGCCGGCGAGGTTGCCGACAAGGCCGTGCTCGATGCTGCGCTGATCAATGCGGCCCAAGCCGCTGAGCATTACGAGATCGCCCGCTACGGCAGCCTGATCGCCTGGGCCAAGCAACTCGGCCGTAACGACTGCGCGGCGGTGCTTGCCAAGACACTCGAGGAAGAGAAGGCGACCGACAGGAAGCTGACCACACTCGCCGAGAGCAAGGTAAATCTGCGCGCGGCGAGCTGATGAAGGTGGTAGTCAACGAAGCGCCGCGCGATGGTTCGCGCGGCGCTTCTGCTTCTTCACTTCCGCTGTTGTCCTCCGCGAAGGCGGGGCATCCAGTACGCCGCGGCGCCGATTGGGTTTCATAAATTCCGTTGCGGAGTCCTGGATCGCCCGATCAAGTCGGGTGATGACACCGCGGATATCGCGGGCTTTGCGCGGACACTACCTCACGTCCATCCTTCGTCCATTATCGAAACATGATAGCGGGCTGGATGGGTATATTTCGCATGGGGCTGCAATCGAGGTGGCAGCATGCGAGCAAGCACCATCAAATATCAAACCTTGGACAATGCGCGCGCCGCGTCGCGCAGCGGCTCGCATCTTGCAACCTCCCTCACGCTTGCCGCGATGAGCCTCGGCTACGGCGTGGTGCAGCTCGACGTCACCATCGTCAACACCGCGCTCGATGCAATGGGCAGGGCGCTCGGCGGCGGCGTTGCCGAGTTGCAATGGGTGGTCAGCGCCTACACCATCGCGTTTGCCGCTTTCATCCTGACGGCCGGCGCGCTGGGCGACCGGATCGGCGCCAAGCGCGTCTTCATGGCGGGGTTCGCCATCTTCACCGCGGCCTCGCTCGCCTGCGCGCTGTCGCCCAATGCGGTCGTGCTGATCGCAGCACGGCTGGTTCAGGGCCTGGCGGCGGCGATCCTGGTGCCGAATTCTCTTGCGCTGCTCAATCATGCCTATGCGGACGACCGCGAGCGTGGTCGCGCCGTTGCGGTCTGGGCCGCCGGAGCAAGCCTTGCGCTCACCGCCGGCCCCTTTATCGGCGGCGCGCTGATCACGCTGGTCGGCTGGCGCGCGATCTTCCTGGTCAATCTGCCGATCGGGCTCGCCGGCCTGTGGCTGAGCTGGCGTTACGCCAGCGAGACCACGCGGGCGCGCTCGCGCGAGATCGATCTGCCCGGCCAGCTGGCCGCGATCGGTGCGCTGGGCACGCTCGCCGGTGCAATCATCGAAGGCGGGGCGCTCGGCTGGGACCATCCAGCCGTGATCGCAGCCTTTGTCGGAGCCGCCGTTCTCGCCGTGCTCTTCGTTTGGCGCGAGAGTCGCGCGGCGCAGCCGATGCTGCCGCTGTCGTTGTTCGGCCACCGGCTGTTCACGCTGACCTCGCTCGTGGGGCTGCTGGTGAACATCGCGATCTACGGCCTGATCTTCGTGCTCAGCCTGTATTTCCAGAGGATCAACGGGCTGTCGGCGTGGTGGACCGGGCTTGCCTTCGTGCCGATGATGGCGGCGGTGCTGCCGGTCAATCTGCTGGCGCCGCGTCTTTCCGAGCGCATCGGCCCGTGTCCGACCATCGTCGTCGGCGCCTGCATCTCGGCACTCGGCTGTCTCGGCCTGCTCTGGATCGAAGCCGGGACCAGCTATTGGACGATCTGCGCGCAGACGATCGCGATCAGCGGCGGGCTCGGCCTCCTGGTGCCGCCGCTGACGTCGACGCTGCTCGGCAGCGTCGAGAAGGCGCGTTCGGGCATCGCGGCCGGCGTCCTGAACGCGACGCGGCAGACCGGCAGCGTGCTCGGCGTTGCTCTGTTTGGTTCCTTGGTGGCGTCGGACCGTGCGTTCATGACGGGGCTGTATTTGTCGCTCGTTGTTTCGGCGGCCGTCTTGCTGATCGCCGCCGGCGTGATCGGAATCGGTGCGCCGGCGCGAGGATGAACAATGTGAGCGAACGCACACATCTCCTATTCACCATTCCCCGAACAGGTTTGTAGCCAGTTACCGATCATCCATCTCTGTCGGGTCAAGTGCCGGTTGATAGGGGCCGGCAATGTATCAAGTTCTCTTTTGTCTTACCGACGAGCACGATTGGCGACTGGTCGCGCTTGGCGGCGCAGTGTGTCTGCTCGCCAGCGCGGCGGCGATCAGCTTGTTTCAGCGCGCACGCGCGACGCACGGCCCCGCGCGTCTGGCCTGGATCGCCCTGGATGCCGCCGTCAGCGGATGCGGCATCTGGGCGACGCATTTCATCGCGATGCTCGCCTACGGGCCGGGCGGCGCCGGCGCCTACAACATCCCAGTGACGCTCCTCTCCTTGATCCTTGCGATCTCCGTGAACTTCGTGGGGCTAAGCATCGCGGTATCGTCCTCGCGCCCGGTGTGGATCGCCCTTGGCGGCGCGATCGTGGGCAGTGGTGTAGCCGCGATGCATTACACCGGTATGGCGGCGCTGGAGATACCGGCACGGGTGGACTGGATCGGAAGCACGGTCGCCGCCTCGGTGCTGTTCGGAATCGTCTTTGCCGCCTTCGCATTGTTCATCGCCGCGCGGCGCGACGACCTCTCCCATGCACTGACGGCGACCACGCTGCTGACGGTCGCCATCGTCGCGCATCATTTCACCGCGATGGGCGCGGTGCTGCTGACGCCGGATCCGACGCGCGCGATCAGCGGGCTTTCCATCCCGCCGGCCTCGCTGTCCTTCCTCACCGCCAGCGCCGCGGTCGCCATCATCGCGATTGCGCTCGTAGCCGCGCTGCTCGACCGCCGCGCCAAGGGCGTACTGGGGCGCCAGCAGATTGTGCTGGACAGCGCGCTCGAGAACATGTCGCAGGGACTGTGCATGTTCGACGCGGACGGCAAGATCATCCTGTTCAACGAGCGCTATGCCGCGATGCTTCGTCGTACCGACATCCTGCTCACCGGCCGCCTTCTGGTCGACGTGCTCAGGGAAGAGCAGGCCAAGGGCCAGTGGCAGGGCGACGCGGATGAATTCTTCGCTCGCCTCGTCGCCGACGCGCGCGAGGGCCGCACCACGACTGACGTCGTCAACCGGTTCGGCCGCTCCATCCGCGTCGTCAATCAGCCGATGCAGGGCGGCGGCTGGGTCGCGACCTTCGAGGACATCACCGAATGGCTGGAGGCGCAGGCCAAGATCTCGCACATGGCGCGCCATGACGCACTGACCAGCCTGCCGAACCGCGTGCTGTTCCACGAACAGCTCGAGCAGGGACTGCGCCGGACCAAGTCGGGCGACCAGCTCGCTGTGCTTTGTCTCGATCTCGATCACTTCAAGGACATCAACGACTCGCTCGGCCATCCCATCGGCGATGCGCTGCTGAAGGAGGTCGGCCGCAGGCTGAAGATGACCGTCGGCGAACACGATACCGTGGCGCGGCTCGGCGGTGACGAGTTCGCGGTGGTCCAGATCGGACGTTCCGAGGAAACCGCTGCGAGGTCCCTTGCCGGGCGCCTCGTCGAGGTGATCTCGGCGCCCTACGAGATCGACGACCATCAGATCGTGATCGGAGTCTCGATCGGCATCGCGCTGGCGCCGCAGGACGGCAACAATCCGGACGAACTCCTGAAGAACGCGGACCTCGCGCTCTACCGCGCCAAGGCGGACGGCCGCGGCACCTATCGCTTCTTCGAGACCGGCATGGATGCCCGCGCGCAGGCGCGGCGCCTGTTGGAAATGGATCTGCGCGCGGCGCTGCAACGTGACGAGTTCGAGGTGTACTATCAGCCGATCCGTGACGTCGCGAGCGGCCGTGTCGTCGCCTTCGAGGCGCTGCTGCGTTGGAATCACCCGCAGCGCGGGCTGATCGCACCGATCAGCTTCATCCCGCTGGCCGAGGAAACCGGACTGATCGTTCAGCTCGGCGAGTTCGTGCTGCGTTCCGCCTGCACCGACGCGGCGACCTGGCCCGACGATGTCGACGTCGCCGTCAATCTCTCGCCGGTGCAGTTCAAGAGTCCGAACCTGATCGCATCGGTGACCGAGGCGCTGGCCGCCTCGGGACTCGATGCGCGCCGCCTCGAGCTCGAGATCACCGAATCGGTGCTGCTTCAGAACAGCGAGGCGACGCTGACGACCCTGCACGAGTTGCGCGCCATGGGCGTGCGGATCTCGCTCGACGATTTCGGCACCGGCTATTCGTCGCTGAGTTATTTGCGCAGCTTCCCGTTCGACAAGATTAAGATCGACCGCTCGTTCGTGTCGGAGCTGGCGACGCGCGAGGATTCCATGGCGATCATCCGCGCAGTGACCGGCCTCGGCCGCAGCCTCGGTATCGTCACGACTGCGGAAGGCGTCGAGAACGACGCGCAGCTCGAGCTGCTCCGGCGCGAAGGCTGCACCCAGGCGCAGGGCTATCTGTTCAGCAAGCCGCGGCCTGCTTCCGATGTGGCGATGATGCTGGACGGCCCGCGGCTACGCGCGTCGGCTTGATGGTCTAGCCGCGGCGCAGTGCGAAATGCGCGCCGCAAAATGCCATCACGGCGCCGAGACACAGCGCAGCGAGCCCGGTCAGCACGCTCGAGACGGTCGGGATCGGGGTCGGTGCCGAGGCCACCTGGCCCGCGCCCGCAAGCAGCAGCACGCCGACCGCGATCAGGAATTGGCGCATCCGTTGCGGGATCTGTCCGGAAATCGCGCTCTGCATCATGGTCGCCGTGAAATAGCCGCCGGAAAAGCCGACGGTCGCGATCAGCCACCAGGCGATTGCCGCGCCGGCCGGGATGAACTCATGCGCGTCGGAGCGCCAGAGGCCGCCGAGGTCGAGCCCGTAGCGCGCGCCCAGCATGTGCACCGCGAGCGCGAGCAGCACGCCGGAGATCATTGCAGCGCCGAGAATCAGGCGGCGCGGAAAAAAGGTCGTCTCAGCCATGCCCCGCTTGTAGGATGGGCGAGGGCGGTCGCGCAAGCGGATCGCGAACCGGATCGCGCGGACGGGATTGATTGTCGAGATGCAGGTTTCGGATGCTGGGGCAGTCACGAGCTATGCCTACAAGGCGTCGCTGATCGGCTCGGCACATCGCTTCGAGCTGACGGAGCAGGGGCTGTCCTGGCACGTCGCCGGGCGCTCCGCGGTGTGGCGCTATGACGAGATCAGCGCGATTCGGCTGTCGTTTCGCCCGGTGTCGATGCAGCAGCACCGCTTTCGTGCCGACGTCAGCCACGCCAGCGGTGGGCGTATCGCGATCCTGTCGACGAGCTGGCAGACCGCGGCGCTGATGGCGCCGCAGGACAGCGGCTTTCGCGCTTTTCTCGTCGCGCTGCATGAGCGGATGGCGAAGGCGGGGAGCCGGGCGACGCTGAGCGCGGGCCTCGGCCGCAAGACCTATGCGGCGGTGCTGGCTTTCCTGGCGGTGCTGACGGTGGCGATGGCGGGTCTGTTGATCCGCGCGCTGATGATCGGCGAGTTCGCCGGCGCGCTGTTCATCCTCGGCTTTGCCGCCCTGTTCGCCTGGCAGGTCGGCGGCTTCGTGTGGCGCAACCAGCCGCGGAGCTACAGCTTCGATCAACTGCCCCGGTCCTTGCTGCCATAGACCGATCGCTACTCCGTCGAGTCGAGATCCTCTTCCTTGGTGCCGAGCAGCGACACGATCGTGCGCAGGCCGGAATCGAGCTGTTCGGGCGACGGCGGAGCGAGCGCGAGCCGCACCGCATTCGGTGCATGACCATGCGCGATTGCGAAGGTCGAGGACGGCGTCAGCGCGATGCCGCGCCGGGCCGCCGCCGCGACGAAGGTCTGCGAACGCCAATGCGGCGGCAGTGTCAGCCAGAGATGGTATGAGCGCGGGTCGGCGGCGAGTTGGTAGCCCGCCAAAAGCCTTGCCGCGGTCTGCTGGCGGCGCGCGGCGTCAATGCGCTTCAGCCGCGTCAGCTCGGCGACGGTGCCGTCGGCCATCAGCCGCTGCCCGGATGCGAGCGCGTGGCCGGAGGCGATCCAGCCACCGGTGCGGACCGCGCTCATCACGCTTTCGCGTAAGTGAGGCGGTGTGACGAGGATGCCGAGCGCGAGGCCCGGCGCGACCTTCTTGGACAGGCTGTCGATCACGATGCAGCGGTCCGGACCGAGTGCGGCGAGCGGCGTGTCGTCGGCGAGGAAGCCGTAGACGGTGTCCTCGATAATGGTGAGATCGAGCTTTTCGGCAACCCGCATGATGTCGGCGCGCCGCGTCGCGTTCATGGTGACGCCGAGCGGGTTCTGGATGATGGGCTGGAGATACAGCGCCGACAGGTGCGCCTCGCGATGCGCCTTCTGGATCGCGTCGGGGCGCGCGCCGTGCTCGTCCATGGGAAGCGGGACCAGCGTCACGCCGAGCCGCGCGGCGATGCTCTTGATGTAAGGATAGGTCAGCGCCTCGACGCCGCAGCGGCCGCCGGTGGGAACGAGTGCTGCGAGCGCGGCCGCGAGTGATTGCTTGCCGTTGGCGGTGAAGACGATCTGCTCGGCCTGTGGCGTAAAATCCTTGCGCGAGAGATAGGCGGCGGCCGCAACACGCGCGCTCTTGGTGCCGGTGCTGGTCGAGACGCGCAGCGCGGATTCGAGCGCATCGACGCGCTCGAGCCCCGCAAGGCTCTTGGCGATCATCGCCCATTGCTGCGGCAGCAGCGGGTAATTGACTTCAAAGTTGATGCGCGCGTCGGCCGGCTCGCTGATCGTCTCGACCTCGCGCCTGATGTCGCCGGAGATGAAGGTGCCGCGGCCGACCTCGCCGACCACGAGTCCGCGGCGGAGCAATTCCGTGTAAACCCGGCTCGCGGTCGAGACCGCGATACCGCGGTCATAGGCAAAATTGCGCTGCGGCGGCAGCCGGTCGCCGGGCCTTAACGTGCCGTTAGCGATGTCGACGGCAATGGCATCGGCAAGCTTCACGTACTCGAACTTGGACATTATTGCACCGAGAGCAATGTTTTCCTTGCTCCGAGCAATGTACTGGAGCATTTAGGTTCCATCAAGTTCCGCGATTGAGCCGAGGAGAGCGAGAGCAATCCGACGGCAAATGAGGTGCAAGCGCTCGAAGCGTCTGCGCCAACGGCATCGGATTCGCCGCGCGGGACGACAGGCCGGAGAAGAACAATGACCACGATCTCGCAAACTGCCGGGCAGAGTTTACGCCCATCCCCATCGAGCGGATTTTTCAGCATGCTCGCTGGCGCCGTCTACGCGCTGTTCGATCGCTTGGAGCGCCGCTCCGCCGTCAAGACGCTGAACGAGCTCGACGACCGCGCCCTGCGCGACATCGGGATCACGCGCAGCCAGATCGAGGACGCGGTCTACGGCCAGTTCAAGGCCGAGCTGACGCGGTATTTGTGAGGCAATGATAATGGCGGAGGGTGGCTGACCCCTTCGCGTGTCCCGGACGCGCTGCAGCGTTTACGCTGCTGCGCGGAACCGGGACCCAGCAAGCCAAGCATTCGCTGCCGCATGGGCCCCGGCTCTGCAGCGCACCGCTGAAGAAGCGCCGCGCTGCGTCCGGGGCATGAGAGCGGAGTTTGTCGCGCAACTGTTTCAACATCGTCATTGCGAGCGCAGCGAAGCAATCCAGAATCCCTCGGCGGAAAGACTCTGGATTGCTTCGTCGCAAGCGCTCCTCGCAATGACGGAATATGTGGATGGCACTGTCCTTCCTCTAACGTACATTTCAATCGCAGACACACCCTCGCATCCTCGCGGCTTGTTCGCCCGAGCTTTGCTTCGTCGCCTTGCCTTCAATGCAAGAGGGCGCAGGGAAGACCGGGAGCCGGTTGGCTCCTATGGACCGCCATGCCAAGAGCAGATTGCGTGTGCTTCAATGCATAGCGGGAAACAGGGCAACCGGAAGCATCCCGGCCTTCCCTGCGCAGTGGTTGGAACGGCTTATGTCGCGCTCTCCCCGGGGAGCGATGCACTATTGCCCCCGTCGGCTTGCGGATCGCTGATGCTGCGAACCCGGTCGGGCCGCCTCATCACCGCCAGACTTGGCGCACAGAACCCGGACGCCAGGACCACACGATTTGGCCGTACGCGAACCGCACCTGTCGTTGGCGTGACGCTTTCGCTCACGGTTGCCCGCCCTGCGAAGCCTTTCGCGCCGGTATGGTCAACGTCCACCGCCGCCCGACCTGCGTTCGCGACGATCGCGATACGCCCCTCTTCCTCGGGCCGGGTTGCGGCGACACATACGCCGTTTCCGAATTTCGGTAAAGCGGAATATTTTGGATGGTAGGCATTGACCGACAGTTGGGGTGTTTTGCCCGACAGGGCGACGCAAGGTCTTGTAGCCCGAGCAATAGGCGGACGGCGTTTGCTGCAACCCTCAGTGCCTGACCACCAGCACTGAGCATTTGGCATAGCGCACGACGTGTCCGGCGTTGGAGCCGAGGAAATAGGTGCGCATCGCTGGCCGGTGCGAGGTCATTACGATCAGGTCGGCTTTCATGTGCGCCGCTTCTTCCAGGATCTCGTGATAGATGCCGCCCTGGCGCACCACGCTGGAGATACGGGAGGGCTCGATCCCGGACTCGCGCGCGACGATGGCGAGGGCCTCCTCCGAGGTCTGGCGCTGCTGCTCGTCGAAATCGGCCGGCACGTATTCGGCCAGCATCACCGGCGTCATCGGCAGCACGTTGAGCAGGCGTACCGTGCCGCTCCAGGTCTGAGACAACGTCGCCGCGGTTGCGATCGCCGGCTTGGCGAGATCGGTGTCGGCGAGGTCGATGGGCACGAGGATGGACTTGAACATCTGCGCCTCCAGTCTTCCAGTCAGCACCTCTTAAGCTGAATCAACCGGTCGAGACCGCGCCCGCGCGTCTCATCCTGATCGAAGCAGCTTGGGGCTGACGAATAGCACCAGTTTGCCGCGGCGGTAGGCCACGTCACCCCAATCCTTGACGTCAAAGTCGAAGATCGCAAGCCCCGCTGTGGGCAGGTTGTGGCCGAGTGCCCTGGCTCCGGCCGGGTCGCCGCCGCCCGTCAGCATCAGCGCGACCTCGTGCATGCCGGGATTGTGGCCGATCAGCAGCAATCGCTTCGGGTCGGCCGGCGCGGTTGCAGTGCGAATGGCTTCCAGGATCTGCGCGGGATCGGCGCCATAGAGTTCCGGCAGGACCTCGACCTGCGGCGCCGCGACGCGGTCCTTCATTGCCTTCCAGGCGATGTCCCAGGTCTGTCGGGCCCGGACGGCATGCGACACCAGCACGGTATCGGGGAAGGGCGGATGGGCGGCGATCCAGTCGCCCATCTGCGCAGCATCCCTGTGGCCACGGTCGTCGAGGCGGCGATCCTGGTCACGGCCGCTCGGCGCGTCGGTCTCGGTCTTGGCGTGACGCAGCAGCATCAAACGGCGCATGGCATTCTCGAATCGTTACGCATCCAGGATAATCTACAGGCGCGGGTTGAGGACAAGGTGACAAGCGCCCGATCGGTCCTTTAAGAAAACGACATGAATGAGACCTTCACAGGCGTGCCCAAAGACGAAGCCGGCTTTCACGAGCGGGAGCGGCTGTCGTTCGATCTCGATGCCGACATTTGCGTGATCGGGGCGGGGCTTGCCGGCCTTTCCATCGCGCTGGAGGCGGCCCGGTTCGGGGCCAGCGTCGCGGTGCTCGAGGGCCGCCATGTCGGCTGGAATGCCTCCGGCAATCAGCTTGGCACCGTGATGCCGGGCTTTGCACTGCCGCTCACCGACCTGATCGAGCGCATCGGCTTCGAGGATGCGCACGAATTGTGGACGCTGTCGAAGGAGGGCGCCGAGTTCGTCCGCGCCAACGCCACGGAAGAGAACATGCCGGGGATCGGCCTCAGCGAGGGCGTGCTGGAAGTCTCCAATGTCGATGCCGGCGACCGGCTGATCAGCCGGTTGCAGATGCTGAGCGAGGATTTCGACACCGAGGTCGAGGGCTGGCAGGTCGATCGCGTCCGCGCGGTGCTCAAGACCGACCGCTATTTCCACGGCATCCATTATCCCCGCGCGTTCCAGGTCGACGGCCGCAAATATGTGCATGGCCTTGCGACGCTGGCGCGGCGGGCGGGCGCCCGCATCTTCGAGGACACGCCGGTCGTCAGCATCGATCATTCGGGCATCCGCAAGCGCATCGTCACGCCCTCGGCGCGGCTGCGCGCGACGCATATCGTGCTCGCCGGCAACATCCATCTCGGCGCGCCCTTGCGGCGCCTGTCGGAGACGCTGCTCCCGGTCTGGCGCTATGCCGGGATCACCGCGCCGCTCGGCGAGCGTGTGCATGAGATCGTCGCCTTCAAGGGATCGGTGCTGGATTCCGACGGCATCGACCATTTCCGTATCGTCGACGGCGACCGGCTGATGTGGGAGAGCCCGGAGACCACCTGGGCGGCACGTCCGCAACGCTTCGCCGGCGCCATCAAGCGACGGATCCGCACGATCTTTCCCCAGCTCGGCAATGTCGAGATCACCGATACGTTCGGCGGCGCCACCGGCCAGACCGTGCACGGCATGCCGCAGATCGGCCAGCTACGCAAAGGCCTGTGGGTGGCGAGCGGGTTCGGCCGCCAGGGCATGAACATTTCGGCCATGGCCGGACAGATGATTGCGCGCAGCATCCTCCGGGGCGACGAGCGCTGGCGCCTGTTTTCGCCATTCGAGCTGGTCTGGGCGGGAGGCATGACCGGACGGGTCGCGGGCCAGCTGGTCGGGATCTGGGGCAGGGCGAGCTCCGCCGCCGCCGGCTCGCTCGCCCGCTACCGAGAGCGGGCGCGGGTCAAGGACAGGGAACGCGAGGCCCGCCTTGCCGAAGCCAACCGGGCGGCCGGCACTGGTCCGCGCCGTCCGCCGCCCGGTGTCCGGCCACGGCCGGCCCCCCCGCCACGAGCTGCGGCCCAGAACGCGGAACCGGCCTCGCACGAGGACATTGTCTCGCAATAGACCCGAGAAAATTTCCGCCCGGAAGTGTAACGTCAGCCGCAAGAAGCCCGTATCTCAGGGCGTGGACACGCTCCCGCACGGAGAATGAGATGTTTGATCGCCGCATCCTGCTATCGACTGCCGTCGGCCTGTTCGGCCTTTCGGCCTTCCGCTGGCTGAGGGCATCCCCGGCCGAGGCTAGTGAGAAGGCCGCGGAAAAGTTCGAAATCACGAAGACGGAGGCCGAATGGCGTGCCCAGCTCACGCCGCAGCAATATGAGATCCTGCGCAATCACGGCACCGAGCGGCCGGGCTCCAGCCCGCTGCTGAAGGAGCATCGCAAGGGCATCTTCGCCTGCGCCGGCTGCGACCTGCCGCTGTTTGCGTCCGAGACCAAGTTCGAGAGCGGCACCGGCTGGCCGAGCTTCTATGCGCCGATCGAGGGCAATGTCGGCAAGACGGAGGACCGTGCCTACGGCATGGTCCGCACCGAAGTGCATTGCCGCCGCTGTGGCGGCCATCTTGGCCACGTCTTCGACGACGGTCCGAAGCCGACCGGCTTGCGCTACTGCATCGACGGTTTTGGATTGGTTTTCCATCCCGCGGCGACGTCGGCGACGTAGGCTCTTGGTTGACGCGTCTTCTTCGCGCGAGCTTGTGACGCGTCGCTCGAAAACGTCATGACGTCCCGGCAATTGTTGCCGGCCCGGCAATTGTGCCCCGGTCATCCAACCGGGGCATGTCTATTTAAGTCGTTGATTTCCTGAACATACCCGCATTGGCATGGCCTTTGCGACTGTCTCTCCCGATTGCGGCCACGGGTCGGCGCCGCCGAGATCGGATTTGGAGACAAAGTTATGGGTATCTTCGATGCAATGAACACCTCGGTGGGTGGCTTGCAGGCGCAGTCCTACGCGCTGCAGAACATTTCCGGCAACATCGCGAACTCATCCACCACCGGTTACAAGGGCATCGGCACCAGCTTCGTCGATCTCATTCCCGACGCCTCGGTCCCGAGCAAGCAGGTCGCGGGCGGCGTGACGGCCAACGCGAAGGCCACGATCACCACCCAAGGCACGATCTCGTCCTCCACCGTCGCCACCAACATGGCGATCACCGGCGACGGCTTCTTCTCGATCCAGAAGGCGACCGGCGTCGTCGACAACGTGCCGGTGTTCAACGGCGTCACCTATTACACCCGTCGCGGCGACTTCCAGCTCAACGCCAACGGCAATCTGGTCAATGGCGCCGGCTATTATCTGATGGGCACCACGGTCGACCCCAAGACCGGCAACCCGACCGGCAACGTGGCGACGGTCCTGAAATTCCAGAACAACTTCATCCCGGCCCAGGCGACCACCTCGATCCAGTACGCGGCGAACCTGCCGAGCGTGCCGAACACGGCGGCGAGCTCGACCGCGGCGAGCGGCACGCTGCTGGCGGCCGGCGGCCTTAACCCGTCGGATTTCGCCGCCAACCCGCTGATCGTCGGCACGCCGCCGCCGCCCTATACGAATGCGACGATCTCCGGCGCAGCGGCGACCGGCAATCTGCGCTCGGCCTATACGGCGACGACCGCGACCGGCACGGTGGCGCTGCTGGATAGCGCTTCGGCGGCGGCAACTGGCGGCACGTCTCTCGATTCCACCGTGTCCCCGCATCTCAACACCAGCCTTCTCACCAACCTGTCCGGCAAGTCGCTGACGGTCAACGGCCAGACCATCAACTTCGACGCCACCGTTTCTGGCGCTTCGACGGTCGGCAGCGTCACCACGATCGGCCTGCTCTCGCCTACCGGCGCAAAGATCTCGGACATCCTGAATGCGATCACCCTGGGCGCCGGCGGCGCCCCCGCCACCGCGACAATGAACGCCAGCGGTAACATCCAGATCACGACCAGCACCACGGCCGACGTCACGATCGGCGGCACTGCGGCAAGCTTGCTCGGGGTCAGCAGCGTGACACGCGGCGGTAACGTGCTGTCCACCCCCGCGATTACGAGTGGTACACAGCTCGGCGGCACCGCGACGCCCGGCGGTCCGGAAGTCCTCTCGACGCCCTTCGTGGTCGGCAACACGATCCAGGTCAACGGCACGGCACCCGCCAATACGATCACCTTCGTGGCCTCCGGTGCTGTCGCTCCGAACCAGATCAACATCACCGACGACATCGCGACCTTGCTTCAAAGGATCGACACGCTCAGCGGTGCGAGCGGTTCTTCGATCAGCAATGGCGTGATCACCCTGAATACCGGTATCGCCAATCCCACCTTGACGGTGACCAGCAACAACAGCAGCGCCTTCGCCGCGCTCGGCTTCACGTCATCCATTTCCAAGAACCGTGGC
This sequence comes from Bradyrhizobium zhanjiangense, assembly GCF_004114935.1. Taxonomy (NCBI): domain Bacteria; kingdom Pseudomonadati; phylum Pseudomonadota; class Alphaproteobacteria; order Hyphomicrobiales; family Nitrobacteraceae; genus Bradyrhizobium; species Bradyrhizobium zhanjiangense. The sequence goes on from NZ_CP022221.1 coordinate 3,753,347, forward strand.
GGTGGCGGCACTGCCGGTACGGGCGGCGTGATCGGCAACGACATCGCTACCTTCACCAAGGAATCGATCAGCGGCGGCGCGGTCACCGCTTACAACGCCGCGGGCACACCGGTGAACCTGCAGCTGCGTTGGGCCAAGACCGACAGCGCCTCGCTGGGCACCGGCCATTCCGACACCTGGAACCTGTTCTACCAGACCGATCCGAATGCGACCGGCACGACGGTCGGCTGGGTCAATACCGGGCAGGCTTTCACCTTCGCCGCCGACGGCTCGCTGACCTCGCCGAGCGGCTCGGGCATCACCATCAACAATGTCAGCGTCAGTGGTCAGTCGCTCGGCTCGGTCGCCTTCAACATCTCCCAGGGCGGTCTGACGCAATACGCCAGCACCAGCGGCGCGGTGACCATCAACACCATCACCCAGAACGGCTACGCCGCGGGTCAGCTCCGCTCCGTCGCCGTCAACAACAACGGCCTCGTGGTCGGCACCTTCTCCAACGGCCAGAACCTCGACCTCGCGCAGGTCTCGCTGTCGCACTTCAACGGCACCAATTATTTGAAGGCGCTCGATGGCGGCGCCTATGCCGCGACCGAGCAGTCGGGACCTGCGATCGACGGCGCTTCGGGCACCATCAGCGGCTCGTCGCTGGAAGGCTCGAACACCGACATCGCCGACGAATTCACCAAGCTGATCGTGACCCAGCAGGCCTATTCGGCCAACACCAAGGTGATCACGACCGCGAATTCGATGGTGCAGGATCTCCTGAACGTGTTGCGCTGATCGGCGCGTGACGTAACCAAAGGCGGGTAAGTAACATGGGTTTGAGTTCAGCCCTCGCCAGTGCGATGAGCGGTTTGCGTGCCAACCAGGCCGCGCTCTCGATCGTCTCGTCGAACGTCGCAAATTCGCAGACGCCGGGTTATATCGTTCAGACGCCGAACCAGATCGAGGTCACCACCGGCGACTTCGGCTCGACGGCGATGACCACTGGCGTCAGCCGCGAGCTCGACAGCTACGTGCTGAACCAGCTGCGGACCGAGACCGGCGGCAGCGGCTACGCCGACCAGATGGCCAACATCCTTAAGCAGCTTCAGAATGTCTACGGCACGCCGGGCAACGACGGCACGCTCGAAAGCGCGCTCAACAAATTCACCACGGCACTCCAGGCGTTGTCGACCAGTTCGGGCGCCTCGTCGGCGCAGACCGTTGCGCTGGGCGCGGCGCAGGCGCTGGCGCAGCAGCTCAACGTCACCACCAAGGGCATCCAGTCGCTGCGCTCCAATGTCGAGCAGGATCTCGGCACCTCGGCGCTAGCCGCCAACGCGGCGATGCAGAAGGTCGCCGATATCAACACCAAGCTCCAGGGCCTGTCGGCCAACGACCCCTCGGCGGCCACGCTGATGGACCAGCGCGACCAGGCCATCAACACGCTGTCGAAATATGTCGACGTCCGCGTCACCACCGACGGCTCGAACCAGGCCAACATCTACACCACGACCGGCATTCAGCTCGTCGGTGCCGGGCTCGCCTCGCAATTCTCTTTTGCGTCCACCGGCGCGCTCTCGGCAACGTCGCTCTACAACAGCGATCCGGCCAAGTCCGGTGTCGGCGCGCTCACGATCAAGCTGCCGAACGGCTCGCAGCTCGACGTCGTCGCCAACAACGTGGTGTCTTCCGGCCAGATCGCGGCCGATCTGAAGCTGCGCGACCAGACCCTGGTGCAGGCGCAGACCCAGCTCGATCAGCTCGCCGCGACGATGTCGAGCGCGCTGTCCGACAAGACCACGGCCGGCAGTACGGTCTCGGGCCCGCCGGCCGGATTCGATCTCGACCTTGCCGGTGCGCAGCCTGGCAATACCGTCAACATCACCTATACGGACACGGCGACCAATACCCAGCGCCAGATCACGCTCGTCAACGTGACCGATCCGGCGGCGCTACCGCTGCAGAACGCGACGAATGCCAACCCGATGCGGATCGGTGTCAACTTCTCCGGCGGCATGGGAGCGATCGCGTCTGCGCTCAATACCGCGCTATCAGGCACGCATCTGTCGTTCGCCGCCGCCCCATCGCCGGCGACGGCCACGACCCTGCGGGTGACCGATGACAACACCGGTCTTGCCAAGGTCAATTCGGCCTCGACCATCAAGACGATCTCGTCGCTGACCTCGGGCAATCCGCAGCTGCCGCTGTTCACCGACGGCGGGCAGGCGCTCTACACCGGTGCCATCACCGCGTCGGGCTCGCAGATGACCGGCCTTGCCGGGCGCATCGCCGTGAACACGCAGCTGGTTTCCGATCCGACCCGGCTGTCGGTCTACAATACCTCGCCGGTGACGCCCGCGGGCGACACCACGCGTTCGGATTATCTCTATTCGCAGCTCACCAGTGCGGTGTTCTCCTATTCGCCGCAGACCGGCCTCGGCTCGGCGAACCAGCCCTTTACCGGCAGCGTTTCGAACTACCTCCAGCAGTTCCTGAGCATCCAGGCCAATGCCGCGACCCAGGCGACCCAGCTCCAGCAGGGCCAAAGCGTGGTGGTCTCGACGCTCCAGGCGAAGTTCGACTCGACCTCCAAAGTCAATCTGGATTCGGAGATGTCGAACCTGATCCAGCTCCAGAATGCCTATGCCGCCAACGCTCACGTGATGTCGGTGGTGCAGAGCATGATGAACACGTTGCTCCAGGCTCAAGTGTAGCAAGTAACAGGGCTCTGAAAGATGTCGATCAGCAGCATCAACTACTCTTCGTCGATTCTCGGCGCGCAGATCCGCAACATCAATGAGCAGCTCACGGATCTGTCGACGCAACTCTCGACCGGCAAGCTGTCGCAGAACTATTCCGGCATGGGCACCAACGAGGGCTTTGCGATCGCCGGACGCGCGCAGCTCTCCAACATCGCCGCCTATACCGACACGATCACCAACGTCAATGTCAGCATCAACCTCGCCAATACCGCGCTGCAGTCGCTGACGAAGATCCGCAACACGGTGCAGACGGGCTCGGCCAGCACCGCGCAAGACCTCAACGTCAACGGCCAGACGGTCGCGCAGAACACCGCCGCCGCCCAGTTCGGCTCGATGGTCGGCGTTCTCAACACGCAGACGGGCAGCCGCTATCTGTTCTCCGGAACGGCCGTCAACACCCAGTCGGTCGCGGATGCCGGCGACATCATCAATGGCACCACGACGCAGGCGGGCTTCAAGACCGTCATGGCGGAGCGCCAGGCCGCCGATCTCGGCGCCAATGGCATGGGCCGCCTGGTGCAGACGCAGCCGACGCCGAGCTCGGTGCGGGTGTCGGAGGACGTCGCCGGATCGCCGTTCGGGCTCAAGATCAAGGCGGTCTCTTCGACGCTGACAGGTGCGACCGTCACCGGCCCGAGCGGCTCGCCGGTGTCGTTCTCGGTCGATCTCAACGGCGTCAACCCGAACAACGGCGACAAGCTCAGCGTCCAGTTCACGCTACCGGACGGCACGACCGAGCAGATCGACCTGACCGCCTCGACGGCGACGCCGACCCCGCTCGGCAGCTTCGCGATCGACGCGAGCGTCCCCGTCAACCCGAACAACACGGCCGCGAACCTCAACACGGCGCTGAACACCGCGATCACCAAGCTCGCCAACACCTCGCTGGTGGCGGCATCCGCGGTGGTCGCCGGCGACAATTTCTTCGACACGGCGAGCTCTGCGATCGGCACGCCCGTCAACAACCAGGCTGCGCCGCCGGCCCCCGTCACCGGCGCGACGGCACTGTCCGGCGCGAGCCCGTCGGACTCGATCTCGCCGGGCTTCGTCGCCGGCGACACCATCACCATCAACGGCACCACGCTGACCTTCGTCAGCTCGGGTGCGACCGGCAACCAGCTCAACGTCACCGACAGCATCCAGACCCTGCTGAGTAAGATCGACCAGATCACGGGGACGTCGAAGCCCTCGACCGCCCATGGCGGTTCGATCACGATCAACACCGACGATGCGGCGAGGCTCAACATCACGAGCTCGAACACGGGGGCGCTGGTTTCGCTCGGTTTCGGTTCGACGCCCGTGATCGCCACGCAACCGCCGCTGCGCGTCGGTTCGTTCCCGGCGAGCTCGGCAACCACGCTGGTGAACGGCTCGGCCAATACGGTGAAATGGTATTTGGGCAATGACGGGCCGGGCTCGCCGCGCTCGACCGCGATGGCACGGGTCGACGATGCCGTCACAGTGCAGTATGGCGCCCAGGCGAATGAGGATGCGATCCGCCGGCAATTGCAGGCGATCGCGGTGTTCGGGACTTTCTCGACCTCGCCGACCGGGCAATATTCGGGCGGGCAGGTTTCCGCGCTGAGCCTGCGCGTGACGCAGGCGCTGACCCAGCAGCCCGGTCAGCAGCGCATCGAGGACATCCAGACCGACATCGCGATGGCCCAGAACACGATGAAGGACGCGACCACGCGCCAGACCCAGGCCAAGGCGCAGCTCCAGACCATCATCGACCAGGCGGAATCGGCCTCGCCGGACCAAGTCGCGAGCCAGATCCTGGCGCTCCAGAACGCGCTCCAGGCGTCCTATCAGGTGACCTCGAACCTGGCGCAACTCTCGCTCGTCAAGTTCTTGTAAGGTCGCGTTAAGGCGCCGTTAACCATGCCTCTTTACCTCTTGGTGAGGATTGGAGCGGGGCGGGGCTGCCGATGTCGGACAAGATGCAATTGGTGGTGGCAACGCCATGCTTCGGCGGGCAGGTGTCGAGCATCTATGCGAGCTCGATCTTTGCGCTCCAGCGCGCCGTGCACGGCATGTCCAATCTCGAGCTCAAGGTGCACTTGCGCGACGGCGACGCGCTGATCACGCGCGCGCGGGCCAATCTGGTCGCGATGTTCCTGGACGATCCCAAGGCGACGCATTTCCTGTTCATCGATGCCGACATCGGCTTCAAGCCGGAGCAGGTGTTCCGGCTGATCGAATGCGGCGCCGACGTCGTCGCCGGCTGCTACCCGATCAAGCGGGTCAATTGGGACAAGGCGAAGCGCGCCGTCGAAGCCGGCCGCACCGATGTGCCGGCGGCCTCGCTCGACTACGTGCTGGAAATCGAGGATCCCGACCGCATCGTGGTCGTCAACGGCTTCACCCGCGTGCGCTATGCCGGCACCGGCTTCCTGATGATCCGGCGCCACGTGCTGGAAGCGATGTGCCGCCACCCGGATTATGCATCTCTGCAATTCTTCCGCGAGCATTCGCACGATACGCTGGCGGCAAGCCCGAACCGGTTCGCGCTGTTCGAATGCATGATCGATCCGGCGACCGGCACGTATCTTTCCGAGGACTTCGCCTTCTGCAAGCGCTGGACCGACATCGGCGGCGAGATCTGGGCCGACATCCAGAGCTCGCTCGACCACGTCGGACCGTCGGTGTTCCACGGCGACATCGCCTCGCAATTCGCGCCCGCGCCTGCAGCGGCGGCGGCCGATGCGGCGTGAGCCTTTCGGGATGAGCGCCGGCGCATCCCGTCTGTCAGCACCGGAACGCGCATCCGAGCGCGGCTCGCGTTACCGCCTGCGCGATCTCTTCACGCCGCTGGACACGCTGCTCGTCTCCGGCGGAGATCCGCGGCTGGCGCTCGACGCTAGCGATCGCGTCAACGCCTATGGCTGCGCGGCCTCGCCGGAGCCGGAGATCTGGAATTTCGCCTCCTCGACCGCATCGACGATCTCGCGAGCGGCCTATGATCGCGCCGCGCTCGCGCGCGAAGAGCTGATGCACAAGTGCCTGTTCGACGAGGTCGAGATCGCCTTCGATGCGCGCTGTGAAGGCATGCGCGAGGAGTTGCGCGGCCATTTCCAGCTCTCGCCGCGGGTCGATGTGGTGTTCTCGCCGTCCGGCACGGATTCCCAGCTCCACGCCCTGTTCGTGGCGCGCGCGGTGCTCGGCGCGCCGCCGGTGACGACCGTGGTCGGCGCCGATCAGACCGGCAGCGGGACGATCCATACCGCGCGTGGACACCATTTCAGCTCCATGACGGCGAGCGGCTTGGCGGTCCGCAAGGACGGCGCAGTTGCGGGGCTGGCCGACGCCAGCATCGCGCTGCCACTGCGCGAGGCGGGACCCGGGATCGCGATGCGCACGGATGCGGATGCTGCGGTGCTGGGCGCGATCGAGGCCACGATCGCGCAGGGCGCGCCGGTGCTGCTTCAGATCATGGATGCCTCGAAACTCGGCTGGCGCGCACCGAGCGCGGCCTGCCTCGACGAGATCGCGCGGCGCTGGCCGCGCAAGGTTCAGATCGTCGTCGATGCCTGTCAGGCCCGGCTCGGCCGCCGCCGGCTGCGCTCCTATCTCGATCGCGGTTACCTCGTGCTGATCACCGGCTCGAAATTCTTCGGCGGACCGGCCTTCAGCGGCGCGCTGCTCGTCCCGAAAGGCTTTTCGCGGTCGCTCGACCGGGTCGAGGCGATCGCGCCTGGCTTTTTCGATGTCGGCCGTTGCGACTGGCCGATGGCCTGGACGATCCTGCGTTCGCGCTTCGAGCGCCGGCCGAATTTCGGCCAATGGTTGCGCTTGGAGGGGGCGCTGGCCGAGATCGGCAGCTACTATGCAGTGCCAGGTGCGTTTCGCGCCAGGGCACTGGTCGAGCTCGCGGCCGGCATCGACAGCATGATCGCGCTGTCGCCGTCTCTTCGCCCCGTTCCAACCGGAATCGAGAAGGTCGGTGCGGACGACGAGGAGTTCGCGCAAACTACGATCTTTCCGTTTCTGCTGCTGCGCGACGGCAAGCCGATCTCGATCGCGGAGACGGGCGCCGTTCATCAGGCGCTGACGCGTGACATGAACGAAGAGATCGGCGGCCGCACGGCGGACCGGCAGGTCGCCGCGCAGCGCTGCCTGATCGGCCAGCCGGTCCGGCTGGAGCGCCAGGACGAGGCCCCGCTGGCCGTATTGCGCCTCTGCGTCGGCGCACGGCTCGTGACCGAGATCTGGTCCCCGGACATGGCGCAGGCGCAACGCAATTTGCAGCACGTGCTCGATCGCGTCGCCGACGTCCTGGTGAAGATCGAACTGTTGCTTGATCGTGGCGCGGCGGCGCCCATGCCGGCAAAGTCCGCGTTCGAGGTGTGAGATGCAGCAGCCGGTTTCCGTGCCGAAATTTGCCGACCGTATCGGCTTTGCGCAGTTGACGCGCCGGGCCTTCGAAGGTGTCGATTTGCAGCCGTTGCGCGACCAGCTCGTCGTCCGGATCACGGAGGGGACGGCGCAGGCCGGCGAAGGCCTGGATCTGTCGCTGATCGTCCAGCTCCTTGGCGACAAGGCGGCGGGGCTTGCGATCCAATCGGAGGTGCTGACCTTCCATCAGTTGTTTCGTACGCCCAGCGCGGCTCCGAAACCGGGCTTGCGCGTGCTCGCGCTTGCAGCCGACATCGACATGGGCGGCAACACGCCGATCGATTTCCTGCTCGAAGGTTCCGACATCGAACTGTTGACGCTCTACGTGGTCAAGGGCGTCGGTCTGCCCGAGAACTTGCCCGAGCACGACGTCGCCATCGTGATTGCATCCGATTCCGAGGAATGCCGGGACGCGCTCGCGCTGATCGAGAAGGCCGCACCCGAGTGGCCGCGGCCGCTGCTCAATCGCCCCGATCTCATCGGCAACCTCGATCGCGACAAGTTGTATCGGCTGCTGACGGGTGTGCCCGGCCTCGACATTCCCGCGACCGTCCACGCCACACGCGAGCAATTGTCGGATCTTGCGCAGGGGCGAATCGCCTGCGAGGCCATCGCGGACGAATTGCACTTTCCGATGATCGCGCGGCCGCGCGGCTCGCATGCCGGTGTCGGGCTCGCGAAGCTCATTGATGCGGCGGCGCTCGCGGCCTATCTCGCCGAACGGAAAGAGCAGGACTTCTTCGTCGCGCGCTTCGTCGACTATGTTAGCCCCGACGGGCTCTACCGCAAATATCGCCTCGCTATGGTCGACGGCAAGCCTTACGCCTGCCACATGGCGATCGCCGATCGCTGGGACATCTGGTATCTAAACGCCTACATGGCGTTCAGCGAGGAGAAGCGGGCCGAGGAGGCCGTCTTCATGCTCGACTTCGACCACGCCTTTGCCGCGCGCCACAAGAGCGCGCTCGAGGAGATGAGCAGGCGCGTCGGCCTCGACTATTTCATCGTCGACTGCGCCGAGAACCAGAACGGCGAGCTCCTGGTGTTCGAAGCCGACAACACCGCCGTCGTGCACAACATGGATTCGCCGGTCGTGTTTCCGTACAAGCCGCCCCAGATGCGCAAGATATTTGCGGCGTTCACGGCGATGCTGTCGCGGCATGCGCGAGCGGGCAAGGGAAGCGCAACATGAACGAGATCATCCGCAACACCCAAAGCTCCGTCACCCACACCTCGCTCGATCCGCAGGACTGGAGCGAATTTCGCGCGCTGGCCCGTCGCATGTTAGACGAGGCGATCGATGGCATCGCCAATGTTCGTGCGCGCCCCGTCTGGCAGCCGATCCCCGACGAGGTCCGCGCGGCATTCAAAGCCGACGTGCCGCGCGAGGCGAGCGACCTTGCCGATGTCTATCGTGAATTTGCCGCGCATGTCGCGCCCTATGCGACCGGCAACGTCCACCCGGGCTTCATGGGCTGGGTCCATGGCGGCGGCACCGCGGTCGGCATGCTCGCGGAGATGCTGGCAGCCGGCCTCAATGCCAATCTCGGCGGACGCGACCACATGCCGATCGAGGTTGAGCGCCAGATCGTCGCGTGGATGCGCCGCCTGTTCGCCTTTCCGGAAGACGCGAGCGGCATCTTCGTCACGGGCACGTCGATGGCCAATCTGATGGCGGTGCTGGTGGCACGTACGAACGCACTCGGCACGCTGGCGCGCCAGCACGGTATCGGCAATGACGGCGCACTGTTTACGGCCTATACGTCGCACGCTGCACATGGCTGCATCTCGCGGGCGATGGACATTGCCGGGCTCGGCACGGATGCGCTACGCAAGATCGGTGTCGATGCCGATCATCGCATCGATGTTGCCGCGCTGCGCGCGCAGATCGCTGTTGACCGCGAGGTCGGCTTCAAGCCGTTCCTGGTGGTCGCGTCTGCGGGTACGGTCGATGTCGGCGCGATCGACGATCTCAGAACAATCGCGGAGCTGTGCCGCGAGGAAGGGATCTGGTTTCACGTCGACGGTGCCTTCGGTGCGCTCGCAATTCTCTCGCCTGAGCTCGCGCCACTGCTCGGCGGCATCGAGCTCGCCGATTCCATTGCGCTCGATTTCCACAAATGGGGACAGGTGCCGTACGATGCCGGCTTCCTGCTGGTGCGCGACGGCGAGCAGCATCGGCAGGCCTTTGCGCAGCCGGCGGCCTATCTCAGTCGCGAGGCGAGGGGGCTTGCGGCCGGCACGGTCTGGCCCTGCGATCTCGGCCCCGATCTGTCGCGCGGCTTCCGCGCGCTGAAGACCTGGTTCACGCTGAAGACGTTCGGGACCGATCGCCTCGGCGCGGTGATCGCGCGAAGCTGCGCGCTGGCAAAATATCTGGAGGCGCGCATTCTGGCCGAGCCGCGGCTGGAATTGCTGGCGCCGGTGAACCTCAACATCGTCTGCTTCCGGTATCGCGCAGGCGACGCGGTCAACCGCGAGGTTGTCGCCGACATCCAGGAGTCCGGCATCGCGGCACCGTCGAGCACGACGCTGGACGGCAAGTTCGCGATCCGCGCGGCGATCGTCAATCATCGCACCGAGGAAACAGACATCGATGCGCTGGTTGCGGCCGTGCTCAAGTTCGGCGCGCAGCGCAGCGGCGGCCTGATCGAGGTCGAGGCGCCGCCGCTCGCGGCGCAGTGACCACGAAACGCCGATGAAAACGAACCCGGAGCTGATCCGGGCCATTGTCGTTCAGGCAGGATGCGGCTCGATCAGGCGGCCGAACTGACGTCGCCGTTCGGATGGGTGGCTTTGTACTGATCGCGCAGCTTGTCTTCATAGGCGATCAGCTTGCGGGCCTCCTTGAGGGCCCGATAGAGGTCGCCGCTCATGATGTTGTTGTTGATGCCTTCGATGATCGGCCAGGAGCTCGGCACCGCGGTGACGATGTCACGCACGAGATTGAAGTAGGTGCCGTGCTGAGTCTGCGGATCCGGCGAAATGTACATCAGCTGAACCGCCAGATAGACGAGCTTGGCGGGGGTGTCGGCGGTCTCCGGCGTGAGGATGTCGCGCTCGCGCAGGATCGGCACGTTCTCGCCGTCGATCAGAAGACGTGCGCGCTGGTCCGTGTTGGTGATCACGGAGTTGCCGACGATGATCCGTTCGTGCGGTTTAAGCTCGACCTTGAGAGCCATGCCTGTTCTCCATCGATTGTTTTGTAACGAACTCCTGCGCGCCCACGCGATGACGGCAGTCGGCTCTGATTTGGAGCTGATCCTTGCCGAATGTGGTTAACGGGTCGTAAACGCCGGAAATTGCGGTAAAAAACTTAGCATTTTCAGGTGATTGAGTGCTGTCGAGACCGCGGCGGGGAAGCTCTCGATAGGCCGATTTGGGGCGCGACGCGAACAAACCGGAGATTTCATTTCACGGATTGTTAGAGGCTTGGACGCACGGTCCGCCGGTCGTTTGATCAATCTCGGTCAAGCAGGACGCGTAGCTACCAGAAAGGTAACAGTATGTCCGGTATCGTTCTCTCCTCCTCGGTTCGCCAGAACCTGCTCTCCCTCCAGTCCACCGCCGACCTCCTCGCCACCACCCAGTCGCGTCTGTCGACCGGCAAGAAGGTGAACACGGCACTGGATAACCCCACCAACTTCTTCACCGCCCAGTCGCTCGACAACCGTGCCAGCGACATCAACAACCTGCTCGATGGCATCGCCAACGGCGTGCAGGTGCTGCAGGCCGCCAACACCGGCATCACCTCGCTCCAGAAGCTGCTCGACTCCGCGAAGTCGATCGCCAATCAGGCGCTGCAGACCACGGTCGGTTATTCGACCAAGTCGAACGTCTCGACCACGATTGCTGGCGCGACGGCCTCCGACCTGCGCGGCACCACGACTTACACCAGCACGACCGCGCTCTCCAACGTGCTGTTCTCCGGCGCTGCCGGCGGCGCGACGGTTGCGACCGGAACGACGACGCTCGGCGGTGTCTCGGCTGCCCTGACCGGCTCGGCTGCAGTGGCTGGCGACGGTACGACCGCCTTCAGCGGCGCCTTGAAGCTGGCCGGTACCGCCGGTGCGACGACCATCGCCGCCAACGGCGCTCCCACCGATGGCGAAACGCTGACCGTGGATGGACACACGATCACTTTCAAGGCCGCGGACGTTCCGACCGGGGCGAATATCCCGTCGGGATCCGGTACCATCGGCAATGTCCTCACGGACGGTAACGGTAACTCAACCGTCTATCTTGGCGCTACGGCTGCGACGGGTACTGCGCAGGACCTGTTGAATGCCATCGACATTGCCAGCGGAGCTCAGACGGTCTCGATCGCCAGTGGCGCTGCGACCCTGAGCGGCGGCGCAACTGCTAACAGCATCGCTGCCGGCAAGGTCACTCTGAACACGGGTACCGGCGCTGACCTCAGCATTTCCGGCAGGTCCGACCTTCTGAAGGCCCTCGGCCTGACGGGCGCGGCGGGCAGCGGCCAAGTCACCGTCACCCAGGCGCGCTCGACCTCTTCGACCACGCTCGGAACCCTGATTCAGGACGGATCGACGCTGAACGTGGACGGCAAGACGATCACGTTCTCGAACGCGAAGACGCCCACGACAGTCGCAACGGGCTCCACCCAGGTCGGCAATCTGGTCACGGATGGAAACGGCAACTCGACCGTTTACCTTCAGGCCGGCAACGTCAACGACGTTCTGAATGCCATCGATCTCGCGACCGGTGTGCAGACCGTCAAGACGGCGGGTGCTTCCGGTGCCCTGCAGACGACCGCAGGCGCCAAGAACTCGTCGATCGTGGCCGGCGCGCTCAACCTCTCGACCGGTGCGAACGTGGATCTATCGATCACTGGCACCAAGAATGCGCTGTCGGCGCTCGGCCTGACGGGCTCGACCGGCACCGGCACCGCCTTCACGGCGAGCCGTTCCGCGGCGTCGGGTGGCATCTCGGGCAAGACCTTGACCTTCTCCTCTTTCAACGGCGGCGCGGCGGTCAACGTCACCTTCGGCGATGGCACCGGCGGCACGGTCAAGACGCTCGATCAGCTCAACACGCAGCTTCAGGCCAACAACCTGACGGCGACGATCGACGCCAACGGCCTGCTCACGGTCTCGGCCACCAACGACTATGCGTCCTCGACGATCGGATCTGCCGCCGCTGGCGGCACCATCGGCGGCACGATCACTTCGACCCTGACCTGGTCGAACGCGACCGCGCCGGTTGCTGATGCTGTTGCCCAGGCGACCCGCACCAACCTGGTGTCACAGTACAACAACATCATGACGCAGATCGACACGACCTCGCTGGACGCGTCGTTCAACGGTGTCAACCTGCTCAACGGCGATCAGCTCAAGCTTGTGTTCGACGAGACCGGCAAGTCCAACCTGAGCATCACCGGCGTGACCTTCAACTCGAAGGGTCTGGGTCTGGCTGGTCTGGTGCAGGGCACCGACTTCATCGACAACGCCGCGACCAACAAGGTGCTGACCAAGCTGAACACGGCCTCGAGCACGTTGCGCTCGGAAGCCTCGACGCTCGGTTCGAACCTCTCCGTCGTGCAGGTGCGTCAGGACTTCAACAAGAACCTGATCAACGTGCTCCAGACCGGCTCGTCCAACCTGACGCTGGCCGACACCAACGAGGAAGCGGCCAACAGCCAGGCGCTGTCGACCCGCCAGTCGATCGCGGTCTCAGCGCTATCGCTGGCCAACCAGTCGCAGCAGAGCGTGCTCCAGCTGCTCCGCTAATAAGCGTCTGAAATCGCAATCAAGTCATGGCGGCGGGGCTTCGGCCCCGCCGCTTTCTTTTTGCGCAGCCGATCGAGAGGTGGTCTGGCGGCTCTGAAAAAGTAACTGTTGGTTATGGTTAACAGGGAGCAAACGCCGAAAAAACGTGAAGAGTTTCAGGTCGATCGTCACCGGCATCGACTCGCTTCCGCTGCCTTATGGTGAATCGGCGCTTACGGCTCGTGAGCAGATTTCATCCTTTGTTAGCCATGTCCGCGCAAGCTGTGCCCGTCACTCGATCCGAAGCGATCGAACGAAGACGCGTAAACCAGAAGGGTAAGAGTTATGTCCGGTATTGTTCTCTCTGCGTCGGTTCGCCAGAACCTGCTCTCTCTCCAGTCCACCGCCGACCTCCTCGCCACCACCCAGTCGCGTCTGTCGACCGGCAAGAAGGTGAACACGGCACTGGATAACCCCACCAACTTCTTCACCGCCCAGTCGCTCGACAATCGTGCCAGCGACATCAACAACCTGCTCGATGGCATCGCCAACGGCGTGCAGGTTCTGCAGGCCGCCAACACCGGCATCACCTCGCTGTCGAAGCTGCTGGATAGCGCCAAGTCGATCGCCAATCAGGCGCTGCAGACCACGGTCGGCTATTCGACCAAGTCGAACGTCTCGACCACGATTGCTGGCGCGACGGCCTCCGACCTGCGCGGCACCACGACTTACACCAGCACGACCGCGCTCTCCAACGTGCTGTTCTCCGGCGCTGCCGGCGGCGCGACGGTTGCGACCGGAACGACGACGCTCGGCGGTGTCTCGGCTGCCCTGACCGGCTCGGCTGCAGTGGCCGGCGACGGTACGACCGCCTTCAGCGGCGCCTTGAAGCTGGCCGGTACCGCCGGTGCGACGACCATCGCCGCCAACGGCGCTCCCACCGATGGCGAAACGCTGACCGTGGATGGACACACGATCACTTTCAAGGCCGCGGACGTTCCGACCGGGGCGAATATCCCGTCGGGATCCGGTACCATCGGCAATGTCCTCACGGACGGTAACGGTAACTCAACCGTCTATCTTGGCGCTACGGCTGCGACGGGTACTGCGCAGGACCTGCTGAATGCCATCGACATTGCCAGCGGAGCTCAGACGGTCTCGATCGCCAGTGGCGCTGCGACCCTGAGCGGCGGCGCAACTGCTAACAGCATCGCTGCCGGCAAGGTCACCCTGAACACGGGTACCGGCGCTGACCTCAGCATTTCCGGCAGGTCCGACCTTCTGAAGGCCCTCGGCCTGACGGGCGCGGCGGGCAGCGGCCAAGTCACCGTCACCCAGGCGCGTTCGACCGCTTCGACCACGCTCGGAACCCTGATTCAGGACGGATCGACGCTGAACGTGGACGGCAAGACGATCACGTTCTCGAACGCGAAGACGCCCACGACAGTCGCAACGGGTTCCACCCAGGTCGGCAATCTGGTCACGGATGGAAACGGCAACTCGACCGTTTACCTTCAGGCCGGCAACGTCAACGACGTTCTGAATGCCATCGATCTCGCGACCGGTGTGCAGACCGTCAAGACGGCGGGTGCTTCCGGTGCCCTGCAGACGACCGCAGGCGCCAAGAACTCGTCGATCGTGGCCGGCGCGCTCAACCTCTCGACCGGTGCGAACGTGGATCTATCGATCACAGGTTCGGGCAACGCATTGTCCGCACTCGGCCTGACTGGCTCGACCGGCACCGGCACCGCCTTCACGGCGAGCCGCGCCGCGTCGGCCGGCGGCGTCTCGGGCAAGACCTTGACCTTCACCTCTTTCAACGGCGGCGCGGCGGTCAACGTCACCTTCGGCGATGGCACCGGCGGCACGGTCAAGACGCTCGATCAGCTCAACACGCAGCTTCAGGCCAACAACCTGACGGCGACGATCGACGCCAACGGCCTGCTCACGGTCTCGGCCACCAACGACTATGCGTCCTCGACGATCGGATCTGCCGTCGCTGGTGGCACCATCGGTGGCACGATCACGACCTCACTGACCTGGACGAACGCGACGACGCCGACCGTCGACGCAGTTGCCCAGGCCACCCGCTCGAACCTGGTTGCCCAGTACAACAACATCATGTCGCAGATCGACACGACGTCGGTGGACTCCTCCTTCAACGGCGTGAACCTTTTGAACGGCGATCAGCTCAAGCTGGTGTTCGACGAGACCGGCAAATCGAGCCTGAACATCACCGGCGTGACCTTCAACTCGAAGGGTCTGGGTTTGGCTGGCCTGGTGCAGGGTGTCGATTTCATCGACAACTCCGCGACCAACAGGGTGCTGGCCAAGCTGAACGCAGCCTCGAGCACGCTGCGTTCGGAAGCCTCGACGCTCGGTTCGAACCTCTCCGTCGTGCAGGTGCGTCAGGACTTCAACAAGAACCTGATCAATGTGCTCCAGACCGGCTCGTCCAACCTGACGCTGGCCGACACCAACGAGGAAGCGGCCAACAGCCAGGCGCTGTCGACCCGCCAGTCGATCGCGGTCTCAGCGCTATCGCTGGCCAACCAGTCGCAGCAGAGCGTGCTCCAGCTGCTCCGCTAATAAGCGTCTGAAATCACGGAACTAAAACCGGCGGCGGGCTTCGGCCCCGCCGCTTTTTTCGTTCGTGCAAAAGCTCGATGGAGCCCGTGTTCCGAGCCGGTGAGGGCGCTAACCCTGCATTAACCCTATCCCTTAAGTCGCCGTTAACCATACTTTAAAGGACAGCCCCTAAAACTCGACAAAAGCCCGCTTTCCAGATCGGCGAGCCCGATTCGTATCCGGTTCAAAAGGAAGACCGCCAATGTCCAACATCGTTCTCTCGGCGTCAGTTCGCCAGAACCTGTTGTCGCTGCAATCAACGGCCGACCTGCTCGCCACCACCCAGTCCCGACTGTCGACCGGCAAGAAGGTCAACACGGCGCTGGACAACCCCACCAACTTCTTCACCGCGCAGGGGCTGGACAATCGGGCGAGCGACATCAGCAACCTGCTCGATGGGATCAACAACGGTGTGCAGGTGCTTCAGGCGGCCAACACCGGCATCACCTCGCTGCAGAAGCTGATCGACAGTGCCAAGTCGATCGCCAACCAGGCGCTCCAGACCACGGTCGGCTACTCGACAAAGTCGAACATCTCGACCACGATCCCCGGCGCGACGCCCGCGGATCTGCGCGGCACCACGAGCTACACTTATGCGACGGCGACCGGCAACGTCGTCACCAACGGCACGGCCGGCGGTACGACTCCGATCACCACTGGCACCACGCTCGGTGGCATTTCGCAATCCCTGACCGGTAACGCCGCTCCCGACGGTGCCGGCACCGCTGCCAGCCTGGCTACGGGTCTGACTCTGCTTGGTACACCGAGCGCCACTACCATCGCGACGAACGGTGCTCCATCGGACGGCGACGTCCTCATCGTCGACGGTAAGACCATTACCTTCAGGGCCGGGGCTGCACCTGCGGTCGCCAACGTTCCCGCCGGCTCCGGCAAGAACAACAACGTCGTCACCGACGGTAATGGCAACTCCACGGTTTACCTCGGAACAAACGCTTTGCCGGCTGCAACTGTCCAGGACGTGATGGATGCGATCGATCTCGCAAGTGGCGTGCAGAAGGCTGCGATCGCGGGCGGCACCGCAACCCTGTCGAACTCCTCGGGCACCAACGCTTCCATCGCCGGCGGCCAGCTCACGCTCACCACCGGCACCGGCGCCGATCTCAGCATCACCGGCAAGGCCGACTTCCTCAAGGCGCTGGGCCTGACGACCGCGACCGGCTCCGGCAATGTCAATGTGACCAAGGCGCGTCTGACCACCTCGGCCACGCTGGGCACGCTCGTTCAGGACGGCTCCACGCTCAACGTCGACGGCAAGACAGTCACGTTCAAGAACGCGGCCGTCCCTGCCGCGGCGCCGACGGGGTCGACCAAGATCGGCAACATCGTGACCGACAACAATGGCAACTCCATTGTCTATCTCCAGGGCGCAACCGTCCAGGATTCGCTGAACGCGGTCGACCTGGCATCGGGCGCCGGCATCGTCAGCGCCGGCGCCGTGGTCGCGGCGAGCGGATCGTCGCTGTCCTCGGTCGTCAACGGCGCTCTCAAGCTCAGCACCGGCACCACCGCAGATCTGTCGATCACCGGAACGGGCAACGCGTTGTCCGCGTTCGGGCTGACCGGTCCGACCGGCACGGGCACCGCCTTTACCGCGGGCCGCTCGCCGGGTCCGGGCAGCATTTCCGGCAAGACGCTGACCTTCACCTCCTTCAACGGCGGCACGCCCGTGAACGTCACCTTCGGCGACGGCACCAACGGCACGGTCAAGACGCTCGACCAGCTCAATAACCAGCTTCAGGCCAACCACCTGACGGCGACGATCGACGCCAACGGCGTGCTCACGATCACCACCGTCAACGAATACGCCTCTTCGACGCTCGGCTCGGTGACCGCCGGCGGCGCCGTCGGCGGCACGATCACCGGCACGGTTGCCTTCACGACCGCGCAGCCGCCGATCCAGGATCCCGTGGCGCAGACGGCGCGCTCCAATCTGGTCAACCAGTTCAACAACATCCTGGCGCAGATCGACACCACCTCGCAGGACGCTTCGTTCAACGGCGTCAACCTGCTAAACGGCGACACGCTCAAGCTCGTCTTCAACGAGACCGGCAGCTCGACGCTCAGCATCAACGGCGTGGTGTTCAACGCGGCCGGCCTCGGCCTCAGCAACCTCGTCAACGGCGTCGACTTCATCGACAACGGTGCGACCAACAAGGTGCTGGCGAGCCTGAATGCGGCCTCGAGCACGCTGCGCTCGGAAGGTTCCGCGCTCGGCTCGAACCTCTCGATCGTGCAGGTGCGCCAGGACTTCTCGAAGAACCTGATCAACGTGCTGCAGACCGGCTCGTCCAACCTGACGCTGGCCGACACCAACGAGGAAGCAGCCAACAGCCAGGCGCTGTCGACCCGCCAGTCGATCGCGGTCTCTGCGCTGTCGCTGGCCAACCAGTCGCAGCAGAGCGTGCTCCAGCTGCTCCGCTAATCTCGCAGCGCAGGACAATGAACGGGAATATCGCGGCGGAGCTGATGCTCCGCCGTTTTTATGGAGATCGCTAAGACAGGATTAGCTGAGATCGATGCGCATCATGCGAGACGTGTTTACAGCGCGCGTGTGCACATCTAGCTTCGCGATGGAGAGGGACTCCGCGACCCGTAATAAACCGGAGGGCTTCCAAGCACACACGTAAGCAAATCTTAAGCGGTGCTGCCTAGGGTTGGGAAAGAAATCCTTAAGCGCGTTCAACGGGCTAGGTAAACCTCCAAGGTGTGATTGATGTCGAATTCTGCTGCCTCAGCTTATGCGCGCGTTGCAACGACCACCGCATCTCCTCGCGACATCGAGGCGCAGACTCTGCTCAAGGCCGCGAACAAGTTGCAGGATGCCGTCAACAGCGCCGATCCACTCAGCGAGCAGACCATGCAGGCCCTGATGTTCAACCGCAAGCTCTGGACGATCTTCTTGAGCGAGGCCATGCGTGACACCAATCCGCAGCCGCTCGACGTCCGGCAGAAGATCGCCAACATCAGCGTGTTCGTGCTGAGCCAGACCGCAGCATTGCAGATGAGCCCGCAATTCGATCACTTCCGTCCGCTTATCGAGATCAACAGGAATATCGCTGCCGGTTTGTCCGGCCGACCGTGATCGCGAACATCATGAGCTCTCGACCGTCGTTCTCACAGGCCAAGCTCGACGCCTGAGCGTCAGGCGCTGCGGTCGGTGCTGAGCGGACGCGAGTGTTCGGACTTCAGATCAAGCGCATGGAAATAGGCCCGCCGGCGCAGCATCGCTTCGTCGGGAAACTGATTGACCACCGCGTCGGTCCTCTCGTTGACGACCTGGAAGACGAAGGATGCGGCCGCCTGGTCGAACACGACCTGACGCGAGACGTTCTCGTGGTTCGGCAAATCATTGCGCACGGGCGCGCCCGTATCGCTCGCGGCGACCGTCTGGCTCACCGGCAAATCAGTTTGCACAGCCTCGTTCGCCGCCGCGTTCGACGTCGTTACGATCTGCACGGGGGCCGGGATCCCCACCGGCCGGATGCTGAAATCTGTACTCATGGCAGCCTCCTGGTTGCCTTGCTTGAGTCAAATCCCACCCCTCTAATCGCGCAAGCATGGAACACCAAGCCTGAAGGTCCGGTTAGGGAACATGCCTAACCGCGCGACGACATCGCCGCGCGGTTTTTTATAAAATTGTCTCTTGTTATTGCGGGCGCTCAGAGCGAGCGGCTGACCGCGAGCGGCGTGATGTGGCGCGGGCCGGGAGCCGCGCGACGACCGGCGGCGGTATAGGTGTTCGGCACGTTGCGCTTCTGGATCTCGGCATTGACGCCGCGCACGACGCTCTCGGACACGGCGTGTGCGGTGGCGAGCACGGTGAGGTTGACCTGAAGCATCGCGCGGAATGCGTCGTGGTGGCGATGCAGCGTCGAGAGCAGCTCGGGCGCAGATTTCGCGAGCTGGACCTGGTTCGCCTTCAGCTGGCTGACGGCGCCGACATAGTTTCGCGACAGCTCCTGCTTCTTGCCCTCGAGCGTCATCGCCTCGTGGACCTTGCCGGCGCGCACGAGCTCGGTCTCGCGCTCGATCAGTCCGAGCAGGGCGCTCATCGCATCCATCAGGTTCTCCGCGAGCTTGCGGGCCTCGGCGCTGCCGGGCGCAATATTCGGACGCTGCGCTTGCATCGGCTGACGTGAGGCGTTGAAATGGTTCATCTCGTTTAACCTTATGCCGTGCGGATCGTTTTCGCCTGCTGCATGATCAAGGTGCGGTAGACTTCGTTGGCGATGCCGACGCCGCCGGCCTTGGCGAAGTTCTTGGAATATTGCTCCGTCAGCATCGAGCGCCACACCCCGGTGCCGGGCGTGTCGCCGAACGGGCCTTCGCCCTTCAGGCCGGAGGTCATCTGCGAGAACATGCTGTTGAGGAACATCGCCTCGAAATCGGTGGCGGTCTTCTGCGCCTTGGCCTGCTGTTGCGGCGAGACCTTTTGCAGAGCGCTCGCGAGCTCGAAGTCCGGCCGGCCTTTGCGGCTCTCGACCGAGAAGGCCGAAGAGGTGGCGGCGCGCGGGGTGTTGATCGTACCGGTCTGCATCACATCACCTCGATGTCGGCTTCGATCGCACCAGCGGCCTTGATCGCCTGGAGGATGCTGATCATGTCGCGGGGACCGATGCCGAGGCCGTTGAGGCCGTCGACGAGCTGCTGGAGCGACACGCCGTCCTTAACCACGGCCAGCTTCTTGCCGTCCTCGGTGACAGTGACGGCGCTGCGTGGCGCGACCACGGTCCGTCCCCGCGACAACGGGTTGGGCTGGCTCACCTGCGGGCTCTCGGAGATCGTGACGGTGAGGTTGCCTTGCGCGACCGCGACGGTGGCGACGCGGACGTCACGGCCCATCACGATGATGCCGCTCCGCTCGTCGATGATTATCTTGGCGGCGAGATCGGGATCGACCTGGAGCTGCTCGATCTCGGTGAGAAAGGCGACGACGTTGCCCTTGAACTCCGGCGGGATCGACAGCTGCACCGTCGAGGGGTCGATCGGCTCGGCGGTCTTGACGCCGAGATAGTCGTTGACGGCGGCCGCGATGCGCTTGGCGGTGGTGAAGTCGGCATTGCGCAGGGCCAGACGCACGTTTGGCAGGCGATTGAGTGCGAACTCGATTTCGCGCTCGATGATGGCGCCGTTGGCAATGCGCCCCACGGTCGGCACGCCGCGCACGATTTTCGCCGCTTCGCCCTCGGCCTGGAAGCCGGAGATCGCGAGCGAGCCTTGTGCGACCGCATAGACGTTGCCGTCGGCACCTAACAGGGGTGTCACGAGCAAGGTCCCGCCCTGCAGGTTCTTGGCATCGCCGAGCGCTGAGACGGTGACGTCCATGCGCGTGCCCTGTGTGGCGAACGCCGGCAGGTTGCCCGTCACCATCACGGCGGCGACGTTGCCGGTGCGGATGGTGGCGCCGCGGATGTTGACGCCCATGCGCTCGAGCATCGCTTGCAGCGACTGCTTGGTGAACGGGATGTTGTTGAGCGTGTCGCCGGTGCCGTTGAGGCCGACGACGAGGCCGTAGCCGATGAGCTGGTTCTGCCGCACGCCCTCGATGTTGGCGAGGTCCTTGATTCGCGATGTCGCGCTTGCAGGCGTGACCGAGAGCGCCAGCGCTGACAGCGCGGCACAGGCCACCCCAACAATCCTCACCCACCGAACGCCTGACATCCTCTGCTCCCCAAGGCTCCTTAAAAGGCTCCTCAAATCGAAGGACCGGCTGCGACACTCCCATGACGAGCTGGTCCGGCGCTTTCCTTGCGAGCGCTGTGCCAACCCGGGGCAGCGAGGGTAGGTGGCTGAATAGGTTGAATAAATCTGTTTCGATCGGTGTCAGCCGACGTTCGCCCTGAGGCGCGAAACTGCCGCCTGTCGGCAGATTTTGCCGAGCCGTTTACGCGCCGTTAACCATAAAACGGCGAAGGTGAGGCATCGATCACCCGGATTGCTGCGATGCGCATCTACGGACCGAACGGCACCACGCTTGGAGCGCCGGCCAGCCAGGCCAGGCGGACGGGATCCGGCACCTTCGTCCTGCCCGACACCTCGTCGGCGCAGGAGACGCGGAGTGCTGCGGCGCCGAAAGCTGCCGCTAACATCGATGCGCTGCTTGCACTGCAAGGCGTCGACGAGGATCCGGTCGAGCGCCGCAAGCGCTCGGTCGCCCGCGGTAGGACCGCACTCGACGTGCTCGACGATCTCAAGATGGGGCTCCTGTCCGGCAATCTCGACGCGTCGACCGTGATGCGGCTGCGCGATGCCGCAGCGAACCTCAAATCGTCGTCGGGAGATTCCGGTCTCGATGCTGTGCTTTCCGAGATCGAGCTGCGCGTCGAAGTCGAGCTCGCCAAGGCCGGGCAGGCGTAGCCCTTACGCCGCTTCCTCCTTCTGCTGTGAATCGTAGCGGCGCTGGGCGGCGAGCACGTCCTTCAAATTCTGCTCGGCCCAATCGCGCAGGGGATCGACCGCCGCCGCCAGCGTCAGCCCGAGCTGCGTGATCGAATATTCCACCGTGACAGGCACGGTCGCGATGGCACGGCGCCTGAGCAGGCCGTCGCGTTCGAGCGATTTGAGAACCTGACTCAGCATCTTCTGTGAAATGCCCTCGATCGTGCGGCGCAATTGATTGAAGCGCATCGGCTCCTCGCGCAGCAGCAAGAGGATCAGCACCGCCCATTTGTCGCCGACGCGATCGAGGATCTGGCGCGTCGGACAGTTCGCTGCATAAACGTCGGGTTTCATCGTCGGGTCCTCGGATCCATTCTGACCGTTTGCGAATAGGCATGCCGGTTACTCCAGCGTTATCAGGTAAGCACAAAGTGCTCTCTTAACACCAGCATTCTTTGCGATATCTAGTAACCACTAGTTACTATAGCAGCAAAGGAGCCTTCCATGAAAATCGCAGTCGCCGGCGCCTCGGGCCGGGCCGGGTCGGAAATCACCAAGGAACTGTCCCTTCGTGGCCATACGGTTACTGCTATTGCCCGCAATCCGGAAAAGATCGCGGCCCTGCCGAACGTCACGCCCACCAAGGGCGAGGTGCTCGATCAGGCCGGCCTCGCGAAGCTGTGGGCCGGACACGACGTCGCCGTGAGTTCCGTGCACTTCCTGGCCAGCGATCCGCTCAAGCTGATCGGCGCGGCGAAAGACTCGAAGGTGGGCCGTTACATCGTCGTCGGTGGCGCTGGCAGCCTAGAGGTCGCTCCGGGCGTGAAGCTAGTCACGACTCCCGGATTTCCCGCCCAGTACAAGGCCGAGGCCGAGAAGGGTTCCGCCTTTCTGGACCTGTTGCGGCAGGAAAAGAACCTGAACTGGACCTTCATCTCGCCGTCGGCGCTGTTCGTCGAGGGCGAGCGGACGGGCAGGTTCCGGCTCGGGACCGACCAACTTCTCGCAGATGCGAACGGCAAGAGCTGGATCACCTTCGCCGACTACGCCATTGCGCTCGCCGACGAGATCGAGCGGCCGGCCCATCTGAGGCAGCGTTTCACGGTCGGTTACTGAGCCGGCAGCCGCCCCCGGGTCTTTGCGGATAAACGTTCTTGTGCAAGGACTTGGGGGTGGCCCCCGAGCGATCAGGGAAATATTGTCTGTCATAGGAGGCCGCTATATAAGGCCCCGCTCAACGGACCCCGTTCCGTTTGCGAGTCGTTGCTTAGACAGATAGGCCACCCTTGGAAAAGTTGAAAAACTACCGACCGACCGACAAAGAGCCTTTCATGAACGACCGGCAGAAGGAGTACTTCCGATTGAAGCTCCTCGCCTGGAAGGATGAGATCCTCAAAGAGTCCAAGCTCACCCTGCAAGCCCTGCAGGAGGAGAACGTGAACCACCCCGATCTTGCCGATCGGGCTTCGTCCGAAACCGACCGTGCCATCGAACTCCGCGCCCGCGACCGCCAGCGCAAGTTGATCTCCAAGATCGACGCCGCGCTTCAGCGTATCGAGGACAACACCTATGGTTATTGCGAGGAAACCGGCGAGCCGATCTCGTTGAAGCGGCTCGAGGCCCGGCCCATCGCGACGCTCTCGGTGGAAGCGCAGGAGCGCCACGAGAAGCGCGAGAAGGTCTATCGCGACGAATAGAGCCCGAGCCGCAGAGTTGCGGCTCTTTGTTTTTGGACGCAAGGCGCCTTTGGGCGTCGCGATTGGCGTTTTGCCTGTCGCTTGAAAGCCGCGCGCTTCAATGCGAGGGCGCAATCGCGAAAAGTGAATCGCGATCAACGCTCTAGATTCGATTCCTCCGGGCTCACGTGAGGTCGGATGAGAAACAGCCTTCACTTCAGGTGCGGGAGGTTTTGCGAGTCGCATCAACGAGATCGACTCGGATGTTGAGGCGTTGATCCAGCAGCATCAAGGATCGCTGTAATCACGATTCGGGCGCCGGTCGCGGGGGCCCGCAAGGCGCGCGCCCCATAAGGCCCAGACCAATTCAATATTTCCTTAAACGCGGGGAGCAGCCCGTCAGCCGACCGCCGCCCGCGCTTGTCAGGCCGGAGCGGGGATGCTGAAGTGTCGCCATCGAATGCGTAGCGTGGGAGGCGGCGCCGATGGACAGGATTCTCGAAGCCGCAAAGGCGATCGCGCTGGCGCGCCGCAACCATGCGCCGCTCGCGGCGCTGAAGCGTCCCCCGGCCGATGAAGCCGAGGGCTATCAAGTCCAGCGTGCCCTGCACGATCTCCTGCTGCCCCATGTCGGGCCGCTCGTCGGCTACAAGATCGGTTGCACCAGCCAGGTGATGCAGGACTACATCGGCATCCCGCATCCCTGCGGCGGCGGCGTGTTCCAGAATGGCGTCCACGAGAGTGGCGCGAAGCTCGCCGCCTCCAACTATGTCCGTGTCGGCGTCGAGTGCGAGATCGCGGTCCGGCTGAAGCGTGACCTTGCCGCCGGCGAGGCGCCGTTCACCGCCGAATGGGTCGGCGAGGCCGTCGAGGCCTACCATCCCGCGATCGAGATCGTCGACGATCGCTACGTGAAGTGGGAGATTATGGGCGCGCCGACCCTGATCGCCGACGATTTCTTCGCCGCCGGCTGCGTGCTGGGACCCCTGGTTCCGCGCTCGTCCGTGCCGGATCTGATGGCGGTGAAAGGCCGCGCCATCGTCAACGACGAGGAGGTGAGCCAAGGCACCGGCGCCGACGTGCTCGGTCACCCCCACAACGCGCTCGCCTGGCTCGCCAACCACCTTGCCGCCGAAGGCAAGGGCCTGCACGCGGGGCAACTCGTGCTCACCGGCAGCCTGGTGAAGACGCTCTGGCTGAAAGCCGGCGACAAAGTGCGGATCGAGCTGGACGGGCTGGGGACGGTGGAGGCGGAGTTTACGTGAGGCGGCGTTGCGGCACCCTCCGCAGTCGTTCCCCGCGAAGGCGGGAAATCCCGTAGGCCAAGGCCTTTCGGTTCATCACTGATGTCTCGGAATACTGGATCGCCCGCCTTCGCGGGCGATGACAGTTGAGAGAGAAGACCGCGGTCGGCCAAGTTCGTCATTGCGAGGAGCTCTTGCGACGAAGCAATCCAGGGTCTCTCCGCGGAGACAGTCTGGATTGCTTCGCTGCGCTCGCAATGACGGAGTATGGGAGCACGACTTCGTTCTTTCCATTGAGATCACAATCACGGACACGCCTTCTCATCCTCGCGGCATCTTCCGCCCGAGTCTTGCAATCGTCTCGCCCTCCTGAAGAAGGCGCAGGGAAGGCCGGGCGCCGGCTGGCACCCGCAATCCCGTGTGCGAAGGATACGCGCACGGGTGGATCACAGGTGACGCCGGAGACATCCCGGCCTTCCCTGCGCGAATGGTTTTAACGGTGTCCTTCGTGCTCTCCTCGGGGAGCGATGCACTATTGCCCCCCGCGCCGGATGGCTGATGCGCGCACCCGGTCGGGCAGTTCGCATCACCGCACGGCTTGACGCACAGACCCCGGGCGTCAGGACCACACGACTTCTCCGTCCGCGCGCATCCTCGCCGGACCCTCGATGGCTGGCGTGCGCTCACCATCGAGACCTGCGCGAAAACGCTGTCAGCGTCGTGTCGTATCGCCCACGCGGCTGCTCACGGAATTCCCGCCCTGCAACCAACATTGCGCGCCGACGCCGTCGCGGCCACCGCATTCCATCCATCCGTGACGATCGCGATACGCCCTCTTGTGGATGGAACAGAACGAGAACATAATGAGGTGACCGGAATTTTCAAAAATCCGAAATTGCGGAGGGCGGTTTGAGCTTTGATAGCAAAACTGCTATAAGTCACGGAGCGGGAAATGACCGGGCGCAAGCCGACAATTTGGATTGGCTCGTCCCTGCACGATCTGCGCGCATTTCCGGACGAGGTTCGCCGCGTCATGGGATTTGCGATCGACGATGCGCAGAACGGTTCGGAGCATCCGCGCGTCAAGGCGTGATAGGATTTGGTGGGAGGAGCGTGCTTGAAGTGGTCGATGACTTCGACGGCGACACCTTCAGGGCGGTCTACACGGTTCGCTTTGCCGGCAGGATCTATGTTCTTCATGCTTTTCAGAAGAAGTCGAAGAGGGGAAGCGAAACGCCCAAGCATCACATCGACCTCATCACGGCGCGTTTGAAGCTCGCCGAGGCTCACTACCATGAGAATTACGTCAAGGAAGACCGCAAATGAGCGATGACAAGAACATCACGGTCGGCAGCGATAATGTGTTTGCTGATCTCGGCTTTGCCAATCCCGAGGAGGAACTGCTCAAGGCCAAGCTCGTTCGTGAAATTCGCGATATCCTCAAGCGTCGAAAATTCACTCAGGCAAAGGCCGCAGCTTTGTTGGGTCTGAAGCAGCCCGACGTTTCCAGCATTGTCACCGGGCGTGTCGGCAAGTTCTCGATCGAACGTCTGGTGCGCTGCCTGGATCGGCTGGACTATAAGGTCGATTTGGTCGTGCGTCAGAAGCCGCGGCGCGGCTCGTCGCGGCAAGCTGCTGCTTGAGCAACTGAGTGTCTTTCCGCGGCGACAGTCTGGATTGCTTCGCAATGACCGGGGCTGGGGCCGAGCTTGAGTGCACCAACTGGCCGTAAAGCCATGAGCTCGCAGCCGCCTTTCGCAAAATACATGCGGCCCTCGCCAGGGGAGCTAGCGAGGGCCGCGTCGTACATCGTCGTTCGCGCCTAGGTTCGCGAACACGATGTGGGAGCTCTTAAAGAGGCTTAGAAGGGCAGCAGCACGTCCATGACCTGCTGGCCGTAGCGCGGCTGTTGCACGTCCATGATCTGGCCGCGGCCGCCATAGGCGATGCGGGCCTGCGCGATCTTGCTTGAATCGATGGTGTTGTCGCTCTGGATGTCTTCGGGGCGGACGATGCCGGCGACCACGAGCTCGCGGATCTCGAAGTTGACACGGATCTCCTGCTTGCCCTCGACCACGAGGTTGCCGTTCGGCAGCACCTGCGTCACAACCGCGGCGACGTTGGTCTGCAACGCTTCCTGGCGGTTGACCGAGCCCTTGCCGTCGGCCGAGGACGTCGAGTCAGTAGTGAGGAGCCGTCCGGGGAGAACCTTGAGCGGCTGCGTGACTGTCTGGCTGCCGATGAAGTCCGTAATCCCTGAGTCTTCCTTGCTGGTGCGGCTACGCTGGGTCTCGTTGGAGAGGTTGGCCTTGTCCGTGATGTTCACGGTCACGGTCAGGAGGTCGCCGACCTGGCGCGCGCGCTGGTCCTTGAAGAAGGCGCGGCTGCCGTTACGCCACAGCGAGTTCGGATTGTAGGAGGCGACTTCCGGCTTTGGCATCGGCATCTGCACCGGCTTGTAGCCGGGCTGCGTCGTCGGATTGTCGATCGCCGATAATTTTGGTTGCTCGCCGATCTGCGACAGGCGGTCGATCGAGGAGCAGCCGCTCGCCAGCGCGCAGGTTGCGAGCAGCAGGGCAGAGATCGCGATGCGACGAAGACGGGAAGCCGAACTGAACGGAGACATGACTTACTCTGACTTGGCTGGAGCTTGCGAGACGCGAACTTGCGGAATCTGGGCTTGTGCGATCTGGGCGGGAGACGCCGGCGCCTGGATCAGGCTCTGCGCCAGGGCTGCGGCCGCCGGCACATCGTCACGCTTGAGCGACGAGGTCTGCTCGACCGCGGGCGCCATCGGTGCGGACTGGCTTGCGCCCTGGACCGTGACCTGGCCGCGGCCGGTGACGACGCCGGTCAGCGTGCGCTTGGATTGCGGATTGAGCACGCTGACGGTGTCGCCCTCGGCACCGCTCTCGATCGCCTTGCCGCGCGTGGTGAGATAGAGACCGGGCACCTGGTAGATGATGGTGACGGTCTGGTCGCGCACCACGAAGTCGGGCTTGACGATGTCGGCGACGCGGATCGGCATGCCCGCGCGCATCGGCCGGCGCAGCTGCATGCCGACGGTACGATCGCGCGAAGCGGGCTCGCCGGTGACCTCGGCCTTCGGCCGGCGCTCCAGCGAGACATCGGAGGATTTCAGGAGCTCGGTGCGGTCGATGTCGCGCGTCAGCACGGCCACTTCTACCGTCTCGATCGCGGTGCCGGTGAAGCGGAGCTTGGTCGGCGTTGGATTGTTGTCGTTGTTGATCTCGAAGGCGACGTCGAAACGGCCGCTGCGGGCGTCATAGCGGGTTGAGACCGGCTGGAGCGCACCTGTGTTGGAGGCGTCGAGCCGCATGTCGGAGATGCCGCGGTCGAACGTGACCGTGATGTTGGCGGCGTCGCCAAGTCCGAAGCGGCGCTCGAGCGTGGAGGCGACCGCGGCTTCGAGGTCCTTGCTGACGAGCGTGCGGGCGAGGCGGGTGACCTGGACCTCCTTGATATCGCCCGTCATCACGCCGATCACCTGTTTCGCGCGGAGCACCGACAATACCTGCGCGACCGTCAGCGTGCCGGTGGTGCCGAGATCGGGCGAGCGGTAGACCGGGATCAGCGCGGCCGATCCTGCGTTGTCGATGAGATCGCCGACCCGCACCACGTCCGAGGTCACGCTGACGCTCGCGCGCAGCGTCGGCGCTGCGATGAAATCGTCGGCTGCCGCCGCCGGCAGTGCCAGCGCGAGAAGAGCGGAGATCGTGGCGAGGGTGGTCCGGATCATCGTCATCACCTCAGCGGAACAGCGCCGTGGTCGATTGCATCATCTGGTCGGCGGCGCTGATCACCTTGGCGTTCATCTCGTAGGCGCGCTGGGCCGCGATCAGGTCGCTCATCTCCGAGACGACGTCGACATTGGCCTGCTCGAGGCTTCCTTGCGTGATGTTGCCATAACCTTCGGCCGTCGCGGTGCCGTCCTGGGGCGGGCCGGAGGAAGGCGTCTCGGTGAACTGATTGCTGCCGACGGGCTGGAGGCCCGCCTTGTTGATGAAGCGGGTCAGGCCGATCTGGCCGAGGATGGTCGAGGTCGACGAGCCCGGCAGCGTCACCGAGACCTGACCCTGGACGTTGACGGTCAGGCCCGAGGCGTTGTTCGGGATCGTGATCGTCGGCTGCACCGGGTTGCCTTGCGCGGTGACGATGCGGCCCTGATTGTCCATCTGGAAGGTGCCGTCGCGGGTGTACTGGTAGGTGCCGTCGGGCATCAGGATCTTGAAGAAGCCTTCGCCTGAGACCGCGAGGTCGAGATCGTTGCCGGTCTGCGACAGCGTGCCCTGCGTCATACTGCGCGGCGTGCCGACGGTCTTGACGCCGCCGCCGATGTCGACGCCCACCGGCAGGATGGTGCCCTGGTCGGACGACTGCGCGCCGACGCGGCGGACGTGCTCGTAGATCAGATCCTGGAACGCCGCGGTTTGCTTCTTGAAGCCGGTGGTGCGCAGGTTGGCAATGTTGTTGGAGATCACCTGAACGTTGAGTTCCTGTGCCGCCATTCCGGTCGCTGCGGTGTGAAGCGCCTGCATGTCAGTTCTCCCTCAATCAGGCCGGAACGTCGGCGAGCTTCTCGATCGCCGATTTGTGGAGGTCGCTCTGCTGCTGGAGCAGATTGGCGATGGCGGTGTAGCTGCGCATGACTTCCACCATGCGGCTCATCTCGCCGACGGCGTTGACGTTCGACTTCTCGACGTAGCCCTGGCGCACGCTGGACTTGGTGTCGGCCTGCGGGACGGCGGAGCCTACGTCATAGAGGTTGGCGCCGAGCTTGGTCAGCTTGGTCGGATCGTCGAACGTGGCCATGCGGATCTTGCCGCGGATCGAGTCGGTCTTCGCCGTGCCCTCGAGCACCGTGATGGTGCCGTCGGGTGCGACGTTGATGTCGTGGTCGGTCGGCTGGAAGGTGATCGGGCCGGCGGTGCCGAGCACGAGGTTGCCGTCGGAGGTGACGAGCTGGCCGGTGCTGTTGAGCGAGAATTTGCCGTCGCGGGTGTAACGCTCGCCGCCATTGGCCTGCACCTCGAAATAGGCGTTACCGTCGATCGCCATGTCGAGTGGGTTGTTGGTCGGCTCCATCGGCCCCTGGCCGACGTCGCGGAAGGTGCCGCGGTCCTGCACATAGGAGACCCGGCGGTCGGAGCCGATGAAATTGTCCTCACGCGCGTTCGAGTTGAGGAACTCCTCGAACAGCGAATGGTCGGCCTTGAAGCCGTTGGTATTGGCATTGGCGACGTTGTTGGCGATGACATCCATCTGCCGTTCCAACGTCATCTGCCGTGACAAGCCGATCAGAAGCGCGTTCTGCATCGGAAATCTCCCCTGAGTGAGATCTGCCACCTCGCTCTCCCAAGCGCCTTGGCGGACCCCGTGAACGAGACCGTCTGGTTCTCCCAAACCGTCAGGTCTCGGCTCTTTCTCAGCGAAAGCCGTGCCAACTCGAAAAAGTGTGTAATTTCAAATTGTTGATGAATTTTCGGGGCGCGGGAGGGCGGCAGAAAGGTTCTGTTAGCCATGTTTGCCCGGCAGATTTTTCCTAGCGGAGGCCCAATCGAAAGATTCCGTTAACCATTATTACCGTAGCGTTTGCCATGAAGAGGAGCGCATTGCGCCGGGGGCATTTGTATCGCGTCACTGTCTGAGGCTTCGCTCTATCGACCCCTTTGAGAGATCCGGGCGCGGCGACCATGGCAGAGAACGAAGCGGAAGGCGGTGCAGCCGCCGAGGGCGCGGAAGCCGCTCCGCCGAAGAACAAGCTCAAGCTCATCATCATGGCTGTCGGCCTGCTCGCCGTCCTCGGCGGCGGTGCTGCGACCTGGTTCTTCTTCCGTCACGGCGATGACGAGCACCATGCCGAGGCGGCGCCGCCGCCAAAGCCGCCGGCTTTCGTCGACGTCCCCGACATGATGGTCAACCTCGCTGGCGCGCCCGGCGAGCGGGTGCAATATCTGCGGCTGAAGATCGTGCTGGAGCTGAAGGAAGAGAAGCAGATCGAGGCGATCAAGCCGACGATGCCGCGCGTCACCGACCTCTTCCAGACCTATGTGCGCGAACTGCGCCCCTCCGACCTCAACGGTTCCGCCGGCATCTTCCGCCTCAAGGAGGAGCTGACCAAGCGCGTCAACGCGGCGGTCGCCCCGATCCAGGTCAGCGCGGTGCTGTTCAAGGAAGTCGTGGTGCAGTGAGGATAATGAGCTAGCACCATGGCCGGCAACGAGCAGATGGACCAGGATGCGATTGCCGCCCAATGGGAGGCTTCGCTCGATTCCGAGGATCCTGCGGAGGCCGCGAAGGCTGCCGCCGAGAACGAATTATCCGAGACCATGGCCCTGCAATGGGCGGCCATGGTCGAGGACGGCAGCCGCGATCTCGGCACCGGCAAGAACTCCGGCGAACGGGTGCTGTCGCAGGAGGAGATCGATAATCTCCTCGGCTTCACCGTCGGCGACGTCACGCTCGACGACCATTCCGGCATTCGCGCGATCATCGATTCGGCGATGGTCTCCTACGAGCGTCTGCCGATGCTCGAAATCGTCTTCGACCGCCTGGTGCGGCTGTTGACGACGAGCTTGCGCAATTTCACCTCCGACAACGTCGAAGTCTCGCTCGATCGTATCACCTCGGTGCGCTTCGGCGACTACATGAACTCGATCCCGCTGCCGGCCGTGCTCTCGGTGTTCAAGGCCGAGGAGTGGGAAAACTTCGGCATGGCGACGGTCGATTCCAACCTGATCTACTCGATGATCGACGTGCTGCTCGGCGGTCGCCGCGGGACCAGCCAGCTCCGCATCGAGGGGCGGCCCTACACCACGATCGAGACCGAGCTGGTCAAGCGGCTGGTCGAGGTGGTGCTGGCCGACGCCGAGCAGGCGTTCCGGCCGCTATCCCCGGTGACCTTCACGATCGATCGGCTCGAGACCAATCCGCGTTTCGCCGCGATCAGCCGGCCCGCCAACGCCGCGATCCTGGTGCGCCTGCGCATCGATATGGAAGACCGCGGCGGCAACATCGAGCTGCTGCTGCCTTATGCGACCATCGAACCGATCCGGGGCGTCCTGCTCCAGATGTTCATGGGCGAAAAGTTCGGCCGCGATCCGGTCTGGGAGGGGCATTTCGCCACCGAGATCGTGCAGGCCGAGATCGCCGTCGATGCCGTGCTCTACGAGGCCGACATTCCACTCAAGCAGCTGATGCGGCTCAAGGTCGGCGACACGCTGCCGCTCGAGATGCGCGCGGATGCCAACGTGTCGGTGCGCTGCGGCAGCGTCACGCTGACCGAAGGGCGGATGGGCCGGGTCGGCGACCGCGTCGCGATCCGCGTGACGAAACCCCTGCGCAAGCCAAGTACGACACTTGCGATGTTCGAGAAGGTGGACGAGCAGAACAAGATGATGGAGGCCCCATGAACCACTCCCTGGGAATGGCGATCGAGTCGTTGGTGGCTATCCTGCTGATGCTGACGATCGTCTACTGCGTCATGCTCAACAAGCGCCTGACGCGGTTGAAGGCGGACGAGCATTCGCTGAAGGCGGTGATCGGCGAGCTGATCACCGCGACCGAGATCGCCGAGCGCGCGATAGGCGGGCTGAAGCTCGCCGTGCGCGACGTCAACGAGAACCTCGGCAGCCAGCTTGCGGCGGCAACCCAGATGTCCGACCAGCTCTACAAGCAGCTCGGCGAAGCCGACAACGTGGTGCGGCGCCTGTCCAAGATCGCGATCGCCGCGCGCCCCGTGACTAATCCGGAAATGGTTGCCGCGCCCGCGGCCAAGCCTTCGTCGGCGAAGGCGGTGGCGGCGGCGGCCGAAGCTTTCTCCGAGCGCCGACGATCCAACGGCCTTGCCGCATAAAGTCAGGGTATGAAGTCCTTTCGTAACATCCGCGTCATCCCGGTCGTCGTGGTCGCCGTCGCAGGTCTCGCCACGCTGAAGGTCGCGGGTCTCGTGATCAATGGCGGCTATGTGTTCGACTACAAGCCGAACCAGGCCAAGAAATCCTGGGCGCAGGAGAATCTGAACTTCCCGACCGGTCGCGAGGACCCTGATATCACCGGATCGACCCATGGCGCGCCGAAGGAGGCGCCGAAACCGGCTGCTCCCGAGACCAAGCCCGAAGGCACCGTGGTCAAGATGGACGAGGCCCAGCCGCAGGTGTCGGCCTCCGAGCGCGCGATCCTCGAGCGGTTGCAGGCACGCCGCCAGGAGATCGAGGCCCGCCAGCGCGAGATCGACATCCGCGAGAGCCTGCTCAAATCGGCCGAGAAGCGCATCGAGAACAAGGTCGAGGAGATGAAGGCGGTGGAAACCCGCATCTCCGCGACCCAGGCCGAGCAGAAGGCGGCCGAAGCCCAGCGCATGAAGGGCCTCGTCACCATGTATGAAGGCATGAAGCCGAAGGATGCCGCACGGGTGTTCGACCGGCTCGAGATGGGCGTGCTGATCGAGATCGCCTCGGCCATCGCGCCGCGGAAGATGTCGGACATCCTCGGGCTGATGTCGCCCGAGGCCGCCGAGCGGCTCACGGTCGAAATGGCCCGCCGGGCTAATGGCGGCGGGGATCAGTCCGCCTTGGCCGGCGATCTGCCCAAGATCGACGGCAAGCCGACGCAAAAGCCGAATTGAGACGCCTTGCGTGTCTAGTTCGCGAACGCCTGTGGCACCCTGCGAACAGGCGGGCGCAACGGCTTCTCAACGCGAGGAAGAGTTTTGAGCTGCTGCTTGATCAGCGCGGCCTTTGTGACCCGAGTCACGAGCTGCAGCGTGCTATGGCAACAGGAGCATTCATATACTTTCAGGGCATATCCTCTGGCGATCGGAACGATCGCTACGACCGCTCTTGCCCTGCTACACACAATGCAACCGGCTTCTCCGCTCATTGATTACCCCCAGAGCTAACCAATCGATTCGTATCGCCGAGATCACATCTGATTCAGAGTTGCGTGCGAAGCGCAACGCCTCGAAGGTTGTGAGTGCGCGTGCTCAGCAACTTGTCAAGGCAGCACATCCAGCTCCCGTTGCGGATGCAGCTGCGGCAGGTGGCATCTTCTGAGACTGCGGTGAGTTGACGCGCGCAGGTGTGAAGTGGCGGACAGTGACGCCCAAGGCGCCGTCGTAGGCTTCGGCCATTCGCAATCAGCAGCGCAGGAGGAGGAGGCCATGAACTACTCGTCCGCAGCAGAACGCGTAATCGAGGCCGTCAACCGGCTCCTCCTAGCGGCGATGACGTCCGCCTGGACATCCGCGCTAAGCCATCAGCATGCAGCGCCGCCCGAGGGCGACGACGGCAACGATGATGAATCTTCTGTCGGTCAAGAGAGCTCCTCCGCGCCGGATGGCGTCGGGAATCGACACTGAAGACGCCATCGGCTTGCGGGCGTCACACGACCAGATCGTGCAACACATGGCCCTGAACTGTACCTGCTCCGTAAGCTGGATCAACATTAGGTGGGGATGTTTCATGCACGGACGCCAGCTCGGACCCGTGGAATGTCCCAGCGTGGTCGTGATGACCGGCGAGGTCTGGGAGATGATCCAGCCCCGCGCTGTGCGGTGAACCCTGCGAAGCGTCATCCTTGAACTGGAACGAGTCGCCGAGCTGCTGCGGATTGGCGGGCTTTAGCCCGGACGCTCCATGGGGCGGGTCGTGCTGCTCGGCCGCCTCGCTTGAGGGCGAATGGTTGGCGCCAGCCGTCGATGACTTCAGTAGGCCGGGGTTGAGCGTCGTCTTTGCCGTGTCATCGCTGGGATGACCAGGCGCCTGGGCGGCGTTTCCCGGGGGCGAGACGCCGTGATTGCCAGCCTCGCTCCCCAGCGCAAGCCCGTGCCCGGCGTGCAGTTCGGCGGCGTTGTGGGCAAAATTCAGCGCGGCGATGGCGATGTCAGGCATCTGACCGCTTCCGGAAATCGCGCCATCTTTGCCAGCCGTCGTGTCGGGCGCCGCCAAGTGGCTGAAGACAAAACTGACCTCCGTCGGTGCGGCCATGTGCTGCAAGATCGTAGACGGTCCGCTGGCTGAGGGAGCTACCGCAGTTTCGGTCGCGTACGTTTGCACGTCGTCTGAACTGGAGAGGCTGGAATATTCGGTCCCTTCGGTCTGGTCCCAGCTCCAATTCAGGCTGTAGGTCGCCTCGCTTGACTGGATTGTGGAACTCCCATCGGCGGAGATCGTGCCGTCGCCGCTCCCGGAATCGGAGGAGACCTCGGAGGTGGTCGTCGTCACGGCAGTCGCGTCACTCTGCGCGGTTGCGGTGAGGTCGAGCAGTTCGCTGGCGGCCGCCATCACAGGTGCCGCAGCCGGCGCCAGGATGAAGTCCGACGCGTCGATGGTTGCAATTCCCTGCAAATGGACTTCGAGCAGACCGGAATCGCCGATGTGCAAGGTCTGGTCCGTTGGATTGACGTACACGATGGTTTCATTCGCCGCGCTGTCATAGAGCCAGGCGATGGTATGTGCCGGCACGGCCGTGCTGGTTGAGCTCAAAGCCAAGATGACGAACCCAAGCGCGCCAAGAGCGGTCAAGTCGATCTTATCGGCCCCCGAGGCGAAGTCGGTGATGGTGTCGAACTGGCTTGCGTTGGAATCGGCTACGAACAAATAAGCGAAACGGTCGTTCCCATTGCTGCCGGTGAGTTGGTCCGCACCAAATCCACCGATTATGGTGTCGCTGCCATTGTTGCCGTTGATCGTATCGTTGCCCGAGCCCCCGTAGATGACGTCATCCCCATCGTTGCCTTTGATCGTGTCATTGCCGGAGCCTCCGTAGAGAACGTCCGCTTTGCCGGTGCCATTGACGGTATCGCTGCCGGCCCCCGCGTAGATGATCTGACCTGTGTCGCCGCCGCCCGCGATGGTTTCGCTCCCCGGCGTTCCATACACGTTGGGGGGATCGGAGATCACGACGGATCCGGTCGCCAGGTTATCAAAATCGTTGGGGTCTGCGTCACTGGCGCCATGGATGGCGATGGTCACCGCCTGGGTCGTGCCATCGATGGCAGTTACCGTGAAAGTGTCGGTCAACGTGTCGCCGACATCGAGCGCCTGAACCACGCTATTGTTGTTGTCGAGTGTGTAAGTCCATACGCCGGCCGCCGTCATGGTGAAGGTGCCATATCCGTCGTCGCTCGCAGTAGGCGAAGAGACAGCGGTGAAGGTGTTCGGCGCGTTGTCGACGTCTGTATCGGTGAGCGTGCCGGTCGCGACGGCAGCACCGGGCGAGAAAGTTCCTGCCTCGATCACTGAGCCGGTTGTCGTGCCCGAAATGATGGCCGCGTCGTTGGTGCCATTGATGATGATCGTCACCACCTGCGGCGTGCCGTCGAGGGTTGTGACAGTGAAACTGTCAGTGAGCGTGCCGCCGACATTGAGCGCCTGCACCGCGCCGTTGGCGTTGTCGAGCGTGTAGGTCCACACGCCGGCGGCGGTTATTGTAAAAGTGCCATAGCCACTCGTGCTTGCCTTGGGCGAACTCACGGTTGTGAAGGTATTGGACGCATTGTCGACGTCGGCAGCAACCAGCGTGCCCGTTGCGCTCGGCGCCCCTGGTGTCGCGTTGGCAACGCCTCCGGCCTCGGTCACCGAGCCGGCCGTGGTGCCGGAAATGACGGCAGCATCGTTGCTGCCATGGATGGTGACCGTCACCACTTGGGCGGTTCCGTCGAGCGTGGTCACTGTGAACGTGTCGGTCAGTGTCTGGTCGGCACTGAGCGCCTGCACTGCAGCGTTGGCGTTGTCGAGGGTGTAGGTCCACACGCCCGCTGCCGTCATGGTGAAGGTGCCGTAGCCGGCGGCGCTTGCCGTTGGCGAGCCGACCGCCGTGAAAGCATTTGCGGTCGTGTCGACATCGGTGTCGGTGAGCGTGCCGGTCGCGGTGGGCGTGCCGGGGTTTGCATTGGCGATGCCGCCAGCCTCGATCACTGTGCCGGTCGTCGCGCCGGAGATGACCGCCGCGTCACTCGCTCCGTGGATGGTGATCGTCACCACCTGGGCGGTGCCTCCGATCGTGGTCACCGTAAAGCTGTCGATGAGTGTGTCGCCGGCATTGAGCGCCTGCACAGCGGCGTTGCCGTTGTCCAAGGTGTAGGTCCACACGCCGGCCGCCGTCATCGTGAAGGTGCCATAGCCACCGGCGCTCGTTGTTGGCGAGCTCACCGTCGTGAACGTATTAGGCGGATCGTCGACGTCGGTGTCGGTGAGGGTGCCGGTCGCAATTGGCGCGCCTGGCGTTTCGTTGGCGATGCCGCCAGCCTCGATCGTCGATCCAGTCGTGGTGCCGGAGATGATTGCGGCGTCGTTGACACCGTTGATGGTGATCGTGAAGGTCTGATTGACGGTGGTGTCTCCATCGGAGACCGTGATAACAAAACCGTCGGTCGTGGGCGCCTTCAGCGCGTTGATTGCGGCGTCATCAGGCACGAACGTATAGGCGCCGCTCGTGCTGTTGACATAGAGTGTCCCGTAGGGGCTTGTCTTCGACAGATCGTACGTCACTCCATTCAGGACCGTATTGCCGGCGCTCGCCCCGATGACGCCGAAGGTCAGCTGGCCGCCGCTGTTGGTGCTACTGGCGCTGAAAGTTCCTGTCGTCGCAGTGAATGTGTCAAACACCACCGTGTCGAGCTCAGCGGGCCCGGCTCCGGTGCTGAGCATCGGCGGTAGACGTCCCAGAGGCTCGATAATGGCGAATGGCAACACAGTCGGCAACGTCTGCAGCTCCGGCGCATCAGGCGGAACGAAGTTGATCGGCTGCAGCAGCTGGGATTTGACGAAGGGAGGCGTGCTCGAGCCATGCGGCCCTTGCCCTTGTGTTAGATTGGCGAGCACGTCCTGTTGCTCGGCACGCAACTCGTCCATCCGAGCGGCAGTGTTCGTGACCTGGTTGACACTGATGCTGGATCCCACTTTTTTGAGGACGATCGTCTCAC
This sequence comes from Bradyrhizobium zhanjiangense, assembly GCF_004114935.1. Taxonomy (NCBI): domain Bacteria; kingdom Pseudomonadati; phylum Pseudomonadota; class Alphaproteobacteria; order Hyphomicrobiales; family Nitrobacteraceae; genus Bradyrhizobium; species Bradyrhizobium zhanjiangense. Next base: position 3,791,111 of record NZ_CP022221.1, read on the forward strand.
CAGGATCTTCGACGATGATGTGCCGTGGGATCGGCTCCTTGGTTACGAGCTCAAATGCGCCGTGCGCAAGATCCTTGTAGGTGATGGAGTCGTCATCCAGGACTGTGACATCCGGATCCGCGGCCTCGGCATTTTGCGCGGCCGAGAAAGTCAGTGCTGCAAGCGTCAGCATCCCGAGACCGCCCGCATGGCCTCGGGTGCGAATGCCTGCAATCGGCGTATTCAGCCGGAGAGACCCGGCTTCTGCCAGCCGGCCCAGTACGAAACTGAAGCTCCCTCGGGTCACGTCGAACAACGCTGCATGTGACATGCCTTCGACTTCGAAGACGAAGTCGCTCAGCGCGACGTGAGTGCCGCAGGAGATGTTGAAAAGAGTACCATCGATGAAGCGAAGTGTGATCTGCCCGTCGGCATCGGTTTCGATCACGTCGGCCCTGTAAACAGGCGCACCAACTACGGCCTGTGTGGCGACGCCGCTCGCTCGCGTGAGCGTACCGCAACCGATCACCGTATGAATGTGGCCGATGATCTGGACGGGCAGGGACGTGGCGGCCCCGTTACCAACCTGGATGTCGGACGCAACTGACATAGTTCGACCTCGCCTGGGTGATCGATTTCAGGCTCGGCGTGCTGCCAGGGTCTTGCTCGGGGCGCCCTCGCCAATGGACAAAATATCCTGGGCGCTGGCAGCCCGAAGGCTTGCCCGCCGAAATAATCAAGTCTGCTTAGAGAGAGAGACGCATTGCGCGGGGTACAGCGACGCGTACCGCCATTCCCGCCGTGCCCCCTCCCGCCAATGTGATTAAATTGACAAACGAGACGTATTTAATATGTGGAGTTTACTTAACGTTGAGGATAAATTAGGCCGGTCGAGCAAATTAAACAACAATTATATTTATTGCAGCTGCGCTTCGCGGTTCAAAAATGGGCCAACGATAGCGACAGATCCTTCTCAGAAAGGGGGGATCATGTGCAGACCTACGACAGCCGCATTGGTGACCAGCTTCGTTTTGGCGCTTGCCAGTTTCTTGCCGAGTGCGGCTCGATCGCAAATCGATTCCGCCAAGCCCGCCGTCGCTGACTCATCATCCAAACCCATTGGCAAGGTGGTGGCGGCCACAGGCTCGGTCACGATCGAACATGCGGGCGCAGTGATCGTTCAGGCGAATGTCTCGGGTGAGCCCGGTCGGGCCAACACGGGTGATCCCGTGTATCTCGGTGACGTGGTGCGGACCGGGGCCGACGGCCGAGTCGGTATCAATTTTACAGACGGCACCTCGTTCAATCTATCGAGCAGCGCCCGTATGGTGTTGGATCACTATGTGTATGAGCCGGACGGCAAGTCCAATGCGACCCTGTTCAATCTCGCCAAGGGAACGTTCACTTTCGTTGCTGGCAGTGTCGCAAAGACCGGCGACATGAAGGTCGAGACTCCCGTCGCCACGCTAGGGATTCGAGGCACGACGCCGCATATCGAGATTTCGGATGATGGGTCGGTCAAGTTTTCGACCCTGATCGAAGAGGGCGAAAGTAAGCTCCTGAAGAAGCCGCCGGCGTCCGCGGCGCCAGGGCCCGATCGAAGCAGCAACCGCAGGCTCAACATCTGTCGGGGATGCTGAGAACTTTGCTTGGCCTAAGCCGCCATGATGCCGCCGCAACGCAGCCGGGCAGAGAAGACTGGGATTAGCGCTTCGTTCGTTCTCGGAGTTGGACGCCTGCTGTGAAAATGATCGCAACAGCCAGTGTCATCAAGGCCGTGATGCTCATTCTCATCATCGTGCTGTCCGGCTCGTCGGCCTTGGCGCAGAAGCCGGAGAAGGGCAGCTCCCTCAAGAATGTTGAACTGTGTAACGGCTCAGATCGCGTGTCGCCCGAAGCTCGGATCGATGGCTGCACGGCGTTTATCGATGCGGGCGAGGGGACTGCGAACGGCTTCGCTGTCGCCCACAACAACAGGGGCAATGCCTATAGCGCCAAAACCGACTACGAACGCGCGATCAAGGACTTCGTCGAAGCGACCAGGCTTAATCCAAATTATGCCAAAGCCTTCAACAACCTCGGCGTGGCCTATCTGAGGAAGGGCGCGCACGACCTGGCCCTGGGCGCTTTTGAGGAGGCGCTCAAGCTGAACCCAAACTATGGGGCTGCTTTTGCCAACCGTGCGGCAGCCTACCTGAAGAGGAATGCGTACGAGCGTGCAGCGCAGGACTATGACGAGGCAATTCGCCTTGATCCGAATCTGGAGGCGGTGTGGAGCGGACGCTGTTGGGCTCGAGCCGTCCTCGGCGCCTTGCAGGCTGCGCTGGACGACTGCGACAGGGCGCTTCGATCGGAAGCAAACAACGCCGCAACATACGATTCGCGAGCTCTGATAAATCTGAAAATGGGGCAACTCTCCGCGGCTATCGATGACTACAACTCAGCGCTGCGGTTCGCGCCCAAGCTTGCGAGCGCGCTCTACGGCCGCGGGGTCGCCAGGCTCAAGCTCGGCGACAGAGCCGGCGGCGATAGCGATATTTCGGCGGCAAGACGGATCGACGCTGCAATCCGCGAGAACTTTGCCCGCTATGGAGTGCCGTCGAACGATTGACCGATCGCGGCAGCGCTGTTGTGCAGGTGTTAACAACTCCTTAACCGCCTGCCTCTCAAATCCAAAGCTGGCGGACCTGCCCACGCTCGATCCGGCACCGCGTGCTGCCCCCAGAGCAAATCAAGATATAGCATTAACAAGTCCTTAATTGGCGAGACCTACAGTCGACGGCACCGGCCGGCGCCATTGCCGGCATGGATTGTCGGACCGGAAGAAATGCCGCCATTGGCGCGAGAGGCTGCCGCTGGATTGTTGACGCGAGCCCGCGCCCTGGCGCGGCAATTGTCGCGTCATGTCCGCAAGGTGCCTGTGCTCGCGGCTTGCCTGCTGATCGGCTTCGCGGCGCCTGCCCGGGCGGCCGATCCCGTCAGGGGCGAGGCGAGCTTTTCCGCGGGCGGCGGTTTTGCCCGTCTCGTGATCAAGCTCGGCGAGGACGTTCCCTCCGAGGTGACCACGGCCGGCTCCATTCTCGTGATCCGTTTCGATCGGCCCGTCGACGTACCCGTCGATCGCGTTCCGGAAGGCGCGCCCGACTATGTCAATTCCGCACGGCGCGATCCCGATGGCGGCGCCATCCGCCTGTCGCTGGCGCGCCGGGTCACCGTCAACACCATGAATGCCGGCGAGCGCACCTTCATCGACCTCTTGCCCGAGGGGTGGAAGGGGCCGCCGCCGAGCCTGCCGATGGAAGTGGTCAAGGAACTGGCCGAGCGCGCCCGCGTCGCCGAGCGTGCGCTGCGTGCGCAGCGCGCCGCCGCCGAGGCCAAGAAGCGTCCGCAGATCCGCGTCCGCGCCTCGGTGCAGCCGACCTTCGTCCGCTTCGTGTTCGAAATGCCCGACGGCGTCGGCGTGTCCTCCGTGCTCAATGAGCAGAAGCTCACGCTCGCGTTCAACGCCAACCTCAATTTCGATCTGGCGGACGCGGTCGTCGCCGCGCCGCCGAACGTCGCCTCGATCAAGCAGAAGGCCGACATCGACCAGACCAGTGTCGAGATCGCGCTGATCGGCGATTCCGACGTGCATTCGTTCCGCGACGAGAAGAACTACGTCGTCGACATCGCCTTCCAGCCGGACAGGGGCAGGGCGGCGGCGACGCCCGAGGCGGCGATCGCGCAGCTCAAGCCCGCGGGTCACGGACCTGGGCCTGCGCCTGAAAAGCCGGCGGCCGAGAAGCCGAAGGACGCTCATCGCGAGATCGCGGCACCGACGTCCGAGACAATCGCGCGCGAAGCCAGGATAGAGGTGAAGCCCGAGGTGAAGCCGGAAGCGCCCGCCGCGATGCCGGCCATCGAAGTGCCGAAGCCGGCGCCGGCGACTGAGGCTGCGCACGCTCCAGCAGCACCCATGGAAGCCTCCAAGCCGGCGCCGCCCGTTGCCGAAGCCGCCCCTGAAGCACCGCAAGAGGCCGTGAAGGAAGCTGCGAAAGAGCCAGTCAAGGAAGCTGCCAAGGAAGTTCCCAAGACTGCTCCTGCGTCGGCGCCGGCGGCGGTGCAGTCCGGTGTTGCCAGCGTCGATGCGCGCCGTGACAGCGACGGCCTGCGCGTGACGTTCCCGCTTCAGGTCGCAACGCCTGCGGCGGCGTTCCGCCGCGGCGACACGGTCTGGCTGGTGTTCGATACACTGAGGCCGATCGATGTCGAGGCGATCCGCGCCAAGGGCGGCGCGATGATCGGCGAGGTCGGTCGCGTGCCGCTCGACAAGGGACAGGCGGTTCGCATCCGCCTCACCCGTCCGCTGGTCTACTCGCTGACGAGCGAGGAGGTCGGCAAGGAGACCAACTGGCTGCTGACGCTCGCCGACAAGATCCAGGCGACGCCGCTGCCGCTGATGATGTCGCGCAACATCACCGATCCTGCGCTCGCCAACATTGCGATCCCCTTCGCCAATCCGGGCGTTCTGCACAAGCTCACCGATCCCGATGCCGGCGACACGCTTTATGTCGTCACCGCGCAGCGGCCGGTGCGCGGCTTCATCAAGCGGCAGGACCTCGTCGATCTCTCGTTGCTGGAATCCGCGCACGGCATCGCGATCCGGCCGAACTCCGACGAGGTCGGCGTCGAAGTCGGCGCCGACAAGGTCATTCTCGGCAAGAAGGGCGGGCTGACGCTGTCGCCGGTCGACATCTCGGCCGAGCGCGCCCCGACCGCGGTGCGCCCGGTCTTCAGCCCCGAAGGCTGGCGCAAGGGCCAGTCGGAGAATTTCTGGACGCGCCAGAGCGATCTGATGACGGCGATCTCGGCGGTCGATCCCGCGCTGCGTTCGCTGCCGCGGCTCGACCTCGCGCAGTTCTACATGTCGCGCGCCATGTATCACGAGGCCAAGGCCGTGACGGACGTGATGCTGAGCGATCCCCTCAACAAGGAGGAGAGCGGCGCGCTGATCATGCATGCGATCGCGAACATCCTGATCGGCCGGCCGGCGCAGGGCCTGAAGGATCTCGCCAATCCCGTGATCGGCAACAGCCACGATTCCCAGCTCTGGAAGGCGCTCGCCTATGCGCGCCAGGGTAAATGGGCGGACGCGCGCGAGAAATTCAAGAACGTCGAATTCGCCATCGCCTCGCTGCCGCTCGACATCCAGCGCATCGTGACGATGGATGCGATGCGCGCCTCCCTCGAGGTGAAGGACTATGCCGGCGCCTCCAAGCGCCGCAGCGAGCTCGAGGTAGTCGGGGTCTCGCCCGAGGCTGCGCCCGGCTTCGCCGTGCTGCGCGGCCGGCTCGCCGAGGCGCTCGGCCACGACAAGGATGCGCTCGACGACTACAAATTCGCGGTCGCCTCAAGCGACCGGCCGGCTGCGGCCGAGGCCAAGCAGCTCGAGGTCGCGCTGCGTCAGAAGCGCGACGAGATCGGCAAGGAAGAAGCGCTGCGCGAGCTCGAGACGCTGTCGATGACCTGGCGCGGCGATGCGATCGAGGTCAAGACGCTCCAGATGCTGTCGCAGCTCTATGCCGAGAACGGGCGCTACCGGGACGCGCTCACGGCGGCGCGCACCGCGACGAAGCTGCAGCCGAACGCAGAAGCCTCGCGCCAGGCGCAGGATCTCGCCTCCGACCTGTTCACGCAGATCTTCCTAGGGCCCAAGGGTGACGAGCTGCCGCCGGTCGAGGCGCTCGGGATGTTCTACGAGTTCCGCGACCTCACGCCGATCGGCCGCCGCGGCGACGAGCTGATCCGCCGTCTCGCCGACCGTCTCGCCTCGATCGATCTGCTCGACCAGGCCGCCGAGCTCCTGCAATACCAGGTCGATCACCGCCTCGAAGGCGCCGCCCGCGCCCAGGTCGCCGCGCGCCTTGCCATGATCTATCTGGCCAACCGCAAGCCCGACATGGCGATCACCGCGCTGCGCGCGAGCCGCATCAGCGACCTCTCCGGGGAGCTCAGGCAGCAGCGCCTGCTCCTGGAAGGGCGGGCGCAGAGCGACGTCGGCCGTCACGATCTCGCGCTCGACATCGTTTCCAACGTCTCCGGGCGCGAAGTGCTCCGCCTGCGCTCCGACATCTTCTGGGCGGCGCGGCGCTGGCGCGAATCCGCCGAGCAGATCGAGCTCTATTACGGCGAGCGATTCCGCGACTTCAAGCCGCTCAATGCGGTCGAGAAGAGCGACATCATCCGCGCCGCAGTCGGTTACGCGCTCGCCGACGATTCGATCGGCCTGTCACGCTTCCGCGAGAAATACGCGCCGCTGATGAGCGAGAGCGCCGACCGTCTCGCCTTCGACATCGCGAGCAAGCCGGCCGCGGCCTCCAGCGCCGAATTCGCCGAGATCGCCAAGCTGGCTGCCAGCGTCGATACGCTCGACGGCTTCCTGCGCGAGATGAAGCAGCGTTTCCCCGACGCCACCGCCCGCGCCCCAAGCGCGCCGCAGGCCAACGACGAGTCCGACCACACCGGCTCGCTGCCCACGATTCCGGTCGTGCGACAGATCAAGATGACGCGATAGGGCTCTGCTGCCGCGCGAAGCGCGGCCCGGAACGGCGCCGCATCCTCCGTTATTGCGAGCGCAGCGAAGCAATCCAGAGTCTTTCCGCGGCGGCAGTCTGGATTGCTTCGTCGCAAGAGCTCCTCGCAATGACGGGGAGGGGCCGGAGGCTATCGCTGGGAGCGGAGAGGATGCCACCTTCGCGGGGCATGACTGCGGATGCATCGGCCTCACCCCCCGTAGCTCTGCACCAGGCTTCCCGCCACCAGCGACCAGCCGTCGACCAGGACGAAGAAGATCAGCTTGAACGGCAGCGAGATCGTTGCAGGTGGTAGCATCATCATGCCCATCGACATCAGCACGGAAGCGACGACGAGGTCGATGATCAGGAAGGGGAGAAACAACAGGAAGCCGATCTCGAAGGCGCGCTTCAGCTCGGAGATCATAAAGGCGGGGACGAGGATGCGCAGTGCGAGATCGTCGGGCGTCGCCGGCGGCTGTTCGCCGGAGAGATCCAGGAACAGCTTGAGGTCCTTCTCGCGCACGTTCTTCTGCATGAAGCCGCGCAACGGCACCGAGGCGCGCTGAAGTGCGTCCTCGACACTGACCTGGTTGGCGACGAGCGGGCGGATGCCCTCGTCGTAGGATTTCTGCAGGACCGGCCCCATCACGAAGAAGGTGAGGAACATCGCGAGCGCAATGATCACCGAGTTCGGCGGCGCGGTCGCCGTGCCCATCGCGGTGCGCAGCAGTGACAGCACGACCACGATGCGCGTGAACGACGTCATCATGATCAGGATCGACGGCGCGATCGACAGGATCGTGAGCAGGGCGATGAGCTGGATCGCGCGCTCGGTAACGCCGCCACCGCCAGCGCCGCCGCCGAGATTGATGCTGATGTCCTGCGCATGCGCAAGCCTCGCGAGCGAGGCCGCGCCGACCAGGACAGAAAGGAAAAGAACTCTACGCGGGAGGGCCGGCAACCTCACGAAGACGGCTTCGGACGGCCGAGCAGCGAGGCCATCTCGTCTTCGAGATTTTCAAAGCTGGTCTTTTCCGCGGCGGGCTTTGCAGGCGGGGCCGGTGGCGCCGGCGGCTCGCTGCGTCCCGCGCGCGGGGGAGCGGCCGGCGGCTCCGGCGCAACCGGAGGGGCGACCGTTTCGCCGGCTGGGCGGCGCAGGGCAGCTTCGAGCCGCTGAGCCATTTCGGCGAGATTCTGCTCGGCGCTCGAGGGGATAGCGGCCGGCGCCGGTGGCGGAACAGGCGGAGCCTGGGGAATGGGGGGAGGCGGCGGCGCGGCTGCGCGCTCGGCGCGCACCGGCGGCATCTTCGGCGGCTCACTCTGGCGCGGCGGGCGCGGCATCAGCGGCGGCTCGCCGCGGGCGATGCGCGGCGGCAACGGCTCGGGCCGTGGCTCACGCTCGGGTCGCGGCGCGATCGGTTCGGGCGGAAAGCCGGCGAGCGGCGGCTCGCTGCGGCGTTCGGCCAAAGCGGGCGCAGGCCGGCGCACTTCATCGGCGAAGGACGGGCGCGCGGGCCGCGGCGGCGGCTCGGGCATGTGAGGCTCGGGATGATCCAGCAGCTCGGGTCGCGGCGCTTCGTCGGCCCAGCCGCCGGAATCGGGCATGGGGGCGAGGCGCGGCGGTTCCGCGGCGCTGGGACGATGCGGAAGCTGGTCGCGGCTGGACGCGGCGCGAACGATGTTGGGCTCGACGACGATGTCCGTCGGGCCGCCGATCATGAGGAGATGCTCGACATTGTCACGCCGGACCAGCACCAGGCGGCGCCGGCCGTCGACGGCGGCGGCATCGATCACGGCGAGCCGAGGCATCCTGCCGCGCTGGGTGTTGGCGCCCAGCCGGCTGCCGGCGAATCGGCGAACCAGCCATGCAGCGACGCCGATCAACGCCAGAACGACGATGAACGCGACGATGAAGGTGATAGGGCTGCCTTGCATACTTGTCCCCGACAAATGGCGCTTTTCTCGTGCCCGTGGTCAGACGCGCCAACCACCGGCCTACGATGCCCCAAACTGCGATCTCTTAATGTTCCACGGCAAGTTTTGCCGTCCCCAACTCTTAATAACCTATGAATCGCTCGATCCAAAACGACTTCTTGGCCTGTATACGCGCCGCCAAACGGTTGGGTTAATGCCACTTTTGGCAGCGTCGAATCACAACGCGCGCATATCGTGTCCCATCGGGGAACAAGTGCCCGTGACATCTTTAACCAGCTGTTAACCATACAGGCGGCAAATTCTGCCTAGCTTCGGACCTCAAGGTCCGGAAGGGGCGGAAGGAGCCGCAACGATGTCCATCAACGACCTCCCGGTGCTGTCGGCGCTTCGGACCAAGATGCAGTGGCACCAGGAGCGCCAGCGCGTGCTGTCCGAGAACGTCTCCAACTCCGATACCCCCAAGTTCCGGCCGCGCGACCTGGTCGAGCCGAAGCTCGACAAGACCGGCGCCGTCACGGGCTCGATGGGGCTTCTGGCCCTTGTCCGCACCAGCGCCTCCCACATGACGCCGTCAGGCGCGGCTTCCGCATTCGACCAGAACAAGAATGCGGGTTTTGAGACCCGTCCTGCGGGCAACGCCGTCAATCTCGAAGAGGAGATGATGAAGGCCGCCAGCAACCAGATGGACTACGCGGCGGCGACCTCGCTCTATTCGAAGAGCCTGCATCTGCTCAAGACCGCGATCGGCAAGGGCTAGACCTAGAGGAGCCCCGTCATGGCGAATGACAGCAGCGACTTTGCCCGCTCGATGGCGATCGCGACCTCCGGCCTGCGGGCCCAGGCCGGGCGCATGCGGGTGATCTCGGAGAACATCGCGAACGCGGATTCGACCTCGCAGACATCAGGCGGCGATCCCTACCGGCGCAAGGTGCCGACCTTTTCTTCCGCGCTCGACCGCACGCTCGAGGCGCAGGTCGTCACCCTCGGCAGGATCAAGCCCGACCAGTCCAGCTTCCGCGTCAAATACGAGCCGAACAATCCGGCCGCGGATGCGAGCGGCAACGTCAAATATCCCAACGTGAATTCGGTGGTCGAGATGACCGACATGCGCGATGCGCAGCGATCCTACGAGGCCAATCTCAACATCATCAGTGCGACGCGCCGGATGATCCAGCGCACGCTCGACATCCTCAAGAGCTGAACAGGACATTTGAGCCATGGCATCACCGACAATCGCCGCCAATGCTTACGCTAGTCTCGCCCGCGTGCTGGAGAATAGCGGCGCCGGCAAGGGCAGCGAGCCCAGCGGACAATCCTTCGCTTCGCTGCTGAAAGACGCTGTCGGCAGCGTCATGGAGTCCGGCCGCAAGTCCGATGCGCAGACGGTGGCGATGGCCGCCGGCAAGGCCAACGTGATGGACGTTGTGACGGCGGTCGCCGACACCGATGTCGCGGTGTCCACGCTGGTCTCGGTCCGCGATCGCGTGATCGCGGCCTATGAAGACATCATGAAGATGCCGATCTGATTTGGGAATGGCGCTCGCCCCAATCGTCATTGCGAGCGCAGCGAAGCAATCCAGAGTCTTTCCGCAGGCGCCAGTCTGGATTGCTTCGCTGCGCTCGCAATGACGGGGATAGGTCTTCGCACCGCTTCAAGCGCGTGAGGAGGCGAGGAACGAATAAAGGAAGTTTGCAATGACCGGACCCGAAACCCTCGACGTCGCGCGCGATGCGATCTGGACCATCGTGATCGTGTCGTCGCCGCTGATGGTGGTCGGCCTCGTGGTCGGCGTCATCGTATCGCTGTTCCAGGCGCTGACGCAGATTCAGGAGCAGACGCTGATCTATGTGCCGAAGATCCTGGCCATCTTCGCCACGATGCTGTTGGCGCTGCCGTTCATGGCCGACTCGCTCCACGCCCACATGCTGCGGATCTCGTCGCGAATCATCGGCGGCTGAGGCAAGATGCGTAAACCATGCGCATCGACGTCTCGCTGCTGCCGGCGCTCGCCGCTTCCTTCATGCTCGCCTTCGCCCGGGTCGGTGCGATGGTGATGCTGCTGCCGGGCCTGGGTGAGACCAACATCCCGACGCGGATCAAGCTGTCGATCGCGCTGCTGCTCACGCTAATCATCCTGCCCCTGCACCGCAATGCCTATCAGGTCGACATGGGCTCGCTCGCGCCGCTCCTGGTCCTGATGCTGCATGAGATCGCGATCGGCATCGTGCTGGGCGCGACCGCCCGTGTGACGCTTTCGGCTCTGCAAGTCGCCGGCTCCGTGATCGCGCAGCAGATGGGGCTCGGCTTCGTCACCTCGGTCGATCCGACGCAGGGACAGCAGGGCGTGCTCGTCGGCAATTTCCTGACCATGCTGGGCGTGACCTTGTTGTTTGCCACCGACAGCCACCATCTGGTGATCGCGGCGCTGAACGACAGTTACAAGATCTTCTCGCCGGGCGAGACCGTCTCGAGCGGCGACATCGCCTCGCTGGCAACGCGGGCCTTTGCAGCCGCGTTCCGCCTGGGCTTGCAACTCTCCGGACCGTTTCTGGTGTTCGGCCTCGTCTTCAACATCGGGTTAGGTGTGCTGGCGCGGCTGATGCCGCAGATGCAGGTCTATTTCGTCGGCGTGCCGCTCTCGATCTTCGCGGGCTTTCTGGTCCTCGCCGTGGTGCTCACGGCGATGATGGGTACGTTTCTCGACTATTTCATCGGTGTCATGCACCAGATGATGCCGCTCAAATAGGTGATCGATGGCTGAAGACAACGATCCCGAGAGTCAAACAGAAGACCCGACGCAAAAGCGCCTTGACGATGCGCTCGAACGCGGCGACGTCGCCAAGAGCCAGGAGATCAACACCTGGTTCATGATGGCGGGTGGCACGCTGGTGGTCTCGACCTTCTCGGGCTCGGTCGGCAGCGGGCTGCTGACGCCGATGCGCAACCTGCTCGCCAATTCCTGGATGATCAAGACCGACGGCAAGGCTCTGCTCGCGCTGATGCAGCAGATCGAGTTCGCCGTGCTCACGGCAATCGGCGTGCCCCTCTTGATGCTGGTGCTGGCGGCGATTGCCGGCAACATGCTCCAGCACCGTCTGGTGTGGTCGGCCGAATCCCTGAAACCCAAATTCAGCAAGATCTCGCCCGGCGCCGGCTTCAAGCGCATCTTCGGCAAGCAGGCGGCGGCGAACTTCCTGAAAGGCCTCGGCAAGCTGATCGCGCTCAGCGTGGTCATGACCATGATCCTGTGGCCGGAGCGCCATCGCATGGAGGCGATGGTCAAGCTCGATCCGGCCGCGATGCTCGGCGCCACCACCAGCATGACCATCCACCTGCTCGGCGCGGTGGTGGCGGCGCTCGCGATCGTCGCCATCGCCGACTATTTCTTCCAGTACCGCAGCTGGTTCCAGCGGCAGAAGATGTCGCTCCAGGAGATCAAGGAAGAGTTCAAGCAGTCCGAAGGCGACCCCCATATCAAGGGCAAAATCAGGCAACTCCGGCAGCAGCGCGCCAAGAAGCGCATGATGGCGGCGGTTCCCAAGGCCTCCGTGATCATCACCAACCCGACCCACTATTCGGTCGCGCTGTCCTACGAGCGCGGCATGTCGGCGCCGATCTGCGTCGCCAAAGGTGTCGACAACCTCGCCTTCAAGATCCGGGAGATCGCGCGCGAGCACGATATTCCCATCGTCGAGAACGTGCCGCTCGCCCGTGCGCTCTACGCCACCGTCGACATCGACCAGGAAATCCCGACCGAGCACTACCATGCGGTCGCCGAAGTCATCGGCTACGTTATGCGGCTGAAGCGCGGATTCGGCGCCGGGCGGGGATAAAATGCCGGAAAAGTACCGGAAATGGCCGTAATCTGGGAATCAGCGTACCTTTCGCTGCTGCCGCTCTTGCACCTTTGGGTCCGATTCAGGCAGGGAGGACCCCGTGCGCGCCGTAGCGCGTTGATTCTCTGCCGACAGGCTGCGCCAGCTTGAGATGACTGCTGAGACCGACCACGACCTCACACGCGAGCCCGTAGCGGCGCACGAGCCGTCGCCGCGCTCGGGTAGCATCGCGCTGGTGCTGCTGGTGGCCGCCGGCCTCGTCGCGGTCGCCGTCGGGCTGATGACGCTCGGGCGCGCGCAGGCGCAGCCCTATATCCTCGGCATCCTCGCCGTGCTGGCGATGGTCGGCCTGTTCAACTTGTTCGCCTTCGCCGCCGGCATTATCCGCTTCGCCGACCGTAATCTCGACGATCCCATCATTGCCCGCATCTCCGATCACTCGTTCGACGGGCTCGCGGTCACCGATGCGCGCGGGCATGTGGTCTATTCCAATGCGGCCTATCTGACGCTGACCGGCGCCACCGGCCCACAGGACGTGCGTCCCGTCGAGCGCGTCTTCATCGGCAACCCTGACGTCTCCGAAGCCGTGTTCCGCCTGCTCAAAGCCGCCCGCGAGGGCAAGCGGCAGCAGGAGGAGGTGCGCATCTCCGGCCAGGACGGCAATCAGGGCCGCTGGCTGCGCATGCGGGTGCGCCCGCTCGGCACCGGCAAGCGCGAGGCGAAATATGCGGTGTGGTCGATCGCCGATATCACCCGCGACCGCGAGCGCCAGGAAGACGTGTTCCAGGAGCTCCAGCACGCGATCGAATATCTCGATCACGCGCCTTGCGGCTTCTTCTCGGTCAATCCGGCCGGCGAGCTCGCCTATGTCAACGCGACGCTGGCGAACTGGCTGGACTACGACCTCGCCGAGATCGGCTCGGGTGGATTGAAGCTCACCGACATCGTCTCCGGCGACGGCGCCTCGCTATTGACCTCGATCGTGGCGGTGCCGGGCGAGGTGAAGACCGAGGTCTTCGACATCGACCTGCGCATGCGCACGGGCAGGACCATGCCGGTGCGGCTCTATCACAAGCTCGCCTTCGGCGCCGACGGTGCGCCGGGGCCGTCGCGCACGCTCGTGATCAGCCGCGCCCGCGACGAGCGCAGCGATCCCGACCGCGCCGCCGAAGTGCGCTTCATGCGCTTCTTCGACCACACGCCGATGGCGATTGCGACCGTCGACCGCGGCGGCAACGTCGTGCGCGCGAATGCGCGCTACGCCAAGCTCGGGCAGGCGCTCGGGCTCGAGAGCGCCTCCAAGTCGATCTTCCGCGCGGTCAATTCGCGCGATCGGCACCTGTTGATCGCGGCCATCAACCAGGCCGCCGAAGGCCAGGCCGACATCGCGCCGGTCGAGGTCGCCTTGGAGGGGACCAAGGAGCGCTGGGGCCAGTTCTTCGTCACGCCGGTCGATGCGGCCGAGAACGAGGCGGAAGCCGCCATCGTGCACATGCTCGAGACCACCGAGCGGCGCGCGCTGGAGAACCAGATCAACCAGTCGCAGAAGATGGAGACGGTCGGCCAGCTTGCCGGCGGCATCGCCCACGACTTCAACAACGTGCTCTCCGCCATCATGATGGCGAACGATTTCCTGCTGAACGCGCACAAGCCGACCGATCCGTCGTTCCAGGACATCATGCAGATCAAGCAGAACGCGACGCGCGCCGCGACGCTGGTGCGGCAGCTGCTGGCGTTTTCGCGTCGGCAGACGCTGCGGCCGCAGGTGCTCGATCTCGGCGATGCCTTGAGCGATCTCACCATGCTGCTGCGCCGGCTGATCGGCGAGAAGGTCAAGCTCGACCTCGTCCACGGCCGCGATCTCTGGCCGGTGAAGGTCGACGTCTCCCAGTTCGAGCAGGTGATCGTCAATCTCGCGGTGAACGCGCGCGACGCTATGCCTGATGGTGGCAAGCTGATCATCCGCACCTTAAACGTCAGCACCGAAGACGCGGGCAAGCTCGCCTACAAGGGCATGCCGGCCGCCGACTATGTCCGGATCGAGGTCGCCGACACCGGCACTGGCATCCCCGCCGACATCCGCGACAAGATCTTCGAGCCGTTCTTCTCGACGAAAGAGGTGGGCAAGGGTACCGGGCTCGGGCTTTCCACCGTCTACGGCATCGTAAAGCAGACCGGCGGTTTCATCTATGTCGATTCCGAACCGGGGCAGGGCACCTCGTTCCATATCTTCCTGCCGCGCCATCATGCTGAGCCGGAGGTGCAGGTCGAGCAGCCCGCAGCTTTGGTCAGCGCGGTCAATGGCGCCGCGAAGGAGGCCACACCGGCGGCCGAGGCCAAGCCGCGCACCGATCTCACCGGGCAGGGCACCATCCTCTTGGTCGAGGACGAGGAGGGCCTGCGCGCCCTGAACGCGCGTGGCCTGCGCTCGCGCGGCTACACCGTGGTCGAGGCCGAGAACGGCGTCGAGGCCATGGAGGTGCTGGAGGAGGAGAGCGGCGCGATCGATCTCGTCGTCTCCGACGTGGTAATGCCGGAGATGGACGGCCCGACGCTGCTGAAGGCGATGCGGGAGAAGAACCCGGACATCAAATTCATCTTCGTTTCCGGCTACGCCGAGGATGCGTTCGAGAAGAGCCTCCCCGAGGGCCAGCAGTTCGACTTCCTGCCAAAACCGTTTACGCTCAGCCAGCTCGTGGCGGCGGTGAAGGAGACGATGACGAAGGCGGGGTGAGCGTTGTGCCCGAGAGATTGCACTGACGCGCGACAACCTCGGCCGTCGTCCTGGCGAAAGCCAGGACCCATACCGCGTGATCTCTCGGTTGCGCACGCTGCCAATCCCGAACGACCAGCTTTCGCCAAATTGCCTCTCGGGGTAATGGGTCCTGGCTTTCGCCAGGACGACATCGGGAGTGTATGCGCGCGACTGCTTCAACACCGTCATTGCGAGCCACCGGGTCCGCGCAAAGCGCGGCCCGATGACAGGCTCCGCGAAGCAGTCCAGACTGTCTCTTTGGAAAGAGCCTGGATTGCTTCGTCGCAAGGGCTCGTCGCAATGACGTGGTGGGAGAGCTGCGCTCGCAATGGCGAGGAAAAAGCGGAAATCCCGTCGCAAAGGCGCCGGTATCCCGCGACCTCGGTTCCCCGCGCGGCCAAACCCCCGCCAAATGCGGCCAAACCCCCGCCAAATATGGGATTTTGCCACATCCCCGCGACTGAGGGCCGCAGCAATAGGTTCCGAAATCGGCTTCACTTTTCGGGAAGTCTGCCCATCTTAAGCGCACGTCCCCATGCCGGGGATTTGGGAAACGCACATGACTTTCTCGCAACGCTCCCGCAGTCTCTTCAAGACCATTGCCGTCGTGCTGGCGCTTGCGCTGCCGACTGCACTGGCGATCTCGTCCGCTGACGCCCGCGTCGGCGGCGGCTTCTCGTCGGGTTCGCGCGGCTCGCGCACCTATTCGGCGCCGCCGTCGACCACGACTGCGCCTGGCTCGGCCTCGCAGTTCAACCGCACCTACACCCAGCCGGGCGCAGGCATGAATTCGGCCGCGACCGCGCCGGCGCGCGGCGGCCTGTTCGGCCGCGGCGGCGGCTTCCTGGGCGGCCTTGCGGCCGGCTTCCTCGGCGCCGGCCTGCTCGGCATGCTGTTCGGCGGCGGCCTGTTTGGCGGCCTCGGCGGCCTGTCCTCGATCCTGGGCCTGATCATTCAGATCGCGCTGGTGGTGCTCGTGGTGCGGCTGGCGATGTCCTGGTGGCAACGCCGCCACACGCCGCAGGCGGCCTATGCCAATGCTAATGCGGGCGCAGGTCAGGGACCGCAGCCGAACTATCGCAGTGGTCTTGGTGGCTTCGGCTTCGGCGCCAACAGCGCGCCGCTCGAGATCAAGCCCGACGACTATGAGGCGTTCGAGCGCCTGCTCGGCGAAATCCAGACCGCCTGGTCGAACGAGGACGTGGCCAAGCTGCACACGCTCGCGACGCCGGAGATGGTCTCCTATTTCGAGCAGGATCTGGCCCAGAACCGTTCGCGCAACGTCGTCAACAAGGTGACCAACGTCAAGCTGTTGCAGGGCGACCTCGCGGAAGCCTGGCGTGAAGGCGAGACCGACTACGCCACGGTGGCGCTGCGCTTCGGGCTCATCGACAAGACGGTCGACCGCAACACCGGCGCAGTCGTTGCCGGTAGCGAGCAGCCGGGCGAGGCGACCGAGATCTGGACGTTCGCCCGCCGGCCGAGCACCGGCTGGGAATTGTCGGCGATCCAGCAGACCAACTGATCGCTTGCGACACGAGGAACCAAGGCGTCGTGCTCCCGCACGGCGCCTTTTTCTTTTGGGCGCCTCTTCTTTTGGGTACCCCGCATCGCCGCATCGGAATAAGCGGGCGTGCGTTGGGTTGAAATCAGGCGGCCAACGACAAGCACAACCGGAGGACAACATGATCCGCACCGAGAGATCCGTGACGATTTCAGGCCTCGCGCTCGCAATGGCCTTGCTTGCGGCGCCATCGGCGCAGGCGCAATCGGCCGACATGACATTCTTCGTGACGTCCAACGGCCCCGGCAAGGGTGCCGATCTCGGCGGCCTCGAGGGAGCCGACGCGCAATGCCAGAAGCTTGCACAAGCCGCGGGCGCCGGCACCAAGACCTGGCGCGCCTATCTCTCGACACAGGCGGCGGACGGCAAGCCGGCGGTCAACGCCCGGGATCGCATCGGCAAGGGACCGTGGCAGAACGCCAAGGGCGCGGTGATCGCCAGGGATGTTGCCGACCTGCACGGCGCGGCCAACAACCTCACCAAGCAGACCGCGCTCAGCGAGAAGGGCGAGGGGATCAATGGTGTTGGCGACCAGCCAAACCGGCATGACGTGCTCACGGGATCGCAACCAGACGGCACCGCGTTTGCCGGTCCGGACGATCGCACCTGCAAGAACTGGACATCGAGCACGCAAGGCGCCGCAATGGTCGGCCATCTCGATCGACGGGGTCTGCGCGACGACGAGCCTTCGAAATCTTGGAACAGCTCTCACCCCTCGCGCGGTCCCGACGGCGGCTGTTCGCAGGCCGATCTGAAGAGCACAGGCGGCGACGGCCTGCTGTATTGTTTCGCGGCGAATTGAGGCGCGAGCTGTCTCTTCCATCATTGCGAGGAGCGTAGCGACAAAATTGCGAAGCAATTTTGCGCTGAAGCGACGAAGCAATCCAGAATCTCTCCGCGGAGACAGTCTGGATTGCTTCGTCGCAAGGGCTCCTCGCAATGACGGAGTGTGTGGTACCGCCGCTCCGTCTCACTCCGACGGAACTTTCGGCTACGTGTTACATTGGTCCCGTCGCCCGCAACGCTCACGGACTCCTCCCATGAAATACGAGCTCTATTACTGGCCCGAGATCCAGGGCCGCGGCGAATATGTGCGGCTGGCGCTGGAGGAAGCGGGCGCCGCCTACGTCGATGTCGCGCGCGGACAGCGCGGGACAGCTGCGATGATAAAGATGATGGACGCGCATGGGGGCACGCCGCCCTTCGCCCCGCCATTCCTGAAGGCGGGCAAGCTCGTCATCGGCCAGACCGCCAACATCCTGCTCTATCTCGGCGCCCGCCATGGTCTTGCGCCGAAGACCGAAGGCGGCAGGCTTTGGGTGCACCAGCTCCAGCTCACCATCACCGACCTCGTCGTCGAGATCCACGACACCCATCACCCGCTCGGGCCCTCGCTCTATTACGAGGACCAGAAGCCGCCGGCGAAGAAGCGCACCGCCGATTTCTGGAGCGAGCGCGTGCCGAAATATCTCGGCTATTTCGAGCAGCTTCTCACCGAGAGTGGCGGCACCTATGTCACGGGACGCAGACTGACCTATGTCGATCTCTCGCTGTTCCAGATCGTCGCGGGGCTCCGCTATGCCTTCCCCAAGCGCATGAAGGCGTTCGAGACAGATATCCCGGGCCTCGTCGGCCTGCACGACCGCATCGCCGCACGGCCCAACATCAAGGCCTATCTCGACAGCGACCGCCGCATTGCCTTCAACGAGCAGGGCATCTTCCGCCGCTATCGCGAACTGGATGCTTAGCCGGCTCAGACGGGAGAGTGATCTGCCCTCACCAAACGCCCGGCACCAGGCGGTAGCGCACCCGCGCCGCATAGTCGGCATAGCCTGGAAGGCCCTCGCGCAAGGTGCGCTCCTCGATAGGGATGCGGACCGCGAACAAGGCAATGAAGAGCGGTATCATCGCAAGTCCCCACCACGACCCAAGCAACAACGGCACGCCGGTGAAGAACAGGACCATGCCGCTGTACATGGGATGGCGGACATAGGCGTAGGGACCGGTCAAGATCACGTGCTGCGCGCGCTCGGTTTGCAGCTTCACCACGGGCGCGGCGAACGAGTTCTCGCGGAAGACCCACATCGTGAACAGTGTCGAGGCCAGGAACAGCACGAGGCCGAGGACCTGGAACGCAACCGGCATCTCGGAGGATTGAATGCGCCGGTCGAGGCCCATCGCGCACAGCCAGGCCAGCATCGCCACGACAAAGACCGTCATGAACATTTTGTCGGCGGCGGGCTGATCCCGTTGCAGGACCGGCCGCAGACGTTCGGCGAGCAGAGCCGGATCGATCCGGTAGAGCCACCAGCCGCAGAGCGGACCGAGCAGGGCGGAGGTGGCGAGGAGCACCCAGGCCGAAGGCCAGTGCAGCGTTCCAGCGGACGCGAACAGCAACGCGCCCATGCCGACGACGAAGATCGTGTTCTGCAACAGGAGGCGTGCGATCATGCGCAGAGTCCCGGGATGACCGCGCACGACAGTGGTCCTGCTATCCGGCAAAGATGCGGCCGGATGCGCAAAAGGCCCGATCGACCGGATCGGGCGCTTCAGCTTTGGCAAGCCTGATCAGGCGAGCTGATCGATCCGCGTGCCCTGACCCGGGGGCAGCGGCGCGGGCGGCTGCGGCTTATAGGTCGGATCGTCGTCGTTGACCTTGGCCTGATCGTCCTGCTGCTTGGTCGTGTCGTAGCTCGGAACCACGATCGCGATCGGCGGCGGCGCAACGGTGGAAACCTTCATCCGCAAATCCTCACACATGGAAACAATTGAGCCTGCCCCGCGAGGAGCGAAGTTTCCTTCAAGGCAATCGTTAAAATGCGAGGGAATTGGCGCGGTGGGATTGGGCTGCCTTTAGCTTCCGCGCGTGCAAGTCTTAAGAGAATCGCGGCTCTCTCCACGTCATTGCAAGGAGCTCGCGACAAAATTGCGTAGCAATTTTGCGCTGATGCGACGAAGCAATCCAGTCTGTCTCCGCGCAAAGATCCTGGATTGCTTCGCTGCGCTCGCAATGACGGAATTCGTGGTGGGCGGCATCGCGACACGCGCGCCGCCACCCTGCGGAAAGCGGGGAGCCCCGCGCCTATTCGTCCTTGCCGCGCGTGATCGCGATGGACGCATCCGCCTTTGTGCGGGTGCATTCCATGTTGAGCCGGCGGTAGCGCATGTTGATCTTGTCGCCGCGCAGGAGGCCCATACGCTTCAGGCAACGTGTCGCGCCCGACGTGGTGTCGTCCTTCGTCACGGTGAAAACGATCGCGGCCATCGACCCCACCAGCGCATAGAACTCCGGCTTGGGCTTGCGATCGCCCTTGGCATAGAGCTCGATGGAATATTTGTCGCCACGGCAGCCGACGGACAGCTCCTTGGCCGCCGGGTGTGTCAAATACACGATGTTGGCGGCCCGGAAATTCACCTTGAGCCGATCGATCTGGTTCGCCAGCTCCTTGGCGCTGTCGTCGCAGCGGTCGGCGCGCGCGGGGGAGGTGAGGGCCACAAGGCCGGTGATGGCGGCGGCGACCAGGATCGCGCCGCGGACGTTCAAGTTCAATGTCATGATGAAAAGCCCCTTAGGGCGCGCATTCAAGCGTCGGCAGACGCGAAGCGCAAGGGTGGGAACGGGCCTTTCCACGTGCTGTGCCAATGCCTTCCCGAGCCCTAGCCACCCTCTCCCATGCGCTCCGGTCCCTTTCTTTTCTGCCGGAAATGGGCTTAGAACGCTTCTACGCAGCGGGCCCGCGCGAGGCCCCAAAACCCCGAGATCGACCCCATGAACGCTCCCACCGCCTTTCCCGACCAGTCAAAGCCTGTTCCGCCCTACAAGCACACTCCGCTGTTCCCGCTGGGCAAGGACGAGACGCCTTACAAGAAGATTTCGTCCGAGGGTGTCAGGGTCGAGAAGGTCCTGGGCAAGGACATGCTGGTGGTGTCGCGCGAGGCGCTGCGGGCGCTGTCGGAGGCGGCTTTCGGCGACATCAACCATTACCTGCGGCCTGGCCATCTGAAGCAGCTTCGCGCGATCCTCGAGGATGGTGAGGCGAGCCCGAACGACAAGTTCGTTGCGCTCGACTTTTTGAAGAACGCCAACATCGCCGCCGGCGGCGTGTTGCCGATGTGTCAGGACACCGGCACTGCGATCATCATGGGCAAGAAGGGCTGCAACGTCATCACCGATGGTGACGACGAGGCGGCGCTGTCGGAGGGCGCGCGCGATGCCTATCTGCGCCGCAATCTGCGCTACTCGCAGGTCGCGCCGCTCTCGATGTACGAGGAGAAGAACACCGCCAACAACATGCCGGCGCAATGCGAGATCTACGCCGAAGGCGACGACGCCTACAAGCTCATGTTCATGGCGAAGGGCGGCGGCTCCGCCAACAAGAGCTTTCTGTTCCAGGCGACGCCTTCCGTCCTGACCAAGGACCGGCTCCTCGCGTTTCTTAAGGAGAAAATCCTGACGCTAGGCACCGCGGCGTGCCCGCCCTATCACCTCGCGATCGTGATCGGCGGCACCTCGGCCGAGCTGTGCATGAAGACGGTGAAGCTCGCCTCGGCGCGCTATCTCGATGCGCTGCCGACGCACGGCTCGCCCGATGGCAACGCCTTCCGCGACGTCGAGATGGAGAAGGAAATCCACAAGATGACGCAGTCGCTCGGTGTCGGCGCGCAGTTCGGCGGAAAGTATTTCTGCCACGACGTCCGCGTGATCCGCATGCCGCGCCATGGCGCCTCGCTCCCGATCGGGCTTGGCGTGTCCTGCTCGGCCGACCGCCAGGTGCTCGGCAAGATCACGAGGGACGGCATCTATCTCGAGGAGCTCGAGCACAACCCGGCGCAATATCTGCCGCAGGTCGAGCAGTCGCTCGGCGGTGAGGTCGTCAAGATCGATCTCAACCAGCCGATGAAGGACATTCTGGCCACCTTCTCGAAATATCCGATCAAGACCCGGGTCTCGATGACCGGCACCATGATCGTCGCGCGCGATAGCGCCCATGCCAAGCTGCGCGAGCGGCTGGAGAGGGGCGAGCCGCTGCCGGATTACTTCAAGAACCATCCGGTGTATTACGCCGGTCCCGCCAAGACGCCCGACGGCTACGCCTCCGGCGCGTTCGGCCCGACCACGGCGGGTCGCATGGATTCCTTCGTCGACCAGTTCCAGGCTGCCGGCGGCTCGATGGTGATGGTCGCCAAGGGCAACCGGGCGCCTGCCGTGCGCGAGGCCTGCAAGAAGTATGGCGGCTTCTATCTCGGCTCGATCGGCGGCGCCGCGGCGAACCTTGCCGAGCACTGCATCAAGAAGGTTGAGGTGCTCGAATATCCCGAGCTCGGCATGGAAGCGATCTGGCGCATCGAAGTCGTCGACTTCCCCGCCTTCATCATCATCGACGACAAGGGCAACGACTTCTTCAAGGAATTGAATTTGGGCTAGCTGCTTCATCCCCACTTGCGTGCGGGTGATCGCAGCTGTGCTTTACGAAAGATCGTCATGCCCGGGCTTGTCCCGGGCATCCACGTTCTTGGTACGGCGAACAAGACATGGATTGCCGGGACAAGCCCGGCCATGACGATGCGGAAGCTTCAACTACAATTCGTAACCTGGTTGGAGCAGAGCGAACGCCACCAGCCGCGCACACCGTCGTGGCTCTCGACGAGACCCCAATATCCGCTACAGGCAAGCAGGCGCTTCGGGCCGCCGTCACCGTCAATCGGGCCGCCGAGCTCGCGTTGCGCCGGCATCCATTTGGCGTCGACGAAGGGGGCCTGGAACAGCCCGCCCGCGCGCGTGTAGCCGTTGGCGAAATTCGCGCCGACCTTGTTGGAGGCGACCCAGCCGCGTCCGGCATAGGGCTTTGGCGCATTGCGCGGATATTTTTTCTCGTCCTCGTAATCCTTGCCCGGCGGTTTCGCGCCTTCGATCAGAAACCAGCCGTCCTTGAAACCGACGATGCGGAATTCGGTGAGCCAGCCGCCCTCGGGCGTGTTCTCGCTGCCGCCAAGCCTTGGTCGATACGGCGGCGGCAGGGTGCCGAGCACGCGCGCCCTCACCGATGGCTCGGTCCGCACGTTGAGTCCGTTCGGATCCTTGTCGATGGACCAGGCGCCGAGATCGCAGGGCTCCGTGCCCTCGGGCAGGGGTGCGCGCTTGCCCGCCAGCTCGGCGTGGAGCTTTGCATAATCGCCGTCGTCATCGGCTGCATCGGCCTCGACGCGCGGTTTTAATTCGGCCGATACCGCGCGCTTCTCGTCTGGTGTCAGCGCGACCACGAGGGTCTGGCGCGCAGCGAACACGCTGGCCGGCGACTTCGGGTCATTCGACGTCGCCGGATAGACGGCGAGGTAACCAGTCGAGGCTTCGGTGCGGTAGGCCGTGCCGGCGACATAACCCGCCGGCACCAGGGCGAGCGCGCTTGCGCGCCACACCGGTTCCGTGTCATCCGCGCGCGCCGCTTGTGTCGCGACACACAGGATCGTTGCCGCGATGAGACGGAGCACGCGCATGATTGCTGCGCGGCCTTATGTCCGCGCGCCCGTGAACGGGAAGCTGCCCATCGGGCCGATGCCCATCTCGCCGCTGATGCTGTCGCCGGAGACGGTGCCGGTGAATTCGAGCGTGAGCGGCATCGGGTTGGTGATCGAGACCTTCCAGGAGACGTTGTCGCCGCTGACGGTGCCATCGAAAATCTCGGCGGTATTACCTTCCGCGCCTTGCGTGCCCGTGAGCGCGCCGCCCGCGGCCTTCAGGCTCAGCGTCGCCTGGCGCTCGCCCATCGGCGTCGTCATGGTCAGATTCCAGTTGCCGTCAACGGCCATTCCCATCTCCCGAACAAATCCCGGCGGGCCGCGACGATCCGCGGCCAGTCCTGGGCGAGCCTATAACCCAACTCGCAGCGCCTGCCTAACGCTGCATTGGAGGCGTAGAAGCATGATCCGGAAAAGTGTGTAGCGGTTTTCCGAAAAGATCATGCTCAAACGACAACCTAAAGCGCGGTCACATCGCGCTTTAGGCGCGGGCAGCGGCGCGCCGGCGACTGGTGACGATGAGGCGCAGAACGACGTACTGCACGGCAAAAGCCAGGATCTTGGCGCCGCCTGCGACGACCGTGAGGTAGAACGCCCACAGCTTCAGATCGCCGGTCGATGCGACGGCGATCACGCCGACGCCGATCACGAACATCAGCACCGCCCAGGCATAGCCCGCAGCCGTCACATATTCCGGAACGGTCTCGACGACGATCGGCGGCATGTAGCGCAGCATCCAGCCGCGCTTGAGCATGATGAGTCCGATCGCGAAATGCGCGATCGCGGGCTTTGCCAGCATAAAGCGGGGATCATTGGTCAACAGCGTGATCGCGCCCAGCACGACCACGAGCGCGAGGCTCGCATAGGTCATGTAGTTGAGCTCTCGTCCCTTGACGCGGGCATAGATCACCTGCGCGATTGCACCGGCAATCGCCACCGACGTCGCCAGGACGACGTTGTCGGTGATGAGGTAGATGATCAGGAAGACGATGGCGGAAAGGAAGTCGGAGGCGAGGCGGGCGAATACGCTCTTCATCGTCGATCCTGTTCAGCGGGCGTTGGGCAATGCGCGGGCGGGCGCACCGTACTTGATCTCGCGATACTCGGGATACCACTTTGTGAAGTACATTGCGCTGTTGCGGGCGGCGAAGGCGACCGCAAGGCTCGACCAGAGCGGCAGTCCGGGGACGTAGAGTAGCACGAGATTGGCGGCTGCCATCAACAGCGCGGCTGCGGTCCAGGCGCCGGTTATGACGTAATTGGCGCGGAGGAAGCCGGGCATCGCCGCGGTTTCGGCCGGGACCGATTCAAGCGCATATTGCAGCGTGAAGGGACGGCGGACCAGCATCGAGCCGAGTGAGATGATGAAGATGCCGAGATCGACCGACAGCTTGACGCCGAGCGTGCCGAGCGCGGGATCGAGCAGCGCGAGATAGAGGCCGATTGCGGCGAACACGATCGCCGAGCCCGTGGCCAGGATCTTCACCGAGCGGCCGCGCATGACATCGATTGCGACCGTGGCGAGGCAAATTGCAGCGGCCGCAAACACGCTGATCGTGGCGGAGGTCACCAGCATCAGCAACGCGAAGGCGCCGTAGGGCGCGAGGATCAGGAAAATCGCCATGAGCCGCCTCGATCGGGTCAAATCTTTACAGTGTAAAGATAAGTAATCGACGGCGAAGGTCGGGTCAAGCGAAATCTTTACAATGTCAAAATGACGTAAGCGACCTCTAAAAGATGAAGTGCTGCAACGACTTGGTCGGAGGCTTCGCCAGTCAATTCCGCCCAGGGCAGCCGCGACAGGATCGGCAGCGCGGAGGCGATCAAAAGGCCGATGGTGAGCAAGATGCCGCCGTTGAAGAAGGTAAGGCTGCTTCGCCGCAGCCGGATCGTCTGCAATGTGAATGCGGCGCAGGCCAGGGCCAGGACGGCGAGGCAGTCCGCGGTGATCGAGGGTATGTGCATGTGGAATCTCTTTGGTGACACATCCGCGCTGTCATTCCGGGGCGACGCGAAGCGTCGGAATCCATTGAGCGGCAGAACACGCGGCGAAATGGATTCCGGGCGCGCTAACGCGCGCCCCGGAATGACGAGGTGAGAACTACGCCCCCACCCAATTGCCGTGAAAGCCGTCGGGCACGCGGTGGCCGAGCTGCACCAGCGCGACGGGACCGGCCTCGACATCGGTGGCGTTGAACACGGCGAGGTCGCTGCGGTTCTCCCGCGCGCGCCAGACCACCGCGAGCAGCCAACCGTCGCCCTCGGCGGCATCCTTCGACCCCTCGACGAACACCGGCTCGGAGATGGTGTCGCCGGCCGGCAGTAGATAATGGCCGAGCCGTTTGCCGTTGCCGTCGACATGGACGACGCCCGAGAGCGCGCCGAACATCGGCAGCCTCGGATTGGCGCAGGCGTACCAGCCGTGGCGGCTCCTCAGCCCGGCGCGGCGATCGTCGATGCGGGGGAATTCGCCGGTGAGATCGTCGAGATAGGTTTGCTGGAAGCGGTCGGTATTGCCCGAGAGATCGAACGTCCAGCGGCAGTGGCGGGCGCGTGACTTCTCTGGATCCGTCGGCCGGCCGTCGGGATGCGGAAACAGCGGCGCCTCCTCGAACTGCATGACGTCGGCGATAATGCGGTGATCGTCTTCCCACGCATTCATGACGTGGAAGACGTAGCAGGCCTCAGCTCGAAACCAGACGATGTCCTTTGCCGTGCCGTTGCGCTTCATCACGCCGACATAGGCGCCTTTGTCCGGCTCCCAGGCATAGGGCGGCCGTCCACTCATCGCGCGCTCCACGCTGCCGGTGATGGGAAGGATCGGAAACAACACATGGTTCGCGGTGACGATGAAGTCATGCACCATGCTGGCATAGGGCGCTTCGAAACGCTCGAAGCGCGTCGCCTTGCCCGACGCATCGATCGATCCGTAGGAGAGGGCAGGCGTCAACGGTCCGGCGGCATTGTAGCCGAAGAATACCAGTTCGCCTGTGATGGGATCGATCTTCGGATGCGCGGTAAAGCTGCCGGCGACGCGGCCCTGGTAGTTGTGATAGCCGCGCGTTGCCAGCGTGCCAGGCTCGATCTCGGTCGGCAGATGCGCTTCTTCCAGCGCCAGCAGCTTGCCGGCATGGAAGATGATGTTGGTGTTGGCGACGCCGCCATCGGTGAGGTTGGCCGGGGCATCGGGCAGCTTGCGGCCGAAGCCGCCGAACAAGGCGCGGCCGGCGTCGTGCTCGGCCATCCATTTCGGGGTGCGGACCCAGCGATTGCGGTAGCTGGCGCGTCCGTTCTCGAGGTGGAAGGCGTGCAGCATGCCGTCGCCCACGAACCAGTGCGCACCGGGCGAAGAGAACTGCGGATTGGGGCCGTTGCGATAGAGCGTGCCGTTCAGCTCGCGCGGCAGTTCGCCGATGATGTTGAGGAATGGCGCGTCGGCCTCGAACGGGATCGGCGCGATGTTGTTGCGGCGCTCAATGACGGCGTCCTGCTGCACGGCGAATCCTTCCCTATCTTTACATCGTAAAGATTGGATAACGCTAATTGCCGTTCCGGTCAAGCGAAATCTTTACACTGTCAATATTGCGCTCTATAGCTTGTCCATGGGCAAGAGCGAAACCAGGGTCGCGCACGGCGTGCGCCCCCCGAAGAAGACACCATCGGCCTCGCGTGCGTCTCCGCGTCCCCCGCGGCGCCCGGCGGTGGCGAAGACCGAGACACCCTATCACCACGGCGCCTTGCGCGAGGCGTTGCTCCAGGCCGCCGAACGGGTGCTGGAGCGTGATGGGCTTGCCGGCCTGACATTGCGGGCGGTGGCGCGCGAGGCGGGCGTCTCGCATGCCGCGCCGACCCATCATTTCGGCGACCTCACCGGGCTGCTCAGCGAGCTTGCGGCCGTGGGCTTCCGCCAGTTCAACGCCGCGATGGCCTCGTCCTGCGATGCTGCCACCACGCCGCTCGAGCGCGCGCTGGCGCGGCCGAAGGCCTATGTCGCTTATGCGCAGGCCCATCCCGGCATGTACGGAATCATGTTCCGCACCGAACGGCTCGATTATTCGAGGCCCTCGCTGCATGAGGCCGCCGAGGCCTCCTTCGCCGGGCTTGCCAATGCGATCGGCATGATGCGGCAGGAGCAGATCAGCGAAGACGCGCTGACGCTGAACCAGGGCGCCGCGATCGCCCGCGCCTGGTCGATGGTGCACGGCTTCACCACGCTGCTGCTCGACGGGCGGCTCAAGGATATTTTGGAGCGGCTGCCCGAGGGCACGACGGCCGAACGGCTACTCGAGGCGATGCTGACGGCGCCTGTGACCACCAAACTTCCAGTGTAGCGGGCTGTGGAGCCGCAGAAGAGCCTAAATCGCGATGGGATTAGGATGAATCGTCATCGCGGTGAGGATGGGATCATGATGGCGGCTCGATGTAGCTGGAACTTCGTAGCATCAGACGCCTTGATTGTGGGCAAGGCTCAAAAGCGCCATCAGGCACCTGACAGCGGCGCGGAATCGTTCTAGAAGAGCGGCTTCGCTTGGGTCATCCGGCCTCGTTCGCGTCCATTTTCTCTTGATCATGCCAGCCATCTCTTCGAACAAACCCTATCGCGTCGGCCGCTCCAAAACCGGGCTCGGCCTTTTCGCCACCAAGCCGATCAAGAAGGGAACCCGGATCATCCGCTATTTCGGGCCGATCCTGGATTCGCGGATTCCGGCGCACGACGAGATCGAGAACAAATATCTGTTCGAGCTCAACGGCCGCTGGACCATCGACGGATCGGTGCGCAAGAACTTCGCCCGCTACATCAATCATTCCTGCCGGCCCAACGCCGAGTCCGATGTTCGCCCGCGCGAGCGCAAGGTCTTCATCCGCGCCATCAAGAACATCGAGCCGGGCGACGAGATCAACTACGACTACGGCACCGACTATTTCAAAGCCTATCTGAAGCCGATCGGCTGCAAGTGCGACTCCTGCGAGAAGAAGCGCAAGAAGCTGCGCGCCGAGGCGCGGGCCGAACGCGCCAAGGTGAAGGCGCGAGCCGAGCGCAAGGCCACGAAGGCGGGCGCCAGGAGTCCGAAAAGCAAGGCCGCGAAAAAGAAGAAGCTCAACGGCCACGCCATCGGCAAGGCGAACGGCCGCGCGCGGGCCTGAGCTTGGGCCTTCAACTCAGCTGTCATGCCCCCGGCTTGCCGCCTTCGCTAAAGCTTCGGCGGCCGAGCACCCTTGTGGCCCCGGCGTAGCCTTGGCGGAGCCGGGACCGGGGCATCCAGTACACGCCGCGGCGTCTCCGTATCCATTTACTGTCTCTGGAATACTGGGGGAATACTGGGGCGCCCGGTCAAGCCGGGCGACGACAGCATGTATGTGGCCTCACGCCGCCACCGCACTCGCGCTCCTTCGCAGCCCCACATATTGCAGCTCGGCGAACACGCCGGTCGCAATCGCCTGCGCCACGACCATAAGCTCGCCCGCGAGATTCGGCGACACCGCGCTCGAAAGCAGCAGCGCGATGCTGCCGGCTGTCCAGGCCGCGTTACCGATCACGACCAGCAGCACCAGCGCCTTGGATACGGATGCACGCGCGGCGAGCCAGCCGACCAGCGCGCTGTAGGCGATCAGGAACAGGCCGGTCTCACGCAGCAGCGCTTCCGGCAGGTTGAACAGCGAGGCGAACGCGCCTGCGCCGAAGGTGAAGCCGAGCGCGGCGACGCTGCTGAAGAGGGCATCGGCGAGCAGTGCACGGCGCAGGAAAGTGGATGCTTCGATCATCGTGGTTCTCCTTGGTTGAGGTCGGGGGAAATCACCGCAATCCGCGCCACCAAGCGCGGACAATGCGGGCGAGGCGGAACGGGCACAGGCTCCTGCCGACGCCGTGCTCGAAAGCGATGACCTGCGCGACGACATAGTCGCCGGTCGAATGCACCAGCGGCTCCGGCATGTTGAGGCTGCGCGCCAGCATCCGGGTTGCGAAGGCCATGGCCCAGGGCAAGACGTGTTCTGCGATGGTCCGGTAGAGCAGCAGCGCGATCATGGTCATCTCCTGTTTCGACCGAGGATGCGCACGTCCGCGCGCCAATTCGATTACCTCGCGGGTAATGGAAGGGCCGAAATCGGCGTGCTAGGTTTTCGATCATGAACGCACATGCATCCACGGCACGCGCCGAACACAGCCAGCCGGTCCATATCGGCGACCATTTGCGCGAATGGCGGCAGCGCCGTCGCATGAGCCAGCTCGATCTCGCCGGCGAGGCCGAGGTCTCGGCGCGGCACTTGAGCTTCGTCGAGACCGGCCGCGCAGCGCCCTCGCGCGACATGGTGCTCAGGCTCGCCGAGCGTCTCGACGTGCCCTTGCGTGAACGCAACGTGCTGCTGGTCGCGGCCGGCTATGCGCCGGCCTTCCCGCAGCGCACCCTGGAGGATCCTGCCTTGAAATCAGCGCGCCAGGCGATCGACCTCGTTCTCAAGGCGCATGAGCCCAATCCGGCCGTGGCGGTGGACCGGCATTGGAACCTGGTGTCGGCCAATCGCATGGTGGCGCCGCTGCTCGACGGCATCCCGCAGCGCCTGCTCGGCCAGCCCTTCAACGTGCTGCGGCTCGCGTTCCATCCGGAGGCGCTGGCGCCGCGCACGGTCAATCTCGCGGAATGGTGCGGGCATCTGCTCGAGCGGCTGCACCGGCAATGCGAGGCGACGGCCGACCCTGAGTTGATCAAGCTCTACAATGATCTGAAGAGCTACCCCATCCCGGCGCGCGCGGCGCCGCTGTCGAGCGACAATGTCGCAATTCCCTTCAAGCTGCGCCACCAGGGCGAGATCCTGAGCTTCTTCTCCACCACCATGGTGTTCGGCACGCCCGTCGACATCACATTGTCGGAGCTGGCGCTGGAGACCTTCTTCCCGGCGGACGAGCGCACCGCCGAACGGCTGAAGCAGATGGCGGCTAGCCTTTCCTAGCGGCGTTTACAGGGCGCAGCTGCGCTCGCATAATCCGCAGATGGACACACGTTCCTCCCGACCCTTGCGGCCGGCCAATCCGGTCGGGGATCTCCTGCGCGCCTGGCGCACACGCCGTGCGTTGAGCCAGGCGGAGCTGGCGTTCGAGGCCGGCATTTCGGTCAAGCATCTGAGCTATGTCGAGACCGGCAAGGCGGCTGCCAGCCGGGACATCCTGCTGCAACTCGCCTCCGCTCTCGATTTGTCGCTGCGTGACCGCAACGCGCTGCTCGAGGCCGGCGGTTTCGCGCGGCAATATGGCGAGCGAGATCTTGCGGCGCCGGAGCTTGCTGATGCGCGACGTGCCATCGATCTCCTGCTGCGGCGGCACGAGCCGTTCCCCGCGATCGTGACCGATCGGCGCTGGAACGTGAAGCAGGCCAATCGCGCCGCCTCACGCCTGATGACCATGCTGCTCGGGCCCGAGCGCATGCAGCGGCCGCTCAACCATATGCGCATGTTCCTTGCGCCAAACGAGCTCAGGCCGTTCGTCGAGAACTGGCCGGGCGTGGCGGCGGCACTGTTGTCGCGCGCGCGTCATGAAGCCATGGCCGCGCCGCTCGATGAGGCCGTGCAATCGACCTGGCGCGAGTTGATGCGCTTGCCGGAGCTTCCTGCGCCTCAGTTCGAGGACTACGCCGTGCCGGGGCCGCTCTGCGAGGTGCGCCTGCGCAGGGGCGAAGTCGCAATCGGCCTGATCGGTGCGGTTCTGACGCTCGGCACGCCACAGGACGTGACGCTTCAGGAGCTCCGCGTCGAGATGTTCATGCCGGCGGATGCCGCGTCCGAGGCCACCCTGGTCACGCTTGCATCTCAGGACGCCTGAGCTTGCACGGCGTCACGCCGCTCGAAGCTCATGGCCTGCATCACCTCGGCGAACGGACCGTTGCGGTCGCTCAACGTCGCCGTGGTGAGGCCCGCGCCATTGGCGCCGACGCGCGTGGCGGCACGGATCAGGATCCATTCGCCCTCGGGCGGCCGAAAGAAATAGAGGCTGATCTCGGGATTGATGAAGGTCCAGTCGTGCATGTCGACGATCTGCGCGACGCCGCTGGAAAAATCCGCGGCCTGCACGGCCTGGAGCATCGGAGTGTTGGGCTCGCCTTCGACCAACGCCGCGTCGAGCCGCATCCAGGCGGCCGCGGGACCCGGCTTTTCCAGCGCACCCTCGATCAGCCGCACCGACACGTTCTGGAAATAGCGGCTCCATTTCTGCGCGAAGGCCGGCGGCGGACTGCCTGCCTCGGGTGCCTTGTCGAGCGTTGCGGGCCCGGCGAAAGGATCGGCCGGCGATTCTCCACTCTGCGCTGTCAGCAGCGCCGTGCAGCGGCCGATCTCGGTCTCGCCGTCCATTAGCCGCACCTGCGCGGTCTTGGCCTTGCGGCCGTCGCGCAGCAATTCGGCGATCGTCCTGAAGGCGCGCAGGCCCGCCGGTCGCCAGAGGTCGAAGGTCAGGCGCCGTACCGCAAAGCCTGATTCGGTCGCGAACCGCTCGACTTCACGGGCCATGAGGGCGGTGGTGGCGCTACCCTGCAACATGTCCGGCGACCACGGACCGCCGGCATGCTCGGTGGCCCGGAAATGATGACCTTCCGGCCTGAAAATGGCTGTCATTGCAGTCTCCCGCTGGTCCGATCCTGGCCGCGAGTATCGGGGCGGGGCGCACCTTTCACAATAACCGCAGAGGTGAAGTCGTGAGCTATGCGGGACGGGCGCCTTGCGCGGCCCCGGGCTCGGCTTATCTTCCGACGGACCCGTAGAATGCCCGAAGGAGGCGCCCATGAGCACGCTGAAACCGCTCCAGATCGACGTCGTCTCCGACGTGGTGTGCCCTTGGTGCTATATCGGCAAGCACCGGATCGAGAGCGCGTTGGCGCTCGTGCCCGATGTTCCGGTCAAGCTCAATTTTCGCCCGTTCTTCCTCAATCCCTGGGTGCCGCGCGAGGGCATCAGCCGTGAGGATTATCTCACTAAGAAATTCGGCTCGGTCGAGGCCTACAAGGGCATTGCCGGGCGGGTCGTCGCAGCTGCGAGCGAGGAGGGCCTCGTCTACCGGCCCGAGATGGTGGCGCGTCAGCCCAACACGACCGACTGCCATCGCCTGATCCTCTGGGCCGAGGCAATCGGCAAGGCGCCCGAGATGAAGCAGCGCCTGATGGAGCTCTATTTCCGCGACGGCGGCGATCTCACCGACGTGAACGTGCTGGCGCAGGCAGCCGCTGACATCGGTCTCGACGCCGACGATGTGCGCAAGCGCCTTGCCACCGACGAGGACGTCGCGCGCGTTTCGGCGGACGCGCAGGAGGCCGCCGAGAAAGGCATCTCCGGCGTGCCGACCTATGTGTTCGCACAGAAATACGCCGTCTCCGGCGCGCAGGATCCCAACTTGCTCGCCCGCGCGATCCGCCAGGTCTCGGCGGAGATCAACGCGCAGGCGGCGGAGTAGCTTTCCCTTTGCGGAGCCGATGGACCACGCGTCGCGCGGCCTGATGCGCGACGTTGAGCCCGGTCAGCGCAGCATGAATGAGCGCGACGGCCGGATCCTTCCGCCGCAGCGGGATCAGCACGTCACCGATTGCGAAGCGTCCTCGCCAGATCGGATTGATCATGGGGTGATCGGCGCACGCCATGGAATCCGCGCTGGCGATGGCGGGATCGGCGCAGAGATGGCGGGTGAGGTCGAGCGTGAGCTGCACGCCGGGCGAATATTTCGCAAAGCGCTCGTCGATGCCGAGCTTGAAGAAGAAGGCGCGGTCCTGATGGCGCAGCACAATGCCGGCGGCGACCGGTATCGTTCCAGCGCGTAGCGTGATGATCTCGCATTGCGCGGTTTCCGCCAGCGTCGCGACGGCGCGGCGGATGAAGCTCGCATCGCCCGCATGCTGGATCAGCGCGGTGCCGCGCTCGCCCTTCCAGCCGCTGGCCTCGAGTTGCAGGAACGTTTCGAGCGCCGGTCCGATCTCGTTGCGCTCTCGCGCGACCTCGAACGCGACGGGGCCGGTTTCTTCGAGCCGATGGCGCTGGCGCCGCAGCTCCTTGAGCTTCCTGGCACCGAGTGCCTCGCGCAAGAGCGTCTCGCCGTCATGCGTCGCATCGAGGCTGGCGCGGATGTAGGAGCTGAGCAGGCGCGGCTTCAGGCCATCACGATTCAGAACCTGATTGAGAGCGGTCATCGCAGCGCCGTCGAGCGCGACGTCATTCAGCACGAGCGCATGGGCTCCGGCCTCGCGCGCCTGCTGCAACAGACGCGTGGCGGCCTCGATTGGGGCGTCACGGTCGATCAGCGGGCTGCACAGCGTGCCATAGGGATGCGCGCTCACCAGCGCGGGCAGGGGAATTTTCCAGGCGCGCCAGAGCGAGATCACCGGCATCAGCCCGATCAGTCGCGTCGAAGATGCGTCGAGTGCGGCAAGCGCTGAGGCCTCGGTGCGGCCGCGCGCGGTCGCGCTGACGGCAAGCTCCCAGCCCGGCAGGTAATAGCCGTTCGGTTCGATCGTGCGTTGCGCGAGCGCACGCCATTGACCGGGGTCGATGGAGGTGAGCGGAACGCGCGCGCGTGCGGCATCCCATGTCGATGCCGGATTGATCGCTGTCTCCTGCGCGATGTCGACCACGTCCAGTCGTCCCCGTTCACGCGGTCCAAGGCCGCGTTACGGCGATGCTTAGCGCAAAGATTGGAAAATACCGTTGGGACGCTGCCTCAATTCGAGCGGTAGCGTTAACGTCTCGTTGAGCATCTGAGCGGTGGCGAGCCGTCGGGTGCGTTGCCGGAGGCTTGCTACTGGTCACCCGGGACGAAATGGTCGCGGGCGCTTGCCCGTCCGCCCCCGGCGGTGTCCGAGATCGTGATGTCGATGTCGCGGGACGTCTGTGGCAAATGTGCCGGGCCGACCTGCACGGATAAGCGCACCTCCCGGGTTTGATCCTGGCCGACCGCGACGACCGGCTTGCCGTCCGGCCCGGCCTCGATGCCGGCGACGCGGCTGGTCGCGCCGGGCAGTCCGGAGATCTCGAGCACAAACGATCGTTCTGCGCCCTTGTTGAGGATGCGCACGATATAGTCGTTGCGCACCCCGCCATCCGAGAGCTGGACGAAGAGGGGATTGCGCTCGTGCAGCACGTTGACGTCCATGGTCGCGCGCGTCGCGAGTGCGTAGAGCATGATGCTGCCGACGATTGCGATTGCTGCCGCGTAGATCAGCGTGCGCGGGCGGATGATGCGATAGATCGGCGGCTTGCCGTCGCGCCGGCGCTGCATGTTGATGTCGGTGTCGTAGCCGATCAGGCCGGCGGGCCGACCGATCTCGCGCATGATGTTGTCGCAGGCATCGATGCACAGGCCGCACTGGATGCAGCCGAGCTGGATTCCGTGGCGGATATCCACGCCTGTCGGGCAGACATTGATGCACTGGTGGCAGTCGACACAGTCGCCGGCGACGTCGCCATGGGCGCGGGCGACTTCCGCCTTCTTCACCGACATGCGCGGCTCGCCGCGGTCGCGGCGATAGGTGACGTTCAGCGCCCATTCGTCGGTTAGCGCCGCCTGGATGCGGGGCCACGGGCACATGTAGATGCACATCTGCTCGCGAGCATGGCCTGCGAAGACATAGGTTGTGGCAGTCAGGATGCCGATCCAGAGATAGGCGATGAATGGCGCCTGGAACGTCGCGAGCTCCTTCACCAGCGTCGGCGCATCGGCGAAATAGAGCACCCAGGCGCCGCCGGTCCACCAGGCGATCATGATCCAGAGGAAGTGCTTCAGGGCAACTTTTCGGATGTGATCGAATGTCCAGCCGCGCTTGTCGCCCTGCATGCGCTCGCGCCGGTCGCCCTCGATCCAGCGCTCCACTGCGTAGAACAAGTCGGTCCACACCGTCTGCGGACACATGTAGCCGCACCACAGCCGGCCTGCGACCGCGTTCATCAGGAACAGCGTCATCGCCGCGATGATCAGCAGACCGGTGAAATAGTAGACTTCCTGCGGCCACAGCTCGATGAAGAAAAAATAGAAGCGGCGATGCGGGAAGTCGATCAGCACGGCCTGATCCGGCAGGCCGGGGCCGCGATTCCAGCGTACGAACGGCAGCAGATAATAGGTGCCGAGCGTGACGCAGAGGATCGCCCATTTAATGCGGCGGAAGGGCCCGCGAACCGACTGCGGATAGACCTTCTTGCGCTTCTCGTAGAGAGGTCCCTCGATGAAAGTATCGTCGGTCATGCCGCGCTCCCGGCGTTATTGCCAGCGAAGATCTATTCCGGTGCGCAGAAGAGGCGGTACAGAGTCTCCAGCACCGAGCGGACCTCCTGGCTCGCGATGCTGTAGTATATCGTCTGACCCTCCCGTCTGGGTTTGACCAGGCTCAATGCACGCATCTTTCCGAGATGCTGGGATAGTGCCGCCGACGACAGGCCCGCGATGTCGGCGAGCTCGCCGACGGACTTTTCGCCATCCAGCATGTTGCAGAGAACCAGGAGCCGTTTTGGGTTACCCATGGCGGCGAGGAGGCGGGAGGCCTCCTCGGCCTTCTCCTCCAGAGCGAGCAATTCTTGATTCCGGGGCTTGCGCTTCATGGAGGCCATATATATTAGTATATTCGAAAATAAGAAATAACTAAATCGTTTGTGCGAGGGTTCCTGAAGGTGCTCTCGCTGCGGAGGGTTCTGATGGTTTCGACATCATTTACGCCGATCGCCTCCCTCGTCGGCGGTGCACTGATCGGGTTGTCCGCCGTTCTGCTGATGTGGGCGAACGGACGCATCGCCGGCGTGAGCGGCATCGCGGCACGGCTGTTTCCGCCTTACGAGGACGGCGAGTTCGCTGGCCGGCTCGCCTTCGTCGCCGGTCTCGTCGCCGCACCCATGCTGGTCCTGTTTGTCACCGGAAGTCTTCCGGCGCAGACGATCGCGGCCGGGCCGGCCGTTTTGATCGTCGGCGGGTTGCTTACCGGTTTCGGTTCAGTGTGGGGCAGTGGCTGCACCTCCGGCCATGGCGTCTGCGGCCTGTCGCGGCTCTCGGCGCGCTCACTGGTTGCGACCATCACCTTCATGGCGACCGGCGTTGCGACAGTCTTCGTGATGCGGCACTGGAGCTGACGCCGATGGCTATCCTGGTTCAATTCGTCGTCGGCCTGATCTTCGGTCTCGGCCTCATCGTGTCCGGCATGTCGAACCCGGCCAAGGTTCTGAACTTCCTCGACATCGGCGGCATTTCGGCGGGAACGTGGGATGCGAGCCTTGCCTTCGTGATGGCCGGTGCGATCGCGGTGACCTTCATCGGCTTCAACCGCGTCCTGAGGCGTGCGCGTCCGTTCTTCGCTGAACGGTTTTATCTTCCCACGCGAAGGGACATCGATCCCAGGATCATCGCAGGTCCCGCGATCTTCGGCATCGGCTGGGGACTGGCAGGCTTCTGTCCGGGACCGGCGCTGACCGCGCTCGGTTTTGGATCGGTGTCCGCCGTGATCTTTGTCGCGGCGATGAGTGCCGGCATGGTGCTGGCGCGCTTCATCGCCCGCTTGCC
Source organism: Bradyrhizobium zhanjiangense (assembly GCF_004114935.1). Lineage (NCBI taxonomy): Bacteria > Pseudomonadati > Pseudomonadota > Alphaproteobacteria > Hyphomicrobiales > Nitrobacteraceae > Bradyrhizobium > Bradyrhizobium zhanjiangense. Next base: position 3,827,758 of record NZ_CP022221.1, read on the forward strand.
GTCGCTGACGCGCTTCGTCACGCCTGCCGATCCGCTCGAAACCTGAAGTAACCCGGAGTGTAAATCATGGACAAGAATTATCCCGAGATCACCCGGCAAATCTCGGCCAACATGCGCAAGCTCCGGAGCGACATTCCCGAGACCATGAAGGGATTTGCCGCACTCGCTCAGGCGGCCACGCACGACGGCGCGCTCGACAAGAAGACGAAGGAGCTGATCGCGCTGGCGCTTGGCGTCACTGCGCATTGCGACGGCTGCATTGGCTTTCACGCCGAAGCGCTCGTCAAGCTCGGCGCGACGCGTCAGGAGGTCGAGGAGACGCTCGGCATGGCGGTCTATATGGGCGGCGGCCCGTCGCTGATGTACGCTGCGGACGCGATCGCGGCCTACGAGCAGTTTCAGCAGCAATCGGTTGTTGCCTAGTTGCGGTCATTCGATACGTTCATGCGAACGGGACCGGGCGAGTTGTCTCGTCCGGTCCCGGCCATCAAGCCTTCATCGATTACCAGCGGTCGTCGACACCGACGCCAACGCTGACGCCAGGTGCGCGAATGCCGACGCCGGCGCGCGGACCGTCATCCCAATCGCGATGGTAGGTCCGACGTTCATAATAGCGTTCGCGCGGCATGTAGTCATAGGAATCTCGCACGATCACACGCGAACCGCTGCGCGTGCGATAGCAGCGGCCGGCGTCGTCGCAGACAAGTCGTACCTGCTGGACGAGATCCGGATTGGTGTACTCGCTGCTCGTGTAGATGTCGGAAGCCTTCGCGCTCGATGCGGCTGCCAAAGCACCGACGCCCGCCAACAGCGCAACAGTCAACGTCCTCATCATGTCCTCCTCGAAACTGCCCTCGGCGGTAACAAGAAAGGGAGGCGATGTTCGTTCCCGTCGGCGATGCTGGTTTTTCCCCGGAACCGCAGCTTCGTTAGAGCGATTTGTTCCTAAATCGGCTGGTAAGTTTCGGTCCCGCAGATGTCGTCGGCTTCCGCACGCCGGCGGTCGACGACCCTTCCGCCGGTGATGGTCACGATGTAGGTCTGGGCGCCCAGCGACGTACCGGTCGCGGACGTGAGCTGCGCGCGGACGCAGGCCGTCCAGCCCGGTCCTCGCACCTCGCGATGGGGTGGGGCGACGTGCACCTCACGCGGATAGGACGTGTTCAGGAAGACCACGTCGATCTGCTCGCGCACCACGCGCTTGACGTCGGGGGCCGGCTCGGGTGGCGGTTGCTCGGCTTCCTTCATGCGCATGAACTCGGGCACCGGCGCGCGGCTGTCGGCAAAGCCGCAGGCACCGAGTGCGAGCGCGCCGGCGAGCAGCGCCGCATGAGCAATGATCCGCAACATACCTGAAGGTCCCCCCGGCGCGCCAACACATAGGCACGAATGCGATCAGGCGAAGTCCCGCCCGATCAAGATTTGCTGAAGTCTTGGAACCCGCGCCATTTGCTATTACGCGATTGCAGGCTAGCTTGTACCCCAGGCGAGGGGGATTGCATTCATGAGGATTCTGGTGATAGCGGCCGCGGTGCTGGCGCTGGCGGGAAGCGTGGCTCAGGCGCAGATGGGCGCCGGCAGCAAGCGCCATGGCAACGACGCCAAGGCGGACAACAAGCCCAAGGTCGACGAAAAGGCCTACAGGGCCGCGCTCGAGCGCATTCCCGAGCCCAAGGAAAAGTACGATCCGTGGGGTGGGGCCCGCCCCAGCGAACCCGCCAAGAAGTCGAAATAGAACGAGGCGGGCGTTGCGGATCCACCTGCGCGTTGCTGCCGCATTCGTTACGCTCCTGTCGTTTGCCGTGCCGCCGTCTTTCGCTTGGGAGAGCTGGGGCGGCGATCCCGGCGGTTCGCGCTTCTCGCCACTGCAGGAGATCTCGCCGGGCAATGTCGGCCAGCTCGTCCGCGCCTTCGAATATCACACCGGCGATCTCACGGCACGCTCGCCCGAGCTGATGCGGCGAACCAAATTCCAGGCAACGCCGCTGTTCGTCGAAGGCAGCCTGATCTTCTGCACGCCCTTCAACGAGGTCATCGCGCTCGATCCCGGCACGGGCGCGCAGAAATGGCGCTATGATCCGAAGATCGCGATCAACCAGCGCCCCGCCAATCGCTATGTCTGCCGCGGCGTCACCTATTGGGTCGACGACACGGCGCCGCCGGATGCCGCCTGCCGCGCGCGCATCTTCATGGGCACGAACGACGTCCGCCTGATCGCGCTCGATGCGAAGACAGGCGTTCCCTGTGCCGGATTTGGCAATGGCGGTGAGATCAAGCTCGATATCGGAATGGCCCTGGAATGGCCGGGCGAATTCCAGATCACCTCGCCGCCGGCGGTCGGCCGCGGTGTCGTCGTAGTCGGATCTGCGATCGGCGACAACCGCCGTGTCGACGCGCCGAGCGGCGTGGTGCGAGCGTTCGATGCGCGCAGCGGCCAGCCACGCTGGACCTTCGAGCCGCTCAAGCGCGAAGGCATCGAAGCCGGTCACGCCAATGTCTGGGCGCCGATGTCGGTCGATGACGCGCGCGGATTCGTATTCCTGCCGACGTCGTCGCCCTCGCCGGATTTCTGGGGCGGCAAGCGGCCGGGCAACAACGAGCACGCCAATTCGGTGGTCGCGCTGCACATCGAGACCGGCGAACTCGTATGGGCCTTTCAGATCGTGCGTCACGATGTCTGGGACTACGATCTGGCGGCGCAACCGACGCTGGCGCGCCTCGACACAGGTGAGGGCCAGCGCGACGTCGTGATCCAGCCGACCAAGCAGGGTTTTGTCTTCGTGCTCGATCGCGACACCGGCAAGCCGGTCTGGCCCGTCGAGGAGCGCGCCGTGCCGCAGGACGGCGCGGAAGGGGAAAGATTGTCGCCGACCCAGCCGTTCCCGACGCACGTGCCCGCGCTGACGTCGCAGACGATCTCGACCGATGATGCGCTCGCGCTATTGCCTGCGCTGCGTCGCTCGTCCTGCGAGCGGCAATTCGCGGAGGCGCACAATGAGGGCCTGTTCACGCCGCCTTCGAGGCAGGGCACGCTGTTGTTTCCATTCACCGGTGGCGGGGTGAACTGGGGCAGTGCCGCCTTCGATCCGGTCAGCCAGATCCTCTACGCCAACACCAGCCGCGCCGTGCATCGCGTCAAGCTGATCCCGCGCGCGGAAGCTGTCGGGTTCAATCCGCCGCCCGGTCATGATTTCGGCCAGCAGCGTGGCACGCCGTTCGCGATGACGCGCGCGGTGGTGATGTCGCCGCTCGGTTTGCTCTGCAACAAGCCGCCCTGGGGCGAGATGGTCGCGGTCGATCTGAAAGCCGGAAAAATCCTGTGGCGTTCGACGGTCGGCACCACCGAGGATCTTGCACCGCTCGGCGTGCCGTTGCCGTGGGGCGCGCCGCTCGTCAACGGGCTCGCGGTCACCGCAGGCGGGCTCGTCTTCACCGGAGCGATGGACGCCTATTTGCGCGCCTTCGATGCGCGGAGCGGCAGGGAGCTGTGGCAGGGCCGGTTGCCGGTCCCGGGTGTCGCCAATCCCATAACCTATCTCTGGCAGGGCGAGCAATATGTCGCGATCGGCGCCGGCGGCCACTCCGAGGCAGGCACTTCGATCGGCGACAGCGTCGTTGCGTTTCGCCTGGCGCGGCCGGGCGAGGCACCATCGCTATGGTCGCGCACCATCGATCGTCCCGGCGGACGATTTCTTGCAGCGTCCTCAACGATCGCGCTCGCGGTCGTCGCGTTTGCGATTGCAAGCCTGCGCTGGCGTCGCCGCCGTCGTATCGCGCGATCATGATCGTGTTGTGGATGCGATGCGAACGATCGTTCACATCGCGCGCGCTATTGCACGAAAGCAAGGCCGACGCGTTTGTCGCTGCGCCACACGGGGCGGCAAGTCCGCACGAAATTGTCGCACGAAATCGATAACTTGAAGCTCTGCGGCAGCGTTGTGGGGGCGTCGAGATCGACGGCAGCGCCGCCGGTCGATATGTTTCTCACCGTGCATGCGATTCCGCTATTTTCAAAGGTGATCCTGCCCCCCTTGAAAACGCGGTGACGCTGCGTTGCACGCCTCTCAATCATCTGCGTTCATCCACAATGACCATTGTGAAATAGCGCATAGAAATTACCTTGAACTCAACTCAATACTGGCGCTACTTGCACAGCGCTTCAGGCTTCGTTTACCACGTTGATGCGGACGATCTCTCCGCCGACTTTCCTGACAAGCCCTTTATGGCGTTCGCGCCGATGAAGATACTGATGAAGACCATGCTTTCGATTCTGTTCGCTGCAGCGCTCTCGCTGTCGTCCATGCCCGCCCACGCCATCAAGTGGGACCTCTCGACCATGAGCTGCAAGCAATTCCTCGAGAGTGGCGAAGACAACATCCAAGTCGTACTGACCTGGATGGACGGCTGGTACAAGGGCGACAAGGACAACGCGATCATCGACACCGACGTGTTCATCGAGAACGCCAAGAAGTTCGGCGCCTATTGCGGAAAAAATCCGAACGTCAGCATCGTGACCGCGGCCGACGAGGTGCTCGGCAAGTAACCTCGCGTGCGTGATGGCCGAAGCGCGATCGTAATCGCGTTTGCTGTCTCGACATGACTCCATTGAGAGCCGCGGTGCGCCTGGCGCTACCGCGGCTCTCTTCTTTTCGTAGCACGGTCACCCCGGCAGCATCGCGAACGCGCTCGACACCATCGCAATCGGCTTGTTGTCGGAGGCCGAGAGCAGCGTGACGCGGCCAAAGCTCATGGTGCGCCCGAGCCGCACCACGCGCGCGTCCGCCAGCACGTCCGAGGAGGAGGCTGCGCGCATGAAATGCGTGGTCTGGTCGACCGTGGTCATCGGACGATAGCCGCGGTTGGCGGCGAGGATCGCGATCACCATCGCGGTGTCGGCGAGCGCCATCAGCGCCTGGCCGCAGACCACGCCGCCGTTCCGGCACAGCCGTTCCGAAAACGGCATGCGCAGCAGGGCACCCGGCTGCCAGTCCGGCGCATCCGCTTGCTGTGCGTGCTCGATGCGCTCGATCGAGAGGTCGAGATCCTGGACCCAGGGCGCAAAGACCTCGCCGAGGATGCGTTTGGCGTCAGTGATGCCGAACTCGGCGTCTGGCTGCGTTTGCATTGCTGTCGTTCCCTCCATTATGGCCGGATGTTTCGCCTCATTCTGCGCGCATCGGCGCGGCAAAGTCACCCGGTCTGGCGCCGGTCTCTTCGGCTTGAAAATGCCCGACTTCGCCCGATATGATGGCGCGCTTGGGTACGGGTGGATGATGTTGCGTCGATGTGTCCTGGTCTTTTGTCTGGCTGCGCTCGGCCTTGCGCTGAACGGGTGCACCAAATGCGGCCCGATCTGGGACGACTGGCTGCATGCGCCGAAATCGTGCAGATCGGACCGGCTCTAGCGGCCAGGCGGCGCTGAGGTCGCGGTCGGCCGCGACAAGGATGACGAGGCGCGGGCGATCCGCGCTTCATGGATGATCAAGGAGTGGATGATGAAGCTTTTCCGTTTGGCCGCGGTGCTGGCCGTGCTGGCGGGACCGGCCTACGCGCAAAT